>DAOWJR010000005.1 GCA_030640275.1 Actinomycetes bacterium | reverse complement strand
GGGAAAATGGGTAGCACTATTTGTAGAGGAATACTTTTAGAGGAAGATATTAAATTAGTAGGAGCTGTCAGTAAAAGCAAGTCAGGTATAGAGTTAGGCAAAATAATTGGAGTCCCTCGTACCGGAATTATTGCTGTTAAGACAGTTAATGATACATTAAAAAGCAATCCGGAAGTTCTAATTGACTTTACCCATGCTTCAGTTGCACCTGATAACATTATTTTTGCATTAGAAAATGGAATTCATGCAGTGATTGGAACAACAGGTATAGATGAACAAAAAATAGCGAAGATAAAGAAAAAAGCAGAGGATGTTAAAGCCAATGTTATTATGGCACCAAATTATGCAATTGGAGCAGCAATGATGATGAATTTTGTAAAGAAAGCAGCTCCAAATTTTCAGGATTGCGAGATAATAGAACTTCATCACGATAAGAAAGTAGATGCTCCTTCAGGAACAGCATTGGCAACAGCAGATCTTATTAAATCCATATATAAAAGTAGGAAAAGATTAAAAGATGGAGAAAAGGAGAAGGTAGAGGGAGCAAGAGGCTGTTTTGCTTCAAATATTCATATTCATAGTGTAAGATTACCGGGCCTTATGGCACATCAAGAAGTAATATTTGGAACTACAGGACAGACATTAACTATCAGGCATGATTCTATATCAAGGGGATCTTTCCTTCCTGGTATTTTTTTAGCAGTTAGAAATGTAGCAAAAATGCCAGGATTCACATATGGAATAGATAAACTATTGGGATTTTAAACTTTTATATCATTCTTGTATGTAAATATAAATTTGTCATTAGTATAATTTATAAAATTAAAGATGAAAATTGTAGTACAAAAATTTGGTGGAACATCACTTTCAACTAAAAAAAGAAGAATAAAGTGTGTTGATAGAGTCGTTGAATTAAAGAAAAAAGAGGAATCTCCTGTTGTTGTTGTTTCGGCTATTGGAAGAAAGGGAGATTCTTATGCAACTGACAGTTTGCTCAACTTAGTTGATGTGGATTTTTCACAAAAAGAGGACTTAGACATGTTAATGTCTTGTGGTGAGATAATTTCAGCTGTTATATTCTCAAATATACTTCAGAAAATGGGATTTAAAGCAAAACCGCTCTCAGGTGAAATGGCAGGAATTATTACTGACAATAGTTATGGTGATGCACAAATAAAATATATAAATGTTAAATACATATTAGATTTACTGAAAAAAGACATAATTCCAGTTGTTGCAGGATTTCAAGGAAGAAGTGAGAATGGTTTCATAACAACATTGGGAAGAGGTGGAAGTGATACTACGGCAGTTGCATTAGCAGTTGCTTTAAATGCAAAAAGAGTAGAGATATATTCAGATGTTCCAGGATTGTTTACAGCTGATCCTAATATAGTAAAAGAAGCAAAAGTGATTGAAAAAACTGAGTATGAGGAATTATTTAATATTTCTTATCATGGAGCAAAAATAGTAAACATTGAAGCAGCTGAAATCGCCTTAAAGAGTGATAATATAACCCTGGAATTAAAAAGTGTTTTTAGTCTAGAAAAAGGAACAAAAGTTTTAAAAAAGGTTGAAGAGGGTAAAATTGATTTTAAAACTAAAAAATTTGCAAGAGCTGTAACTCATATTCCAGACATAATACAGATTTCAATTAAGCTTGAAAAGAACATAGATGAGGATAAAAGGAGATTAGAAATATATAGTAGTCTTGCAGAAAAATATATCAGTTTAGATATGTTTACTATTTCACCTGGTATCCTTATATTTACATTAAATAGTGAATATAAAGAAAAAGCTATAGAAATTTTAAATAAACTAAATGTAAACTTCAGGGTAAGGGAGAATTGTGCTAAAATATCTCTTGTTGGAACAAGAATTCATGGCGTACCAGGAATTATGGCTAAAATAGCGAATAGTTTATATAGAGAAAAAATTAAAATTTTACAAACAGTTGACTCTCACTCAACAATATCATGTCTTATAAATAAAAAAGATATAAAAAGAGCATTAAAAGTACTTCATAAGGACTTTCATTTAGGTAACAATAAGTAAATAAAGTAAGTGGTAAATAAATCAAGAGTAGTAAACAATAGATAAATCAAGCAAACATTAAGAAGACTAAAATTTTTTATGAATCAGAATTTTTAATAAATAACAGGAGTATATAATGAATAAGCAATTAAAGGGAGATCTATTTACAGCAATGGTTACTCCATTTAATGATGATTATAGTCTAAACATGGACATGGCAAAAATTTTAGCTAAAAAATTAATAAAAGAAGGTTCAGATGGAATTATTGTTTGTGGTACAACGGGAGAATCTCCAACATTAACCAGAAAAGAGAAGTGTAAAATGTTTGAAGCTGTAAATGAAGCCGTTGGTGATATAGCTACCGTTGTAGCTGGAACTGGAACATATTCAACGAAAGAAACTGTTGAATTGTCAAAGATTGCTCAGGAAATTGGAGTGGACGGAGTAATGTTAGTAGGTCCTTATTACAACAAACCTCCTCAGGAGGGATTATATCAACATTTTAAAACAGTAGCAGAAAATATTGATATTCCAATTTTAATATATAATGTACCATCAAGGACCTCAAGAAATATTGATGCATCTACGATCATAAGATTATCAAATATTGAGAATATAGTAGCAGTAAAGGAAGCAAGTGGAGATTTCAAACAGATTACTAAAATAATTACAGGAACTCCAGATAGTTTCAAAGTATTAAGTGGAAATGATAGTGATACATTTGGAGTTTTAAATTTAGGTGGAGATGGGATAGTAAGTGTTGCTTCTCATATAGTTGGAAAGGAAATTAAAGATATGATAGAAAGCTATAAAAAAGGCGATGTTAATAAGGCTCTAAAGATCCATTTAAAATTAATGGATATATTTGAAACACTATTTATAACAACAAATCCCATTCCTGTAAAAACAATGGTTAATATGCTGGGAATAAATGTTGGTCCTTTAAGACTTCCACTTGTTAATGCTACTGAAAATGAGAAAAAAAGATTTAAAGAATCTTTAAATAAATTAAATCTACTGTAGGAAAATCTAATTAATTATAGAATTAATATAATTAACAGTATTGATATAGGTTTAACATAAATATTTATTGGTTGATTAATAGAAGAAGTAAAAATAATGGTAAATAAAAGGTCCGCAAAAAAATCAAATAAAAAAACAAGGAATAAATCTTATAAAAATAGTCGTAATAGTAAGAGCAAAAAAACTGTAAGACAAAATCCTAAGAGAAAAAAGCAAATGGCAAAAAGAAGATCCAAACACAATTTTAAAAAAAGTGAACCAATGCTTAAGGAGAAAAAAGATTTATATGGGTTGTTAGTATTATGTGCAGCCCTTCTTTTTGCTGTAATTATTTATACAAAAGCCTCAGGTATCTTTGGTGAAAAAATAAATGAAATATTAGAATTGATATTTGGAGTTGGCAAATATGCAATTCCTTTTGTACTTTTTGCCTGGTCAATATCTTTTCTAGTGAGAGAAGAGAAAGCCAATTATAAGCAAATAGGTATAGGTCTTTTAATTACTTTCATATCAATTCTGGGACTTATTCATTTAAGAGTAAGCAGAAATCAAATGCTAAATAGAAACTTTATTGTAACTAATGGTGGATATATAGGTGGTTATTTAACTTATTATTTATCAAAATTTATTGGAAAGATTGCAACTTCAATTATTTTACTATTATCTCTTATTATTTCGATTTTGATACTAACAAGAAAATCTTTAAAAGAAATCCAGGATGATATAAAAAACCTTTTTATGAAATTAAAATCTAAAAAACCAATTCTTACAAAACCTCGTATATTAACAAAAGAATCAGAAAAAATTTATACATCCGCTGAATTAAAGGAAAAAAAATCAAAGCCCAAGCACGCATTTGGACCTATTGAGAAATTTGAAAGAATATATAAAACCAAAGAAACACTTCAAACTGATAAAGCTACTTCATATGAAACAAGTCCAACTCAACTTGTAATGTCAGTTGCAAGTGTTGTTGAAGATAAAACTTATAAGATACCACCACTTTCAATCTTACATAAATCTAAGACTTTAATCTCTACTATTACTAAAAAGAATATAAAAGATGTAGTAAGAACATTAGAAAGGATACTTTCAGACTTTAAGATTGAAGCTAAAGTTAGTGATGTTACCAGAGGTCCCAATGTGACTCTATTTTCGATACAATTAGCACCTGGTATAAAGGTGCGAAAAATATTAACTCTTGAAAATGATTTATGTGTTGCTTTGGGAACTCCAGATTTGAGGATATTAACACCAATACCAGGAAAAGCTGCATTAGGACTTGAGGTCCCAAATAAAGTAAAGGAAATAGTGACATTAGGAGATATATTATTATCTCCAGATATAAATCGAGACAGGGGAATATTGACTGTTCCAATAGGAAAAGACCTGAATGGAGAACCAGTATTTATCGATATTGTAGAGATGCCACATTTACTTATTGCTGGAGCTACAGGTTCAGGAAAAAGTTCATGTTTAAATAATATATTAACTTCACTACTCTATCAAACAAGACCCTGGGATGTTAAATTCTTAATGATCGACCCAAAAATGGTTGAATTAAATATCTTTGACGGGATTCCTCATCTTTTAACAAAAGTGGTTACAAAACCTAAGGAGGCAGCAGCTGCACTTGCCTGGGTTGTTAGAGAGATGGAACAAAGATTTGAAATCATTGCAAAGGCAAGAGTTAGGTCTATAGAACAATATAATGTAAATTTGGATGAGTTAAATCAACAATTGACAGAGGATGAAGAAAAGTTTCAACATATACCATATATTATTGTTTTTATAGATGAGCTTTATGATTTAATGATTATATCTGCATCTGAAGTTGAGGATTCAATTTGTAGAATTGCTCAGATGGCTAGAGCAGTTGGAATTCATTTAATAATTGCTACACAAAGACCATCAGTTAATGTCATAACAGGAATAATAAAGGCAAATATTCCCTCAAGAATTGCTTTCAATGTTACCTCAGGAACAGATTCCAGGGTAATACTTGATCAGGTTGGAGCGGAAAAATTAATTGGTAAAGGAGATATGCTTTATTTACCAACAGCTGCATCAACTCCTATAAGAATCCAGGGAGCATTTGTAACTCAGAGGGAGGTAGAAAGCACTGTATCCTATATTAAAAATCAAGTTAAACCCAAATATATTAAAGGGATAACAGATGTAGAATCGAAAATTTCTCCTGCTGCAAAGGAGGATGAAGCTCTCGTTAAGGAAGCTTTAAAAGTAATACTAAAGGCTGGCTATGCATCAGTATCACTTTTACAGAGAAGATTAAGATTGGGTTATTCAAGAGCAGGAAGATTAATAGACATATTGGAAGATATGGGAGTTGTTAGTGGTTATGCTGGAAGTAAACCCAGAGAAGTTCTTATAACAGAAGAAGAGTTTGAAAAAATAAAATCCAATGAATAAGATCATCCAATTCCAATTTCCTGAGCAAATTTAACTTTTCAACAGATTAATTGAGTTGAAAAACTTATAATCATATTTAAAAAAACATTGCATCAATGAAAAGAAAGGTTGATAGTTTTTGACGAAACACTAGTTTTTTTTCTTTTGCAATAAAAAGATTTTGATATTTTCAATGTCTAACTTCTCAAGATTACTCTTCTTAAAAGCAAGATATTCTTTTATAGAGGGTAAAGATAGCCCTTTACTGTTTTAGAACTATAATTACAAATTATTAACTCATTTTCTAATTGATTTAGTAATTTTTTCATAATTCAGTGAAATTTGATAAAATGAAGGTAGTTTTGAGTTGATTATAAATTAATCTGATTTCGTATAAAAACTAGTTATACGCCATTGGCTCAAATAAACTTTGAAAGGATATAAAAATGGATGGAATGAAAAAAATAGAATCAATAACAGTATATTTGGCAAAAAAGTGGTGGTTTTATTTATTAATTTTAATATTATTTTTTTTACCATCTTATTCTACTAAACCAG
>DAOWJR010000039.1 GCA_030640275.1 Actinomycetes bacterium | reverse complement strand
CATTGAAATTGGAAAGAAGGAAAAAATTGAGCTTTTTATAATAAGTGGTGACCTCTTTGATAAAGGCATTGATGCTGAAAACCTCAAACCTAAAATACGAGATATTTTCTCCAATACTGGTTTTAAAATTATCCTTATTCCTGGAAATCATGACAAAGATTCATATAAAAGTGGTATGTATTTTGGAGAGGTAAAAATTTTAAGTGACTTAAACAGCCCTTTTGATGAATATAAAGACGTAAGAATATGGGGATTGCCCTTTGAACCCATAAAGGGAGAAGACATTTTTAACAAACTACAACTATTAAAGAACAACATAACTCCTGATAAGAAAAATATTTTACTTTATCACGGGGAACTGCTTGATGCCTTCTTTTCTAGAAAAGATTTTGGGGATGAGGGTGAGGAAAGATATATGCCTGTTAAACTTTCTTATTTTAAGGATTTGAATATTGATTATATACTTGCAGGACATTTTCATAAGAATTTTGATATGTGGACATTAGAAAATGGAGGATACTTTATTTATCCTGGATCGCCTATTTCGATAACTAGAAGAGAAACAGGGCAGAGGAAAATAAATATCTTTGAACTTGGAAAATCACCTAAAGAATATTTTCTTGATACCCCTCATTATGAAGAAGTTGATATAAAATTTGACCCCTTTAAAGATAAAAAGCCTGTAGAGGTTGTAAAAGGTTGTTTTAATAATCTTCATTCAAAAGCCAAGGTCATTCTAACAGTTAGAGGTTTTATAAATAGTGAAGATATTGGAATGAGTGAGGAAGAACTTGTAAAACAAATAAAAAAGATTTCTTCAGGGAAAAGTATTGAGGAACACTACGAATTTAAAGATATACGAATAATACTTAAGGATGATTTATTTAAAGACTTCATAGAGAAACTTAGGCACACTGATTATGAAGAGGAAAAGAAAAAGCAAATGCGTGAAATAGCAATTAAAGCAATGATGGAGACTAAGTTATGAAAATAAATGAGTTTCTAATAACAAGGTACGGTCCTTTAAAGAATAAAAATCCTTTTCAATTAGCTGATTTCAATTTATTTTGGGGTAAAAACGAAGAAGGTAAAACACTCACTATAGATGCTCTTGTAAAGTTACTATTAGGGCAAAATATTAAGGATTTTTCTAAAGATATAGACCGGGTAGATGAATATCCAGAGGGCTATGTAATTATAGAAGAGTATAAGGATAAAGAAATCAAACTACCAGAAAAAGGGAATTTAACAGAAGTAGCAGATTTAACTCCATCTGAATGTCGTAATATTTTTATAATAAGAAATAGTGATCTCTCTATTACTCGTGAAAGTGAGTTTTATACTAATGTAACAGATCAACTTACAGGTTTAAGGACAGAAGATATTTCCCAAATAAAACAAACTCTTGAAGAAATAGGTAAAATAACACCAGGTGGCAAATTCCGTGACATTGGAGATGAAAAATTGAGATCAAGAGTAGAAAAGGCAGGAACATTAGTTGGAGAAATTAAGAGTTTAATTGAAGAAATTAAGGAAGAAGAATTTGATAAAGTAGAGAAAGAATTGGTAGAAAATAGAATAGAAAAAGAACAAATAATAGAAGAGATTAAAAGATTCGAGCATGCTCAAAAAAGAGAGAAATACGAAAAAGGGAAGGAAGCTCTAAAAAAACTTAAGAAAAAAGATTTTCCAGAAGTTAAAGAATTGGAAAAAAAAGAACAATATCTTGAAGTTTTTAGAGAAAAACTGAGAAAGATAAATGAAAGAATTAAACCAAAGTTAGCTAATTATCAATCAAATAAAGAAAAATTAGCAGGGGAAAAAACTAAAAATGATTTTTTCTCTTCTTTAGCAAAAATTTCACAAATAATACTCGCTATATCTTTACTTGGAAGTATTATTACAATCCTATTATCATTACCTTCATCATTATTATCATTATTCTCATCACCATTATTATTATTTATTTTAATAGTAGGAGCATTATCTTTAATTTCTACCACAATCTCATATATATTTAAGTGGAAATTTACGAAAAATAAGTCTCAACTTGCAGAGGAATTTGAAATGATTAAGTTTGATATTTCGAAGTTCAATTTGGGTGGAAAGACTATTGAAAATATTAATTCAAATATCCAAAAGTTTGAAGATGAATGTTTGGATGAGGATAAAAAAGAAAAAAAGATAAGGGAAAAATTAAGCGGATTAATGGGAAGACAACATGGTATTTTAATAAATCTTTTTGGAGAGAAGGGTGAATTATTAGAAGATAATATTCACTACTGGGATGAAGAAATCAAAGAGCTTGAAGTGTATAAAGACAGAGCTGAGAATATAAAATACGATGAAAAAGTTGTTCTAAAATTAAAAAAAGAAAAAGAGTCATATGAGGGTAGATTAGACTATTTAGAGGAAATGATGACTAATTTTCAAAAGGATTTAGGGAAGATAGAAAGAAAGTCAAATGATATTCTGCAATCAGAAGAAGACTACTTATATTGTAAAACATCAGTAGATTTAAAGGCGGTTAGTGAGAAGTTGCAGAAATTTATAAACGAAAATGAAAGTAATAGAGATTCAGTCTTGAAAGTTATGGGAATTTTTAAAGAAATAGAAACAGAAGAAAAAGAAAAAATTTCTAAACTTTTTGGTAAAGAAAGTCCTGTTTCTAAGTATTTTAATGAGATAACGAGTGGTCTTTATGAGGAAGTACTCTTCAACCAAAAGATTAGCGAAATTGAAGTTAAGCGTAAGGATGGAGCTGTATTAGAAACTGAGAAATTATCAGGAGGTACTTACGACCAATTATACCTTTCTATTCGACTTTCGCTTGGCGAAAAGCTCTTAAAAGATAAAAAAGGATTTTTTATCATGGATGACCCATTCATAAAAGCTGACCCTGATAGATTGCAAAGACAGATTCAAACACTAAAGAAAATTTCTGAATCAGGGTGGCAGATTCTATACTTCTCCGCAAAGGGAGAAGTTAAGAATGCTTTAAAAAAAGAAATTGAAGATGGATCCATTAATTATATTGAAATTAAAAGCATATTTATCTAAAAATATTTAACTACATTTAATAAGAATCTTGATTTTTTGTTGAGCTAATTTTAAAGCTTCTACTGTTTCATCAAGAGGAAAAATTTCTGAAATTAATGGTTTTACATCTATCTTTTTACTGTTTAAAAATTCAATAGCTTTAGAAAATGGACCACATCTTGAACCCTGAATTTTTATCTCATCAACTGCTATTTTAGTACTATTTACATCATTTATTTGAATTCCATGAGTTGATTTAAGGGCAACTGTTCCTCTTGGTCTAACAAGGTTTATAGCAAGGTTAAATCCTTTTTCTGATCCCGTTGATTCAACTACAATATCTGCTCCAAGACCATCGGTTAATTCTTTTACTTTTGAGATTAAATTAAAGTCATTTCCATCTATTACTTCTGATGCACCATAAATTTTGGCTCTTTCGAGTTTTTCTTTTGAGCGAGATATTGCAATTACATCTGCTCCTGATGAATTTGCAATAGAGCAGATTAAAACTCCTAATCTTCCAATTCCAAGTACAATAACTTTATCTCCAATTTTAAATTTAGAAAGTTCAAATGTTTGAATGGCTGCTGCTAATGGTTCTATGAAAACTCCCTCTTCGACTGATATATTATCAGGTAATATATGAATATTTTTTGCTGGAACTTTTACAAATTGTGCAAATGCTCCATTAGCATTTATTATTCCCAGAACTGTTCTTTCAAGACAATGAGTAGGTAATCCTTTTTTACAAGCAGAACATTTTATTCTTTTAGGGTATGAAAGACAAGTATTATTTATTTCTGCTGTAATTCTTTTTCCTATAATTTTATTGCTCACATCTTCACCAACTTCAATAACCTCTCCAGTAAATTCATGTCCTAATATTAGTGGTAAGGGAACTTTGTAATCACCGTTATAAATTGCAATATCTGTACCACAGATTCCAGCATAATTTACTTTGATAAGCGCCTCATCAGATTCTATTTCAGGTTTTTTAAATTCTTCAATAACAATCTTTTTAGGCTTAATTAAATTCGCTACTTTATAAAATTCCAATGTTTTCTCCTATCTTTAAATATTTTTTTTAATTTTTCCTCAGCATATTTTAAATTTGATATTTTATAATACAATTTATACTTAGATTTGTATAATATTTCAAGTTTTAGATTATATAATATTAATTATAAAGATATAAATAATTAATTTCCGCACATTTTTTAGTCAAAGTTATAAAAATTTATAATGATTAATTTAATTTTATACTTTTAGTGATAATTATGATTAAAGATTTAGTTTTATTTAATGGAAATATTTATACTATGAATTTTTTAAAGCCTAAAGTGAATGCTTTACTTGTTAGAAAAGAGAAAATTATTGCTATAGGTAATAATGCTGAAATTAAATCAAAGGCTAATAGCAAATATGAGTCTATTGACTTAAATGGAAAAGTAGTTCTTCCAGGTTTTATTGATAGTCATGTTCATCTTTTAGGCTATGCTAAAAGTTTGATTGGAATTGATTTAAGTAATACAAAATCAAAAGAAGAGGTGATAGAGAAAATTAAGACAAGAGTAGAAAATACTGAACCAAATGTCTGGATTCTGGGTTATGGGTGGAATGAAAATGATTGGAAAGAAATCAAACTTCCTTCAAAAGTTGATATTGATAAGGTGTATAATAAAAATCCTATAGTTTTATTTAAAAAGGATGGACATAGTATATGGGTAAATTCAATCGCGTTAAAAAAAGCTGGAATTAATGAGCATACTTTAGATCCTTCAGGAGGAGAGATTGTAAGAAAATCTGTTAGCAAAATTCCAACTGGAATATTAAAAGAGAATGCAATTTATTTAGTTTTAAAAAAGATAAAAAAGGAAAATATCGAAGATATCCTTCCGACACCAGTTTTGAATTCATCAACTACTTCAAAAGAGTTAAAGATAAAGAATAAGAGAAATATTTATGATGCAGTTAAAACTGCATCCAAAAATTTTAATAAAGCAGGAATAACAAGTGTACATAATATGGAAAGTATGAATAGACAAAAAATTCTATTTGATTTAAATAATGAAGGGGAGTTGAATCTAAGAATATACTCTTTCTTTGAACAAATTGAGCCAGAAGATTTATACCATTTTAAAAGAAATACTAAACTTGATAATAGGTGGACGAAAATTGGAGGAATTAAACTTTTTTATGATGGGAGTTTGGGTTCAAGAACTGCATATATGATTGAGCCATATGATGATGATAAAAATAACTATGGAATAAAAGTGATGGAAAAGGAAGAAGTGGAAAGGCTGATGAGAAGTGCAAATCAACTTGGACTTAACTTCGCGATGCATGCAATTGGAGATAGAGCTAATAAAGAAGTTTTAGATATTTATGAAAAGATGTTACATAATTATAAAAGTGATATCAGTGAAGGAAAGCAATTAAGAAATAGAATTGAACATGTCCAGATTCTTAGAAGGGAAGATTTTGTTAGATTTAAAAAGCTAAATTTAATAGCATCGATGCAGCCTTATCATCTCGCTTCTGATATGAAAATGGCTGAAAAAGGATGGGGTGAAAGATGTAAGTGGTCTTATGCCTGGGATAAATTGGTAAAAAACGGTGTTCATATGACTTTTGGTTCTGATTGTCCCGTAGAAACTATTAACCCCATTAGGGATCTTTATGTATCGATCACAAGACAAAGAGAAGATGGCTATCCGGATGGGAGTTGGTATCCAGAACATAAGTTAACACTAAAAAGAGCCATATATTCCTATACTTTTGAGGGAGCTTATGCATCAGGAGATGAGGATATAAAGGGTTCTATTGATGTTGGAAAGTTAGCTGACTTAGTTGTTCTCTCTAATGATATATTTAAAATTTCGCCAAAGGATATATTAAATGCAGATGTCTGTTATACTATTTTAAATGGAAATATCATTTATAGTAAGTAATTGGTAATTCATAAAATTTCAACAGCATTAAGTTTTAATAAGGGAGATATATTTTGAAGATTGCGATTATAACTGAAGGATATAAGCCATTTATAAATGGAGTTATAGTTTCCATTGATCTATTTGCAAAACAGTTTAGAAAATTGGGACATGAAGTCTATATATTTGCTCCTTCATACCCTGATTATAAAGAAGATGAGGAATATATTTTCAGGTTAGGATCTGTCCCGTCAATAATACAAAAGAGCATAAGAATCCCTGTACCCACATACATAAAAATGGATAAATTATTTTCCAAAATAGGGTTTGACATAATACATATACAGCATCCAATAATTTTTGGACAAGTAGTAAAACGATTAGTGAAGAAATATAAGTTACCACTTGTTTTTACTCACCACTCTTTTTATGAAAATTATTCTCATTACATTCCATTACCTCAAAAATTTATAAAGAAAATGGCAATAAAATTAAGTGTAGATTTTTCTAATAATTGTGATTTGGTAGTAACTCCTTCAGAAACAGTAAAGGAAGTATTAAGAACCCGTGGTGTAATAGCTCCTATTGAGGTTATTCCTACTGGAATCAATTTTAAAATGTTTAATAAAGCTTCAGGAGATTTTGTTAGAGAAAAATATCAAATTAGTAAAAACAGTAAAATCTTACTATACATAGGAAGAATGTCTAAGGAAAAAAATTTAGATCTTTTAATAGATAGTTTTCCCATGGTTATTTCAGATTTTCCTGATACTTATTTAATATTAGTTGGGGAAGGTCCAGAAAGAAAAAAAATGGAGAAAAAGGTTAAAGAAATTGGTGTTAACGACAAAGTCTTATTTATAGATTCAAAACCGTATAATGAAATACCCAATTTTTATAAAGAATCTGATTTGTTTCTTTTCCCATCAAAAAAAGATACGCAAGGATTAGTAGTTTTGGAGGCTATGACATGTGCTTTACCCATAGTAGCAGTTAGGTCAATGTGTGTAGAGGAACTAAATATTGATAAAAGAGCTGGGTTCTTAACAAGAAACTCTCCAATTGAATTTTCAAAGAAAATCAGAAAATTATTAGCTGATAAAAATATATATAATGAATTTTCAAAAAATTCTGTAGAAATTGTAAAGAAATACTCTTATGAAGATTCAGCATCTTTACTTATTGATAAATATAAGGATTTAATATCCTGCAAAAAAAGTTAATAAAATATGTAACAGAACAAAGTATATAACTTTTAATATTAAAATTACAAAATTGTAGTAATTTGAGTGACAGTTAATAAATTAATTAAAAGAATATAAAGTACAATGATTTCAAATAAATATTTCTCAATAAGTAGGACGATTAAATATCTCACATTCTTTACAATATTTATTCTTGTAATAACTAGCGCTGTTTCTTCATTTGGTTGTGGAAAGGAGAAACAATCTAATGTAATTGATTTTGATAAGGTAGTTGATTTTGGACCTTTAGATGAGAAAATTGATATAAAACAGCAAATATTTGAGCCAATAGAAATTACAATACTTCATACCAATGATACAAGAGGAAATATCCAACCCTGTGGTTGAAAACCGAGACAAGGAGGAGTTGCCCGGAGGGCGACAGTAATTAATGAAATAGAGAGTCAAAAAGAAAATGTCATTATTTTGGATGCTGGAAGTGCTTTGTCAGGACATTATGATACTGAATATAGCAAAGGTGAAATAATGATTCAGTTTATGAATCTTTTAGGATATGATGCGATATCAATAGGTTCAATGGACTTTAAATATAAAATGGATGAAATATTATATTTAAATGATAAAGCTGAGTTTCCGATTTTAAGTGCGAACTTAGTATCCAAGCAAGATAAAAGTTTAGTTTTTGATGCATATACTATTATTGAATCGTCAGGTAGAAATATTGCTATAATAGGAATAAGTCCATATCCATTAGAAGAAGGATCTGAAAGTGATATCATAGAGAAATATGAAACTATCGATCCAATAGAAGCTATTAACAAAATTATTGATGATTTAAGGTTAAAAGCAAATATAATAATAGTCTTATCATCAGCTGGAAGAGAGATAGATGAGAAAATAGCTAAATCTATAGATGCTGTTGATATTATTGTTGCAGGTTCTTCAAATCAAATAACAATGGAACCTGTTGTTATAAAAAGGGAAGAAAAATCAGATGCATTGATAGTTGAAAGTCAGGTGTTGGGAAAGAAATTAGGAAAGCTGACTGTAAAATTTAGCTCTGTTGGAAAGATTAAAGAATTTGAAGGAGAACTAATTAAATTGGATCCAGAAGTAGAAGATGAACCAGATATTTTAAAAATTTTAAAAGAATATTTAGAACAGATGAAAAAGTAGAATATAAAAAATAAAGTATAAAAAATTTTAAAAAAGTAAAAAAATAAAATATAAATTTTTATTACTTAAATTCAACTTAATGAAATCTTGACAATTGAATTCAATTGAGTTATATTATCTCGAAACTGTGAGGTGATGAAAAGTGCCAATATATCAATATCAATGTGATTTTTGTGGAAATGAATTTGAATTATTTAAAAAATTAAACGGGACTGATATAGTTTTATGTCCGATTTGTGGAGAAGAGGCTACAAGAATTTTTTCTTCAGTTGGAATAATTTTTAAAGGTTCTGGATTCTATACCACAGATTCCAGGAAATTTGATGATAAACCAAAGGATTTTAAATATTCTAAAAAGTCCTCAAAGAAAAATGATGAGGAGAACTAATTAATTTGATTTTTTCCTTCCTAAAAACCTCTATCTTATAAATAGCTACGTTATGCTTTTTAAAAATTTATGGTATATTTAATCTAATCAATAATAGATTTTTTATCTGAAAAAAATTCAGAAGATTATAAAAATATTTAAAAATTTATTATCAATTTAAAGAAAAATAGAAATTCAATTCAAGTAAAAATATTAAAATTATATATGGAGGGAAAATAGTTGGAAGATTTTAATGAAATTAATAGATTAGAGGGGAAAATTTATAAAGTAAGTGAACTTAATTTTGAATTGAAAAAACTGTTGGAAGGAAATTATCCGGATATATGGGTTGAGGGAGAGATCAGCAATTTTCATCATCACAGCTCAGGTCATATGTATTTTGATTTAAAAGACGAGAATTCAAAAATTAGGTCAGTTATGTTTTTAGGTGATAATCGTAATCTTAAGTTTATACCAGAGGATGGTATGAAGGTTTTGGCCAGAGGAGGAGTGACTCTGTATTTGAGAAAAGGAGAATACCAGATAGTTGTTAGATACATAGAGCCAAAAGGAAAAGGAGCTCTACTAATTGCATTTGAGCAGCTTAAGAAGAAGCTGAAAGCTGAAGGTCTTTTTGATATTAGATATAAAAAGCCAATACCTTTTTTACCTTCAAGAATTGGGGTTGTTACTTCTTTAGGTGGTGCAGTCCTTCATGATATAAAAAATGTATTGAATAGAAGATTCGAAATCATCATTTAGTTATTAGTCCTTCCAGCGTAGAAGGAGAATCTGCTTCTTCTGAGATTTGTAGAGCTATTGATAATTTAAATCAATATGGGAAGGTTGATGTAATAATTTTAGCTCGAGGTGGAGGTTCTCTTGAGGCTTTATGGGCATTTAATACAGAAGAGGTTGCAAGGGCAGTCTTTTCTTCAGAAATTCCAATTATAAGTGCAGTTGGTCATGAAACTGATTTTACAATATCAGATTTTGTTGCTGATCTAAGAGCACCAACTCCATCTGCAGCTGCTGAAATGGTAATGCCAGAGAAATCTGAACTTTTGAATCAAATCTATAGTTATATAACCAGACTAAGAACAAGTTTGCCAAGGGTTACTACAAATCTTAAAAATCAAGCAAATTACCTTTATGGAGACTTACAAAAGGCAATATCTGTCATAATTAATGAAAGAAAGAGTTCTTTTAAGAATTTATCTGAAAAGCTGAATACCCTGAGCCCACTTGCCATATTATCAAGAGGATATAGTGTTTGTTATATGGTTCCAGAAAAGACAATTATAAGGAGTTCAGATGATGTAAAAATAGGTCAGGAAGTTGATGTACTTCTTTTTAAAGGGGATATAGTATGTAAAGTTTTAGAGAAAGATATTTGTAAAATGAAAATCTGATATTTAAATTAAAGTTAAGTACTTTTTTAATAAAAATTTTTTAAAATTCTGTTAATAAGGAGAAGAATATGAATAAGGAAAATTTAGAACAGAGAGATTTTGATGAAGTCCTAAAAGAACTTGAGGGAATTGTTTCAACTTTAGAAAAAGGTGATTTAAATTTAGAGGAATCATTAAAAAAATTTGAGAAAGGAATAAAACTTTCCACCCACTGCTTAAAAAAATTGAATGAAGCTGAAAAGAAGATAGAGATACTTGTAGAGAAAATGGGAGGAAAACCTGAGGTTGTTTCTTACGAGGAAGAGGAAGAATAAACTCAGCAATCTAGCTTTTCGCAATGACACTTAAAACCTTGCCCTACAAATTTCCATAACATAGCTTTGTGGCATAGTTTCGAAGACATCTTACCCTCCCCCTGTCCCATCTCCTTATTCCTCTCCCACCAGGGGAGAGGATATAAAATTAATGAAGTATACTCAAAGCTGATGTGTCCTATATCAAGACCTGAACCTGTTTTTGATATGTCTCATACCAAGACCTGAACCCTTTTTATAACTTAAATTTCTTTGTTTACTTTATTAAAAGTAGAAAAAAATTCACTCAAAATATTATTTTGAAAATTTTTCTAATTTTTTTAAAAATTTATAGATATTGGGAGGGGCATTGTGGTATATTGTGGAGGAAAATGGAGGATTTTTAGATTCTATATAGAAATATATAATACACCACTTGTAAAATTTACTGAATTAGAATGGTGATTAGAGTGTTTCTTGGTACTTTTTTTCACAACTTAGATAAAAAAGGCAGATTATTTATTCCTTCTAAATTTAGACCTCAATTAGAACATGGCTTCGTTATAGCAAAAGGCGTTAATGAAAAATGCCTATTTTTATTTACATTTGATGAATTCACCTCACTCGAAAATAAAATTAAAGCTTTACCAATATCAAGAAAAAAAGTACAGGAATATGCTCGATGGATTTCATCATCTGCAAGCGAGGAATTCATGGATCAACAGGGAAGGGTAACTATTCCCTCAACTCTTAGAAAATATGCAGAACTTGAAAAAGAGATTGCTTTAGTTGGAGTTTGGGGAAGAATTGAGATATGGTCAAGGAAAAATTGGGATAAGTTTTTTAAGAAAGCAGATAAAGAATTTTTAGAAATATCGAAAGATATAGAAGACCTTGGATTTTAATAAACAACATTCAACACCATGGCATGTGCCTGTGATGTTGGATGAAATTATAAATATATTAAGACCTAAAAATGGGTCAACAATAATCGACAATACAGTAGGCGGCGCAGGTCACGCTGAAGAAATAATTAAAGCAATTGCCCCCGAAGGCATATTAATAGGTATAGATAGAGACAAACAGGCCTTATGCGCCGCCAGAAATAGATTATCCAAATACAAAACAAGTTTTAAATTAATACACGGAAATTTTAAAGATGTTCTTTACATAGCAAAGGAGTTGGGTCTTTCTACTATATCGGGAGCACTCTATGATTTAGGGACTTCTTGGGCTCAAATTGATTATCCTGAAAGAGGATTTAGCTACATTAGAGAAGGTCCTTTAGATATGAGGATGGATTCTTCTCAAAAATTGACTGCATATGAAGTTATTAACTCTTATTCAGAAGAAAAGTTAAATGAGATATTTAAAAAGTATGGTGAGGAACGATATTCATATCAAATTGCAAGGGCTATAGTTGATCACAGAAAGAAAAAGAAGATAGAAACAACATTAGAATTAACAGAGATTATCAATAATGCAGTTAGTGGTAAAGCAAGAAGAAAAGGTCATCCATCAAAGAGGATCTTTCAGGCAATAAGGATAGAAGTAAATGATGAGCTAAATTCTCTTAAGCAAGGACTTGAGGATATATTCAAGTTACTTGAGGTTGGTGGAAGAATTGTGGTTCTTTCTTATCATTCATTAGAAGATAGGCTGGTTAAAAATATTTTTCTAAAACTGATCGATGGCTGCATTTGCCCTGAGTGGTATCCTGTCTGTACTTGTGGCAGGAAAGATAAGGCAAAATTAATTTCTAAGGGTGCCTTGATGCCAACAAGTAAAGAGGTGATGAAAAATCCAAGGGCATCAAGTGCTAAACTCAGAGCAATTGAAAAGGTCCAACCCCTTTGATTTAAAAATATTTAAGGAGATATGGTGATTGGTACAAGAGCTGAAATTTTATTAAGAAAAAGGTCAAAAAGGAAAACTAAGTCTTACCTGGTTGAACAGGAGAGAGTAAAGACAGGAAGAAGTATAATATCCTTAACATTCTTTGTTACTTCAATTGTTTTGATGGGGTTATTATCTTTCTCAATTATTTTGCTCAATTTCCAGGTTGCTCAAAATCAATTGATAATTAATGAGATAAGAAAAGAAATCAATTATCAAAGTGAAATTAAGGAAAGATTAAATTTTAGAATAGCTCAATTACAATCACCTCAGAGAATTTATGAAGAAGCAGTAATTAATTTAGGTATGTCTAACCCTGATGAAATAAATTATATAAATATTGATACATACAAATTAGCCAAGCAGCAAAAATCATTAGAAGAGGACCAAGACACTCAAGTAGGATCTTCAGGTTATGAAAGCTTTTTTAATTCTGAATTTAAAGAAGATGTATATAAAACAATTCTAACTCTTCTATTCCCTTAATCTTTAAGGGACGGGTATAAAATGGGAATCATCAGAAGGGCTAAGGATGAATTTAGACCTATATGTATTTTCCTAGTCATCATCTTATTCTTTCTAATTTTATCTTACCGTTTGATTAACCTACAAGTTTTAGATGCTCAAGAATATGTTGATTCTGCAACTAATCAACACGATAGAGATTATAATCTATTCGCTCAGCGTGGTAAGATCTACGATAAAAATGGAAAGGAGTTAGCTCTCAGTTTACATCAGGTTACATTATTCGCTAATCCTTATTTTGTGAAGGACCCATTGAACTACGCCATCAAACTAAGTGAAATATTAAATATGGATGTAGAAAGTTTGAAAGAGAAACTTTCAAGATCCAATAGTGGGTTTGAATATATTACTCGTAAAATCAGCCCTGAGTTAGCAAACAGAGTTATGGAATTAAATTTAGATGGGATCTACAGTGCCAGGGAAGATAAGAGATTTTATCCAAAGGATTCTCAGGCTTGTCATTTAGTTGGTTTTGTGGGATTAGACAATAAAGGTCTTGCAGGAGTTGAGTTGGAATATGAAAAGCAGCTTCATGGAGTTGATGGAAAGATAATTGCGAAACAGGATGGTTTAGGAAGGATCGTTCCTGGAACATATACACTAAAATCAGATCCTGAAGATGGCTATGATATACATTTGACAATTGATGAAAACATTCAATTTTACACTGAGTCCAGATTGAAAAAAGGTGTTCAAGAAGCTGGAGCTAAGAGAGGAACTATAATAGTAATGCAACCAAAAACTGGGGAGATTTTAGCTATGGCTAATTATCCCGATTTTGATTTAAACGGGTTCAATCTGTCAAATTCCGATAGTTTAAAAAATCTTGCAATATCTTATAATTTTGAACCAGGTTCAATTTTGAAATTTGTAACAGCTTCATCTGCTATAGACTCCGGTTCTATATCAAAAGAAATGGTTTTTCATCTCCCACCTACGATAAAAGTTGGAGGAAGAGTAATAAGTGAACCTTTTAGACATGTAGCAAAAGACTACTCAGTTGCTGATATCTTAATTAATTCTGCAAATGTTGGAGCTGTGATTTTAGCACAGCAAATGAGTAATGAAGTTTATTATAATTATCTTTATAAGTTCGGATTTGGACAATCTACAGGAATTGACTTACCCGGAGAGGAAATTGGGGTATTTAATCACTACAGTCAATGGTCAGGTTCAAGCAAAGCTACAATAAGTTTTGGTCAGGGAATATCAGTGACTCCAATTCAACTACTTCAAGCTTTATGCACTATTTTAAATGACGGAGTTGCACCAAACCCTTATATAGTTAAAAGAATCTGTGGAAAGAATGGAGATATAGATTATTTTCCAAAACTAAAGATTGCTGAAAAAAGAGTAATTTCTTCTGAAACCGCCGAGGCTATAAAATCTATATTGATAAGAGTTGTGGAGGAGGGAACCGGGAAGAATGCTAAAATTGAAGGTTATAAAGTTGGTGGAAAAACAGGTACTGCTCAAAAGCCTATAGAGGGTGGAAGAGGATATCATAGTGGCATAAGTATAACCTCCTTTATGGGATTTGCCCCAGGGGATGATCCATCTTTAGCTTGTATTGTTATGATAGATGAGCCCTCTACTTCAAATGGACGTGTATGGGGTAGTACTGTTGCAGCACCTGTATTTAAAGATGTAATGAGTTTTACATTAGAATATCTTCGAATTCCCCCTTTAACTACCGATATCGAACAATAAATTTTGTGCTAAAATTTTAAATAAATCTTGAAGCCATTATTTTTGTTTTTTAGTCTAAATGGGTTAAAATGATAAAATATTTTTAAATATCATTTTGAAGAGGTCATGGTATCAGAAATTTTACTTTTAAATTCTAAATTTTAAAATTGATTTAAGAGAATGTTATTGAAAGAAAAAATAAAAGAATTGAAAATTATTAAAACCAGGGGTAATTTAGACACCTTAATAAGTGGAATTTCATATGATTCCAGAAAAGTCTTAAAAGGTGACCTGTTTGTATCTATAAAAGGAATAAAAACCGATGGTCATCTATACATCAAGGAAGCCTTAGAGAGAGGGGCAAAAGCCTTTGTAGTAGAAAAATGGCAGGGAGACATAAAGAAACACCCCCAAATTCTTGTGAAAAATTCAAGAGTTGCCTTAGCACAATTTACAAATATATTTTATAAAAATCCATCATCGGATATTAAATTAATAGGAGTTACAGGTACAAATGGAAAGACAACAACGACATTTTTAATTGAATCAATTCTAAATCAATCTGGTAGTAAAACTGGTTTAGTAGGAACAATTGAATACAGGATTGGAGAAGATAGGATTGTTGGAGAAAGAACTACACCAGAATCCTCTGATTTATGCATTATTTTAAGAAAGATGATAAATAAGGGTGTAAAAAATTGTGTTATGGAAGTTTCTTCACATGCTTTAGATCTGCACAGAGTTGATTTTTTTAACTTTTATGGAGTTGTTTTTACCAATCTAAGTCATGAACACCTGGATTATCATCGTGATATAAGAAACTATTTTGAAGCAAAGAAGAAACTATTTACAGGCGAAAATAATATAAGTGCTGAATTTGCGATTATAAACTGTGATGATAAATGGGGACTTGAGATATCAAAATTAACAAGACTTAAGCAGATAAAATACTCTACAAAGAAGAAAGCGGATATTTACGCGAAAGACATTACCTTCTCGCTAAATGGAACTAAATTTTCAGTAGTATCTCCTATAGGTAGTTTTAGGATTAATACAGAGTTAGTTGGTGAGTTTAATGTATACAACATTTTAGCTGCTATCTCTACAGCTGTCAGTATGAGAATAGATGTCAAAGACATTAAAAAGGGAATTGAACTCATAAAAAATATACCTGGAAGATTCGAAAAAATAGATGAAGGTCAACCTTTTTCTGTAATTGTGGACTATGCTCATACTCCTGCTGGTATAAAGAGTATAATAAAGACTGTCAGGAAGCTTTCCAAAGGGAAAATAATTTCACTTTTTGGATGTGGGGGAGATAGGGATAAGGCAAAAAGACAAATAATGGGAGAGATAACTGGAAGATTAAGTGATTTTGTGATTATTACTTCAGACAATCCACGCTCAGAGAAAGAAGAAGCAATTTCATCTGAGATTCAAAAAGGTATATTAGAAACAAAAGCTAAACATTCTTATTTAATTGAACTAGATCGTAAAAAGGCTATAAAGATTGCATTGAAAAAGGCAAATATGGGGGATACTGTTCTTATTTTAGGTAAAGGACATGAAAATTATCAACAGTTTTCAAATTACTCTATTGAATTTGATGATAGAGAGATTTCCAGACAAATGTTAAGGGAGATGAAATCAGAATGGAATTAAGTTTAGAAGAATTAACAAAAGTAGTAAAAGGAAAGATTATTTCTGGGAATCCTGGATCTATTATAAGGAGTATTTCTATTGATAGTAGGACTCTAAATAAAGGGGATTTTTTTATACCACTTTTGGGTGAAAAATGCGATGGTCATCAATTTATTGAAGAAGCTCTATCAAAAGGAGCTATTGGCTGTTTAACATCAATTGATGAAAATAGGCTTAATTTCAAAAGAGAAATATATTTAAATAAGATAATTATACTTGTTGAGAATATTCAAGAAGCATTGGAAGAGATGGCTAAGTATGTAAGAAAAATAAGTGGATATGAAGTAGTTGCAATAACTGGTAGTATTGGAAAAACTGTTACCAGGGAAATAATCAGATCAGTGTTAAAACAAAAATTTAAAGTGGGATGCGCTCCTAAAAATTATAATAATGAAATTGGAGTACCACTTACCATTCTTTCATATAATGATGACATTCAGATCTTAATATTAGAATTAGCAATGAGAGGATTAAATCAAATTGCTCGTTTAACTAAAATTTGTAAACCCAAAATAGGAGTAATGACTTTGATTAATAATACACACATTGAACTTTTAGGGTCAGTTGAAAACATTGTTAAAGCAAAAAGTGAATTGATTAAAGCAATTCCAGAAGATGGTGTTACTATCCTTTGCCGGGATGATAAATGGTATACATTATTCTCATCAATCAGTAATTCAAAAGTAGTTAATTATGGATTAAGTAATGATAGTCAAGTTTCTGCTAAAGATATTATATTGGATGAAATGGCTAAACCAAGATTTAAGCTCTGCTTTAAAAATAAGCAAGTAGATATAAGTCTTCCAATAACCGGGGATCAGTACGTTTTAAATTCTCTGGCTGCAGCAGCAGTTGGTATAAGTTACAGGATGGATCTCAATCAAATTAAGAAGGGATTAGAATCTGTTAAGCCATTTAAAATGAGAATGCAGATGGACGAGGGTAAGAAGAATATTTTACTAATTAATGATTCTTATAATGCCAATCCAACATCAATGAAGGCAGCAATTAAAATACTTTTATATTTAAAAAAGAAAAGAAAAGGAAGGTCTGTAGCAATTTTAGGTGATATGTTAGAGTTGGGAAAATTTAGCGAGATTTCTCATATGAATATTGGCAAACTTATTGTTAAACAAAATGTTGATTTATTATTAACAAGAGGAGAGAACGCAAAAATAATTTCAAAAACTGCCTTATCAAATGGTATGTCTAAAGATCAAGTTTATCAATTCTCTTCGAATGATGAGATAAAAGAAAATATTTTAAACTTAATAAAACCTGAAGATATAGTTTTGGTTAAGGCTTCAAGAGCGATGGCTTTTGATGAAATCGCAGATTTTCTAACTGTTCATAATTGAAGTTTACTATATTTATAAGTGATAATTATAAATATAGTTTCTATCTAAAATACAAAAATTAAAATAAAATTAAAATTAAAGAATATAAAATTTTAAAGTTACAGGAAGGTTTAATTGAGTTATATAATTGTCGCTGCTGCAATAGCTGGAATTTTATCAATAATCGCTGCACCTTTTTGGGTAAAATTTCAAAGGTCAAGAAAAATAGGGCAGAAAATCAGAGTTGATGGTCCTCAAACTCATATGGTAAAAACTGGAACTCCTACAATGGGTGGATTCATTATATTAATTACTGCAACAATCGGTTATTTAGTTGCTATTTTTGCTCATTATTTAAAACATCCAGAAGAACCAATATCTTTTGAAGGCATTTTAGCTCTAATTGTTTTTATATTGTGTGGATTAGTTGGACTTGCTGATGATTATCTATCAATTAAAAAGGATAGATCATTGGGATTAACTGCAAGATACAAACTTCTTTTTCAGTTACTTATTTCTATTATTTTCATATTCCTTTTAATTGCATTTTGCAGAGTTGATACTAAATTGGAAATTCCGCTAATTAATCGCTCAATAGAACTGGGATTTGGATATTATATTTTGATTCCTATAATGATTTTATCTACAACTAATGCTGTAAATTTAACAGATGGATTAGATGGATTAGTAGCGGGAACAACAGCTGCTGTTTTAGCAGTTTTCACATTAATAGCATATGTTCTTTGGAACACTAATACATATCAATATGGATTAGATTTGGCTGTCTTATCAGCAGCAATAATGGCAGCATCAATTGGACTGCTCTGGTGGAATGCAGCACCAGCAGACATTTTTTTAGGAGATACAGGCTCATTAAGTCTGGGTGCTATAATTGCAATACTTGCAATACTTTTAAAGGTTGAGTTCTACTTAATTATAATTGGAGGATTATTTGTAGTAGAAACACTTTCAGTGATAATCCAGGTTTTATATTTCAAATTTACGAAAAAAAGAGTTTTTCTGATGGCTCCAATACATCACCATTTTGAATTATTAGGTTGGCCAGAAATAAAGATTATTATTAGATTTTGGTTAATATCATTGATTTTTGCTCTTACGGGATACTTACTCTTTTATATTAAATTTATAGATTAATTACATTTAATTTTTTATTTTCTATTATGAAAGATATTATAAAAGAATTAGTTGGTAATAAGGTTCTTATAATAGGTTTAGGAAGAAGTGGGATAAGTACTACACTATTCTTGAATAAGATTGGAGCAAAGGTTCTTACAAACGATATAAAAGATAAGGATGAGCTAACAAGCATAGTTAGAATACTAAACTATTTAGGAATAGATTTTGTGGGTGGACATCATAAAAATTGGTTACTGGATGAGGTTGAGTTAATTATAGTAAGTCCAGGAGTTCCCGCAGATTTACCTTTGTTGAAAATTGCCAATAAAAAAGGTATTGATGTATGGAGTGAAGTTGAGTTAGCTTCAAAATTTATATCTGCTCCAATAATAGGGGTAACTGGCACTAATGGAAAAACATTAGCTGTTTCTCTGATGGGTGATATATATAGGTCTGCTAAAAAGGAAAGTTTAGTTGCAGGAAATATTGGGAATCCTTTAATTGATATAGTGGATAAAATTTCAAAAAATGGAAGAGTAATTGCTGAAATAAGCAGTTTTCAATTGGAGTGGATTGAGCAATTTAAACCGTATATAGGAGTTCTTTTAAACATTTCTTCGAACCATCTGGATAGACATTATAATCTAAATAAATATATTGAATTAAAATTAAGAATTTTTTCAAACCAAACAGAAAAAGATTTTGCAATTTTAAATTATGATGACCCTTTAATGAAATCACATGAAAAGAATTTAGTATCTCAACCAATATTTTTAAGTAATAAGGGAGTTCCTAAAAATGGAATAGGAATAGAAGATAATACAATAGTTTCTAATATATCTGATAGGAAAATAATATGTAAAATATCAGAGCTTCCATTTCCACATCACCATTTAACAAGTGTACTTTCAGCAATAGCAGTTTCAATTTTAGATGATATAGATATAGATGTTATTGTGGATGTTCTTAAAGATTACAAAGGACTTCCACATAGGATGGAGTATGTTGGAAGGATAAAGGGAGTATTTATTTATAATGATTCTAAAGCAACAAATCCACAATCAACTATAGCAGCCTTAAGATCTTTTAAAAAACCAGTAATTTTAATAGCAGGTGGAAGGGATAAAAAAATGGACTTTTCTGAGTTGGGAAAAGAAATTGATGTAAATGTAAAGACATTAATACTTGTCGGGGAGACATCGGATATAATAGCCTCAACTTTAAGTAAAGATAGGGAAAATAAATTGTTTTTTGCTAAAGATATTAAAGATGCTGTAAAAATAGCTTTTAAGCAATGTAATGAGAAGGATATTATTTTATTATCCCCGGCATGTGCAAGTTTTGACATGTTTAGAGATTACAAAGAAAGAGGAGAAGTATTCAAGAGAGAAGTTCTTAAGATAAGTTAATAAATAAGCAAGGGATGCACTTTTATGGAAAGAATTAAATTTTCAAAAGAATATTTCACCATATTAATATCAACTATTCTTCTATTTACAATTGGGATAATTATGATATCCAGTTCTTCTACGGAGCATGCAAGAAGATATTTTGGTGATTCATTTTATCTTTTGAAAAAGCATCTTCTTCATGCCATGGCTGGAATAGTGGTTTTAGCTTTTGTGATGAATATCCCATTTAATAAATATCATTATCTATCATATCTTTTGATATTTGTAAATGTAATATTGCTGATATTGGTATTAATTCCGGAAATAGGTATCAGTGTAGGGGGCTCTCGAAGTTGGATAGATCTGGGAATTTTTTCCTTACAACCCTCAGAATTTGCAAAAATAAGCTTAATTATTTTTGCTTCGGACATTTTGGTTAGGAAGAAGAAGTCCATTAATAGATTCATGCACTTAGTAATTCCACTACTTTTAATTTCAGCTATAATAACATATTTAATTTTTTTACAACCTGATTTGGGTACAGCTGTAATAATATGGTTATCTCTTTTTGTCATCCTTTTTACTGGTAAAGTTAAATTTCGACACTTGCTATTGATTTTTATAATCTGGCTTTTAATTGTTGGTTTGTATATTACAAAGGCAGAATACAGAATGGAAAGAATTACCAGTTTTATATCCGAATATTCAGGTGAAGATACTGATACAAATGATGATAATTATCAATTAAAACAAGCTCTAATAGCTCTGGGATCTGGAGGTATTTTTGGTAAAGGCCTTGGTAAGAGTATACAAAAATTGGCTTATTTACCTCATCCTCATACTGATTTTATATTTGCAATAATAGGTGAAGAGTTAGGTTTAATAGGCTCTCTTTTTGTAGTTGTTTTGTATTTAGTATTTGCTATTGCTGGAATGTCTTTATGTCTTCGTATTAAAAATCAACTTGGCAAATTATTAGCAGTTGGAATTACAATATATATAGTTGGACAGGCATTGATAAATATAGGTGTTGTAACTGGTTTATTGCCTGTAACCGGTGTACCTCTTCCACTTATAAGTACTGGAGGTTCATCATTAATTACATCTTTAGTATCAATTGGAATATTATTAAATATTGCAAAGGGAGAAAAGAGTGAGTTAGATTATGAAGATAATGATTAGCGGTGGAGGTACAGGTGGTCATATTTATCCCGCAATAGCATTAGCAAAAAAAATTAGAAATATTAAAGATAACATTAAAATTGTATGGATAGGGACAGGGAGGGAGTTAGAGAGAGAGTTAATTGCAAAGACAGATTTTCAATTTGAAATAATAAAATCAAGAGGATTCAAAAATAATAATCTTTTTGATAGATTTTATAGCTTATTACTTTTATCAATTGGTTTTTTTCAGTCAATCTTTTTAATATTGAAATATAAACCTGATGTCATTTTGGGGATGGGTGGATATGCTTGTGCTCCAACAGTTCTTGCTGGATCAATTTTAAGGAAAAAGACTGCTTTATTTGAGCCTAATGTGATAATGGGTAGAGCAAATAGATTTTTAATAAAATGGGTTGATATAACTTTTGTCAGTCACAAAAAAACATTAGAAGAGATATCTGATAAAAAGTATAATTTTGTTGGAAATATAGTTAGAGAGGATTTATATAATATTCCCTCAAAAGAATGGGCTCGAGAATATTTTGGTTTAGATCCAGATAAAGAAACCGTTCTAATTTCTGGTGGAAGTCAAGGGTCACTTGCAATAAATAGATTTATGTTGGATGCTTTCTTATATCTTGACAAAATAAAAGACATTCAATTTTTACACATCACCGGGATAAAAAATTATGAAGGGTTTAAAAAAAGGTTTCTAAGAACTTTTAAGAATGAAGAGGTTAAAAATTATAAATTTTTGCCATATATTCATGATATGCATTTTGCTTACGCAGCATCAGATTTAGTTATTTGTCGGGCGGGAGCAAATACCATATCCGAGATCATCTGTATGGGTATTCCTTCTATATTGATACCATTTCCATATGCAATTGATGATCATCAAATAATAAATGCAAAAATTTTACGAGATATAGGCGCAGCAATAGTTATACCAGAAAATAAATTAAGTGCAACAGATTTATCAGACATTATTTATACAATAATCAAAGATGAAAAAAGATTGTGTGAAATGGGAGACCTTGCAAAAACATTACATCAACCAAAGGCAGTTGAGAAAATGTCAAGAGGTTTAATCAAATTAGCAGAAAAATAAAAAATAAATTAAGTAATCTTTGAAAGCTTTGGGTATAGTTTCTCGACTAAATGTCTTCGAAACCATACCACAAAGCTCTAATAAAAATTGAATTTAATCAAAATCATTAAATTCTTATAAAATAAATTTAGGGGTAGATTGAGAATCAATAATAGATTTAGAAATAGTGACAAATTTAAAAAAGTACACTTTGTTGGAATTGGTGGTGCAGGATTGAGTGGAATGGCAAGAGTTCTTTATGAAATGGGTTATGAGGTGTCAGGTTCAGATATAAAGAAATCTCATAACACAGAGAGATTAAAGAGGTTTGGTATAGATGTTAAAATTGGTCATTTGAGTAAGAATGTGATTGGTAAAGATATTTTGGTAATATCAACTGCAATTCCAGGAGATAATTGTGAAGTAAAGGCAGCAAATGAGTTAAAAATTGATATATGGAGTAGAGCTAAAATGCTGGAATGGATATTATCACACGGGAAAGCTATTGCTATTTCTGGAACACATGGTAAAACTACAACAACATCCATGATAGCTCTTCTGTTGGAATGGGAAAATTTTAAACCTACAATTCTCGTTGGTGGTGAATTGAATGATATTGGAAGTAATGCGAAATTTGGTGAAGGTGAATATTTTGTTGTTGAAGCTGATGAGAGTGATGGAACATTTATTCAAATCACATCTGAGATCGCAGTTGTTACAAATGTTGAAGATGACCACTTAGATTATTATAAAAACAAGAAAGAGATAGAGAAAGCTTTTAATAAGTTTGTTAACGGAGTTACCCCCACTGGATTAGCAGTAATTAATGGTGATGATCCATGTTTAATAAATATGATGAATAAAATTAATAGCAGATATATTACATATGGATTGGGTGAAAGAAATGATGTAAGAGCTAAAGATATTAAAATAGATGAGCTAAAAAGTGAATTTTTAGTTCAATTAAGAGACGAACAATTCAAAGTTCAGTTAAAAATTCCTGGTGAACATAATATTTATAATGCATTAGCTACAATTTCAGTTGGTAAATATTTAGGTATTTCTTCAGATAGAATCTCCTTTACACTCAGTCAATTTGTCGGAGCACAGAGAAGATTTGATGTATTGGGGAATCCTCAAGGTGTAACAATAGTAGATGATTATGCTCATCATCCAACTGAGATTTCAGCTACCTTGAAAGCAGCTAATGCAAAAAAACATAATAGGATAATAAGCGTTTTTCAGCCTCATAGATACACGCGTACTGATTTACTATATGAAAAGTTTGGCAACTGTTTTGGATATGCTGATTTGTGTTTAATTACGGAAATTTATCCAGCTGGTGAGAATCCTATACCTGGAGTTACTTCAAAATTAATTGTGAACTCAATACTAAAGAAAAATAATAGAAAACAGGTTGTCTATTTACCACAAAAAAATGATTTAACTTATTATCTTCTTAAAAATGTTGAAACCAATGACATTGTAGTAGTAATGGGTGCTGGAGATATAAATACAATAGCATATGATTTATTAGAGAAGTTATAAAAAAATTAACTTAATAAATTTTGAATAATTTTTATATAAAGATGGGTTAATATAAATTTATGTCTCATGCAAAGACTTGACCCCTTACTGGATAGATAAATTATGAATATAAAAAATCTACAATATAATAACACTGATATATCAGAAAATCTTAAATCCATAAAAAATTTGATTTTGATAACTGATGAACCTCTAAGCAAGCATACATCGTATAAAGTTGGTGGAAATGCTGATTACTTCTGTATTGTTAAAAATCTGGAGCAATTAAGAAAGATTTTTGATGCATGTTATCCAAAATATAATATTTTTATTTTGGGTGATGGAACCAATGTACTCTTTTCAGATGAAGGTTATAGAGGTGTTGTAATCAAGTTATCTGGTGAGCTAAATAAGTTAAAGATTCTGGGGAATTTAATTAAAGTTGGTTCCCCTGTTTCTTTATCAAGTATCATAAAAAAAGCTTTGGAAAATAAGTTGAGTGGATTAGAATTTGCCTGGGGTATTCCCGGAACATTGGGAGGTTCAATCAGTGGGAATTCAGGAACATTCGGTTCAGAGATATGTGATCTTATAAAAAATGTGAAGGTCTGTGACTATAATGGGAAAATTCACAATTTTTCATCAAATCAACTTGATTATGGTTATAGATATTGTAAATTTCCTATTAATGGAGTGATATTGGAAGCAGATTTAAAGTTTAAGCCAAGCTCCAGAAAGGAAATTGAAAAAACAATGAAGAAAAACATGAAATGGAGAAGAAAATATCAACCAATTGAATCAAAAACTGCTGGGAGTGTTTTTAAGAATCCCGAGGGAATGTCAGTGGCAAAACTTTTAGAATCTATAAACTTAAAAGGAAAAGCTATAAATGGAGCCAGATTTTCTCCCAAACATATTAATTTTATAGAGAACTTTAATAATGCGAAAGCAAAGGATATATATGACCTTGTAGAGTTGGCAAAAGAGCTCATTTATAACAAATTCAAAATTATTTTAGAAACAGAAATAAAGTTAATCGGTTTTAATTAGATGGTTAGAAATTCTAAATATTTGAAAAAGAGAAGGAAAATAAGTAAAATACGTCACTTTTTTAGATTTATAAGGGCAGTTTTATATATTACTTTGATTTTCCTATCAATCATTTCTCTTCAGAAATTTTTGGAGACATCACCATTTTTTAACATTAAGGATATTAAAATTACTGGATGTACTCATTATCCAGATGAAGTGATTATTGAAACTTTTGAATTAGACAAAAATTCTAATATATTCAGCATAGATTTAGATAGAGTCAGAGAAAAAATACTTAAACTTTCCTGGATAAATGATGTAAAAATTAAAAAAAATCTTTCAAGGATGATAGACATTGAAATTATAGAAAGGGTTTCAGGGGCTGTTATTAAAAATGAGGATCTATATTTTTTTATTGATAGAGATTGTTATGTTCTGGACAAAAAAGATAAATATACAGAGAAAAGTCTTCCCATTATTAAAAATTTAGAATTTGAGGAAATAAACATTGGAGATAAACTAGACATTGATGGTTTAATTGAAGTAATAATTATTTTTAATAATCTAAGTGAAGATATGAAAAAGACGATATCTTACTATTCTATAAGTGATGGCTTAAATATTTCAGCATTTACAAATGATAATATAGAAATAATATTTGGAAATTCTGAAAACATTGCTAAAAAGGAAGAAGCTGTGTTAGAAATTTATAAATTGCATGAAAGTATAACAGAACAACAGAAAAGCACCGAAGAGGAAAATGAAAATGTTGAGTCAGAAAATTCAAAAGATAAAAATAATCAGTTAAAAATAATTGATGTAAGAGTTTGGACAAAACCAGTCTCAACTCCATAAATTTTTATTTAATTAAAATTATTTAAGTTCAATTTATTAAGAAAATGGATTATCTAGAGGTGAATTAATTGGCAAAAGATGAGGAGATAGTTGTAGCAATAGATATAGGAACATCTAAAATATGCACTATGGTTGGAAAGGTGACATCAGGACAACTTGAAATTTTAGGAATGGGTTTTACTCCATCAAAGGGCATGAGAAAGGGAATAGTTGTCAATACGCAAGAAATTGCAGGTTTCATTATCGATTCAGTAGAAAAAGCTGAAAAGGAAAGTGGATTTGAAATAGAATCCACAGTTATAGGAATAACCGGTGGTCATATTAGATCATTTAATAATAAGGGAGAAACAATTATAACTGGTCCCAAGTTAGAGATAACAGCATTAGATAAGAAAAGAGCATTAAAAACAGCATTAAAAGTTGAGATTCCACCACAATATAAACCAATTCATTCACTAATTAGGTATTACATAGTAGATGGACAAAAAGGTATAAATAATCCAATCGGAATGTTTGGTACAAAATTAGAAGCAGAAGTACATATTGTGCTTGGAGCATTAACTTCTATAAGAAATTTAATAAAAGCTTTAAATTTGGCTAGTATTGAAGTTGAGGATATAGTACTTGAATCAGTGGCTTCATCATTGTCTGTACTAAGCGAAGAGGAAAAGAATGAAGGAGTGGCTCTAATTGATATTGGAGCTGGAACTACAGATGTAGCAGTTTTTGTCGATGGGAGTATTTTATACAGTTTTATAGTTCCAGTTGGTGGAGAGACAATAACAAATGATATAAGAATTGGTTTAAAGACTTCTTATAAAAATGCAGAAAGAATAAAATGTAGCTATGCTATTGCTATGGAAAAATTAACAGACCCAGGTGCTTATTTCTTTTTAGAGAAAGGAAGCGAAAAAATAGTCACAGCTACAAAACTCTGCTATATTGTTGAACCCCGCTTATTAGAAATTTTTGAAATTATATATGACAGATTTGAAAAAGAAAATCTATTAAATTTAATTCCTCGAGGTCTGGTTTTAAGTGGTGGTTCTTCTCATATTTATGGAATTGATGAAATAGCAAAATCTTATTTTTTAGCACCAGTTAGAATAGGAATTCCAAAAAATTTTGTGTCAAATATTGACAATTTAGAAAATCCAATATATTCTACATGTATAGGTTTACTGTTGTATAGTATGAACTATAAACCAAAGGTTGAGGGTTTTAAAAAAGAAAGAAAAAATCTAATAAAAGGACTAATAAATAAAGTAAGAAAATGGTTTTCTGAAATGTTAAAATGAAAATAATAGGAGGTAATAAAAGTGATCGATCCTCGAAATAGTTATGTTGCAGTTATAAAGGTTGTTGGAGTGGGTGGTGGCGGAATTAATACAATAAGCAGAATGGTTCAAGATGGAGTACAGGGGGTAGAATTCATATCAATTAACACAGATGCGCAATCCCTACTTTTAGCAGAGGCGGATAATAAACTTATAATAGGTAAAACAGGTCTTGGAGCAGGCTCAGACCCTGAAGTTGGTAGACAAGCTGCATTAGAAAGTAGAGATGCAATTGCTGAAGTTTTAAAAGGAGCAGATATGGTATTTATTACAGCAGGAAAAGGTGGAGGTACAGGAACAGGAGCCGCTCCCATTGTGGCAGAAATTGCCAGAGAATTAAGTGCATTAACAGTTGGAGTTGTAACCAGACCTTTCACTTTTGAAGGACTAAGAAGATCACTTCAGGCAGATAGGGGTATTTCTGAACTTAGAGAGAATGTTGATTGTCTAATTGTAATCCCAAATGATAAGCTCTTAGAAGTATCAAATGAAAACACATCTTTAATAGACTCATTTAGAATGGCAGACACTGTTTTAAAGGATGGGATTCAGGGAATTACAGACTTGATAATAATGCCGGGCTTAATTAACCTGGATTTTGCTGATGTAAAATCAATAATTAGTAATACGGGAACAGCTTTATTTGGAAGTGGTGAAGCTTCAGGTGAAAATAGAAGCATTGAAGCAGCTAAAAATTCTATTTCAAGTCCTTTACTTGAATATTCAATTGAAGGAGCGAGTGGAATACTTCTTAATATAACGGGAGGACCAGACCTAAAACTTTTTGAAGTCAATCAAGCAGCTGAAATTATTAGAAATTCCACAAAAAGGGACGCAGATATAATTTTCGGCGCTGTTTTAGATGAAAATAGGAAGGATTCATTAAAAGTAACAGTCATTGCAACAGGATTTGATGAGGAATTAATTGCCAGTAGAGTAGCACCAAAAGAAGAAGTATCCTTTGAAGAAAAGGTTCTGGAGGAAACAGAAGAAGCTGGTGAAGAGATAGAAGAAGAGGAAGAGACAAAAGAAGATTATTTAGATATACCATCTTTTTTGAGGAAGAAAAACCAATAATTTAACAAAAATCTTAATTTGTAAGTCAAATTACATTTTTAATAATGATTTAGAATTAAAAAATTTTAAATTTAGATTCTGAGCAGAGTCAATAGTTATAGAGGTATCTAATATTTATTTAGTAAACATAGAGTCTATAATTTTGCTCAGATTCTTTATTTTGATACCGTGTTATTAAAAACATGTTGGTGAAAATAGAGCAAAAAAATTAATTGATCTGTATAATAATATAGGAGATTTAGTTACATAGTACTTTATTGGACAAATAGTTGGTCTTATGACCTTAGCTCCTTTTACAGATGATATGTTAATTTGTAGAAGGATTTTTAAAACATTAAGAGAACTTAAAAATATGATAGATAAGAAGT
>DAOWJR010000065.1 GCA_030640275.1 Actinomycetes bacterium | reverse complement strand
GATTCACCACCAGTCTGTATGATGACTTATAATCCAGAATATTACATAGATTTCATAGAAAGATACGGTTTTAATAAGGCTATGGACTTATATGCTTATTGGATCTCTTTAGAAGAGCTCAGGAAAAAGGCTAATAAACTCCCAGAAAAACTTGTAAGGGTAGTAAATAAAATAAAGAAAAGAAAAAACCTTGTAATTAGAAACATTGATATGAAAAAATTTGATGAAGAAGTAGAGAGATTTAAGAAAATTTATAATTCCGCTTGGGAAAAGAATTGGGGATTTGTTCCAATGACAGATACTGAAATGGAACATTTTGCAAATGGATTGAAAAAATTCCTTGATCCAGAACTCGCTTTTATTGCAGAAATAGACAACTCTCCTATTGGTTTCTCACTCACAATTCCTGATATAAATCAACCTCTTTTAAAGATTAATGGAAAACTTCTGCCATTTAGCTGGATAAAATTCCTTTGGTACAAGAGAAAAATAGAAATATGTAGAGTTCTTGCAATGGGTGTGCTTGAAAAATATAGAAAGCTTGGAATAAGTGCTATTATGCATTATAAAACATCAAAAAAACTATTATCAAAAGGTTATAAAGGTGCAGAGATGTCCTGGATACTTAAAAATAATGTGATGACAAATCGTGAGATTCAGGCAATGGGAGGAGAAATTTATAAAACATACCGTATTTATGACTATAAAGTATACTAATTTAGAAAATACCTCATTTAGTGTAAAAAAAACAAAAATTATATAAGTTCATTTTATATTTATAGAATAAATTCACAAAACCTTCCAATTTTAATTTTCAACAGCGATTTTGGGACTGTTTTGAGGGTTTTTTGTTTGGATTTTATAAAAATAGGAGAAATAGAATTTTTTTTTAAATTTTTTATGAAAATTCTCGACATATGTGTTAAAATTTTTACGAAGTTAATCCGAGATCCCGCTTTATGCGGGATTTCGTGATTTTAAGGTTTTCTATAAGGTTTTAAAAATAACTCATCTCTCAGCTTATTAAATTTAATATATTCATTTGCAATCTCTATCAATATATTTGCAACTACATTTCTTGTTGATATTACTATTACTCTTTTCTTACATCGTTTTAAATATTTAACCATGGCAACATAATCACCATCTCCAGATACTAAAAAAATTGAATCATATCTTTTCCTTTTTTGAATTGCATCAACTGTTAGGTCAACATCACAGTCTCCTTTTGGTATAAATTTCTTGGTTTTTTTATCAAGGATAAATCGAAGTGGTTTTAAAACAATATCTATTTCCCATTCTTCTCCTGCTCTTTTAAAAAAATCTCTTTGTTTATTACTTCTTTCCAAATATATTTTGTAATCCTTTTTGGTAAAACTTCCCTTTCTCTTTCTTAATAATTTATTTAACTCTTTTTCTTCTGGAATTGCATCGAATAATTTTATTAACTGAAGGTTTCCTGAACTTTTGAAGAAGTTACTTAATTTTTCTAAACTTATATACCATCCCAATTCACGTGGAGAATGAATAATATTAGCATTATCAATATAAACTGCAATACGCCCATATTCTTCCCATTTAATTTTTTGCAATTTCTCTTACCTTTCTAAGAAATTTTATCTTTCATGACTCAATATTAAATTCAATTAGAAAATGCAATTTCTATTTACTCCGCAGCTCCACCGATCATTAAACCAGTAATTGTTAAAATAAAAAGTAATAGAGGAATAATAAAGGTTATTATGAAAGTAACAACTCCAAACTTGTATATTTTTCTATTACCTTTTTTTCTTTTTAAAATTATGTTTAGGATTATTAAAGGAATCCCAAGAGGTATAGCAAAAATTGGGTAATTAAGACCAAACCATATTTTTTGATAAAATTGAGCATTTCTAAACGCTCTACTATTAAATCCTTTTATGAATAAAATTATAAAAGCTAATAAACAAATAATTGAAAGCACGATTATCGCTATCTCAATTTTATTATATTTATCATTCATTATATTCCTCCTTCATAAATTAAGTTAAAGTCTAATGCTATTTATTCCTAATTCTAAGTCTATTTCTTGTTCTTGTCCTCCATATATAATATAACCATCTTCAGTCTTTCCCTTATCTATTTCATTTCCATTTAATAAATTTAGTATTAAATTAAAGGTATATTTACCACTTGAGTTGAAAAAAAGAAATTTACTTTTTAAATTGAAATAATGGGATAATAAAGGACTACTTGAATTTACATAAACATTATCAGCATATTTATATACTTGACTATCTATTCCAAAATCCTCAACAACCAAATCATTTTTACTTCCTATATTAATTATTTCTACATCTGGTCTATATAATGACCCATCCTCTTTTCTATCTCCGTATATGTCAGGTTGGGATAATTTTTTAGAGGCATAACTTTCTGAGTCTAAATTGAAAGAAGCTGGAAGGTTAGGATCTATTTCCGGAAAAGGAAGCCAACTTTTATCTGGAAGAAGAAATCCAATTAGTTTTGCAAACCATGGATCTCTTGATGCTCTAGCCAATGAGCTATCTGTACCCTTTATTGGAGAATTTATAGTTATTACCTGATCTATCTTTCCTATATACTCTTTATTATTTTTATCCGTTACAAATTCCATTATAAGTCTTCCACCCTGACTATAACCAATTAGATCAACCTCTTTATTTTCTGGTATTTTGTTTAGATATTTTATCATAGAATTTTTAAAATCAATGTAACTTCCCTGTGAATCATATCCGTTATGATATGTACCAGGTCCATTACAGCTAAAATAAGCCATCTTTGACCAACTACATCCATTATTTTCTAAGAAATTCGTAAGATCAGAATTTAATACATCATAAGTTTCACTGCAGTAACCGGGAACTACTATCTTGTAATCTTTATCTTTATTATTGTTGGATTTATTATGGATTATACTTTTCAAACTCTTTTCTGATTTATCTTTACCAAAATCTGTATAAATAGTTAAATCTATTGGATTACTAGTTTCATATTTATCATCAATTAAATCATTATCATCATCTGGGTCATTCCAGTCAACAATTCCATCATTATCATCATCAAAATCTATAAAATTATTCCACTTCCAATGATCTCTGTTTTCGTGAATATCTAATATATTATTATTATCATCATCTGGGTCATTCCAATCATATATTTTATCAAAGTCATCATCCCAATATATAAGTTTAAAAATATAATCCCAAAAGTTCAGGTTTTTAGAAGTTATATTTTTAAAATTAGAACTTTCATCTGATTTATAGATACTATCTATTTCAAAATTTAAGTTTTCATCTAATTTAAAAATGCCATCATTTTCAATGTCTGAATTTTCATCTAATTTAAAGATACCTTCAGCTTTTTCACCATAAATATTATTTGACTTTATTCTTACATTATTATTTTCATCAAGTTCTGTATAAGTTAGTGATATGAATTTTGTTAAGTCATTAAAATCCATGTTTAGTATCTTCTCAGGGTCAACATAATGGTTATTTACTATAACCCCGAAGTGAAGATGTATTTCTTCACTTGATGGATCATCTTCTGCTCCAATAGTTCCTATAACCTGACCTCTTTTAACTTCCTGACCTACACTGACATGATAATCTTGTAAATTTAAATATGTTGTCTTAACATCCAAAAGATGAACTATAGAAATAGTTTTTCCACCAGTTGGTGTATATCCAACATAAAAGACTTTTCCTGGAGCAGATGCAACTACTTTATCCCCTTTTTCTCCAGAAATATCAATCCCACAATGTCTATGAGCCTCACCAGTTTCTTCATCAACATACTGCTCATTAAAATGAACTAAAATCTCTCCTTTTAACGGATAAATAAGTGGTTTTCTCTCATTTGCAGAAATCTGATAAGGTTTCAAAGAGAGTATAAATAGTATTGAAAAAATAATAAAAAGAATGTAAAAAATAAAAATTAATATCTTATATAAATAATACTCAATGTTTCCTTTAACAATTATATTCTTCTTAATTATCACTTTAGTATGGGGTTTTAAATTAATAAATTTAAAATCTAAATATTTTTTTACATTTTTAAATATGAATATTTATGCAAATGTACAATTAAATATATTATAGCATAAAAACACAAATATTT
>DAOWJR010000056.1 GCA_030640275.1 Actinomycetes bacterium | reverse complement strand
TATACCTAAATTTTTCTTAAAATATATGTGGTTATTACTCAGAAGAGATACACCCTATTATTTATAAAAGATGTCAAATATTATAACTATCTCCATTAAATATATAAAAACTAAGCATTAAACTAAGAGTAAGATTTACCCCATTTTAGTTATATTAATAAAAGCATGGTTCCAAAAAGATATAAAAAAACTAGTTTAATATGATTAATAATTAAAAACAGCTACTGTATATTATGAGTTATTATTAATTCTTTATTTGTGAGTTAGCAGTAATTTGCTAACTAATCCCTTTGGACACAACTTTAACCAGATTATATTGGTTAATGCAAACCGGACCTGTCATAAAATATTTGAGACTGCAAAAGAAAAGATAAAAAAACAGGTGATTATCTCTCTTAATATTAATGACCAAAAACTTGCTTATATATCACTGGAAAATTAGAATTGCTCCATGTAGTCAGTACACAGTATCTAACTTGTTGTACTACACATCTTTAATTAGTTTTTTAAACTACTGAGTATATAAGTACTCCATTTAAATTTGGGGAAATAAGAAAGATAAAACCAGATTTAGATTGTTCTTAGTTTGAGACAGAATGTTTGAATATTGGCAAACTATTTTAATAGATCTACGGCTAAATCTTTTGCACTTGCTGCATCAGGAGCATACCCATCAGCGCCAATCTTATCAGCATATTCTTGAGTTATAGGTGCACCACCAATCATTATCTTAACATCTTTAACGCTATCATCAGCTCTAAACATTTCAATTATTTCTTTCATTTCTGTCATTGTGGTAGTAAGTAGAGCAGACAACCCTACGATATTTGCATTATTCTTCTTTACTTCTTCTATAAAATTTTCTGCAGATACATCTACACCTACATCAATAACTGTAAATCCTTTACCTTCGAGTATCATAGCTACAAGATTTTTTCCAATATCATGAAGATCACCCTGTACTGTTCCTATAACTATAGTACCTCTACTTGGTATATCAGATACTGATAGTAGTGGTTTTATAACATCCATAGCAGAATGCATTGCTCTTGCAGCTATTAGAACTTCAGGTATGAAAATCTCATTTTCTTTAAATTTTTTGCCTATAGTATCCATGCCTGGTATTAATCCGTCATTTAAAATCTCTGTAGGGGTAATACCCTTATTTACTAATTTTTGGGTGGTCTCCTTACTTTTAACATCATCACCTGTTATAATTGAGTTTGCTAATTCTTGATACTTTTCCATATTAATTACTTTCTTATATTATGTAAAATTCTTTCACTACAAATAAAAGAGGTAACTGCAATATTTTTACATTTTCTTCTTTAATTAAATTAATTCAATATCAAATATTCTTTTATAAAAAATATAAAATTATAATTGAAAATCTCTTAAGGTTCTTTAATAGTCTAAACTCAATTTTAATTATAATCTTTTAAATTTACTTTATAATTTAGAAACTAACTCTTTTATCAAATATTATTTCTAAGTTACTTTTATTTCCTACAATTATAACAAAATTATATTTTTCATTTATAATTATTTTATGAATTTTTTCACAATAAGGACAATATGGATATAGATTTAATGTTTTTGATGCTATGCAGTCCCCTTCAATTGATTCGTAACACTTCCTTGCACTATTTATGCTTCTAATTTCTGACTTCATATTTTGTTTAAAATTTTCAGGAAGTATATAAGAATTAATGATTTAGCTATATTTTTATAATAATGTGATCATTTAAATTTCTTTCTCAAAAATTTTACGATTGTATCTGTATCTGTTCCAGGTGTAAAAAGTTCGTCAACTCCCATTTCTTTTAATTTAATTATATCTTCATCAGGAATAATGCCTCCACCAAAAACCATTTTGTCTTCTACTTTATTCTCTTTTAGTAGTTCTATCACTCTGGGGAATAGAGTCATATGTGCTCCTGATAGGATTGATAAACCAATTGCATCGACATCTTCTTGAATAGCAGTTTCTACAATTTGTTCAGGTGTTTGATGAAGTCCACTATATATTACTTCCATACCAGTGTCTCTTAATGCTCTAGCTATAACTTTAGCTCCTCTATCATGACCATCAAGACCAGGCTTTGCTATAAGAACTCTTATCTTTTTATAATTCATAAATTTCTCCATATTTATATAGATATTATTTTGTAAAGGTTAAATAATTTTATAAATCTTAGAAAATTGGAGTTTCCTTGTATTCTCCAAATACTTCTTTAAGTGCTGAGATGATTTCTCCTTCAGTTACATAATCTCTCGCTGCCTGTAAAACTATTGGGACAAGATTTTGAGTTCCCTTTGCAGCTTCTTTTAGCTCATTTAAATCCTTCTTGACTAAGTCATTATTTCTCTCACTTTTAAGTCTCGCTAATCTTCTAATCTGCTCTTTTTCCACTTCTGGGTCGATTTTTAATAACTCTATTTCTAACTCTTCCTGCTCTTTAAATCTGTTTACTCCAACTATAATTTTCTTCTCTTTCTCAATTTTCTTCTGATATTCATATGCTGCATCTGCTATCTCTCTCTGGAAAAATCCAGCATCTATGGCTGGAATTACTCCACCAAATTTCTCTATTTCCTCAAAGTATCTAAATGCTTCCTTCTCCATCTCATCTGTTAATTTCTCTATAAAGTAAGATCCAGCCAGTGGGTCAATTGTATTAATTACACCAGTTTCATAAGCAATGATCTGCTGGGTTCTAAGTGCTATTTTTGCAGCTTTTTCTGAAGGAAGGGCTAAAACTTCATCCATTGAATTTGTATGAAGTGATTGAGTTCCACCTAAAACTGCTGCTAATGCTTCATATGCTGTTCTTACAATATTGTTTTCAGGCTGTTGTGCTGTTAGGGAACATCCGGCAGTTTGAGTATGAAATCTCATTCTCAATGACTCAGGTTTTTTCGCACCATATTTTTCTTTCATTACTTTAGCCCAGATTCTTCTTGCTGCTCTGAACTTTGCAATTTCTTCAAAGAAATCAAGATGAGAGTTAAAGAAGAAAGAAAGTCTTGGAGCAAAATCATCAACATCAAGCCCAACTTTGATTCCTGCCTTAACATAAGCCATTCCATCAGCAAGTGTAAAAGCTAATTCCTGAACAGCTGTTGAACCTGCTTCTCTGATATGATATCCACTTATACTAATGGTATTCCATTTAGGTACTTCATTTGAGCAAAATTCTAAAATATCTGTAATTATTCTCATTGATGGCTTTGGTGGGAAAATCCAGGATTTTT
>DAOWJR010000031.1 GCA_030640275.1 Actinomycetes bacterium | reverse complement strand
TTATTTTATAGAATTCTTTAAGTATCTTTTTACCTAATTCAAAATGTTTTTGCTCATCATCTTTGCTTTCAAACCCCTCCGATTCCCAATTTTCCTCATAATAATTTAAAAGTTCTTTTAAGGTTGGGGGTGTTGCAAACATACCTGAATAAAAAAACTCAGTTGCTTTATGAAGTGAGCTTCCAAATGAAAAATACGGTTTTGGTAGTGTCTTTAACTTATCAATATATATAAATTTATATCGTAGTGGACACCCTCTATATGTTGAAATTGCTGAATAACTTAACCTCTTTATTCTTATCCCCCCTCACACATAAATACTGCCTAAATAAATCTTTCGCAATTCATCTCCCGCTTAAAGTTTGGAAGTCTTTTTGTTGGTTTTTCTGTAATTCAAGAATATTTAGATACATAAAATAATAAAATTTTTAATAATGATAGCATATCTCATTATTTATATCATGTTTTGTATTATTAACGAGTTATGTTAAAAAATAATCTTTATAATCTGTCATCACGAGGATGAGCTTCCTCATTAATTAGATAGATCTTTAAAATTATTTTATATAAAGGATAAAAAAATGATATTTTGTTTTAGTAACAACAAAAAAATAATTTTAAATTTATAAATTCTTATAAAGATTATATAATAAACAAGTATTTTTATATTTCTTATTGGTTAGACAAGAAGACCCTTTCTTCGCGAACGAAGTAAGTAGTTAGGAGTAGTTCACTTCCTGTTCACTAAATTCAATTTCTTTTAATAAGAGATGTAATAAAATATGTCCAGTGTTAGAGATTTACTCTAATTAAAAAATATTTAGATTTATATCTTATATGAGGTGATTTTAAATGAAACAGATTAAAAAAGATGAAAATTGGAAAAAGAAAATGGAGATAAAACTTGATTTTAAGAATGTTATGAAAGATTCAATTGGAAGTGAACATGGAGTCTCAAATAGTGATATGGATAAGATAAGAGAAAAAATAGCAAATGCTCATAAAAGAGTATTAGATGGTAGAAAAAGTGGTGAATTAGGTTTTTATCAATTACCTTATCAAGATAAAGAGATCTCTGAAATTTTAGATATTGCTGAAGATATTAAAAATAAATTTGATAACTTTGTAGTCTTAGGTATTGGTGGATCAGCCTTGGGAAATATAGCCCTTCATAATGCTTTAAATCACAAATTTTATAATCTATTACCCAAAAAAGATAGAAAGGATTGTCCAGGGATTTTCTTTTTAGATAATATTGACCCCAAATTAATTAAAGAACTTATTGATATTATAGATTTAAAGAAAACAGTTTTTAATGTTATTACAAAATCAGGAAGTACAAGTGAAACAATAGCGAATTTTTTAGTCTTTTTGGATTTATTAAAAAGTGCTGTTGGAGATGATTGGAAAAAGCATATTATCATAACTACAGATCCAGAAAGAGGAGATCTGAGAAAATTCGCTGAAGAAGAAAGTATTATTTCACTTTCAGTACCTCTAAATGTTGGCGGAAGATATTCAGTGCTATCTCCAGTAGGACTACTTTCAGCAGCAGTTTCAGGAATAGATATTAATCAACTTCTCTCAGGTGCTGCTTATATGGATAAATTATGCTCATCATCTGAGTTTGATAAAAATCCTTCTTTTGAACTCGATAAAAATCCAGCTTATAAATCTGCAGTTTTACTTTATTTAGAATATGTAAAAAATAAGAAAAATATCACAGTTTTTATGCCCTATTCAAATTCACTGATTGGAATTGCTGATTGGTTCAGTCAAATCTGGGCTGAAAGCCTGGGAAAAAAATACTCCTTAGAAAACGAAGTTGTAAATATTGGATTCACCCCAGTTAGTGCTCTTGGTACCACAGATCAACATTCCCAATTACAACTTTATGTTCAAGGACAATATGATAAGGTAATCGTTTTTATTGAGGTAGAAAATTATAATAGCCAGATTGATATACCAAAATTATATCCAGAATTTAATAGCTTTGAATATTTGGGAGGAAAAAGCATTAATCAATTAATCAACTTAGAGAAACAGGGTACGGAACATGCTCTGGTTAAAAACAATAGACCAAATTACACGATAAAATTGCCTGAGATAAATGCTTTTACTATTGGACAACTCCTTTTTATGATAGAAGTTCAAACTGTTTTTATGGGTGCTTTACTAAATATCAATCCTTTAGACCAACCTGGAGTAGAAGATGGAAAGATATATGTATATAAAAAATTAGGCAGAAAAGGTTATTAAATGTATAAATTCATCAAATTGTAATATTTTAGATTGCGTAGCCTGTTCCGAGGGAGATTGCCACGCCACCTTCGGTGGCTCGCAATGACAGATAGAACTACACTTGCAATGACAACCGGAATCTTGCTCCTCGCAATGACAAAAGATAATAATTTGTTTTTAATCTATGATAGAGCGCTTGGTGGGTAACGCTCTATCACAAGATAAGGAGGAATTATCTTTTAAAAAAATAAGGTCACCATTGAAATCTTGGGTGACCTTACCACCAATCTCTCAATGCTTACGGAGTTAGCTGACGGGTTCGGGTCGAAAGATGTTAACCCTACTTGCTTTCGCAAGATTCACCCCAAAAGAAGGTTCCTCCGCTTCTTACAAATTAAGCAATTTATTTAATTTTCAGTTTCTAAATTATATTTTAAAAAAAACTTTATGTCAAATTTTATACTAAAAATTAATTCTTGTTCTTAGATTTGCTTATAAAATACTTTTCATTTAAATAGCAAATAATATAATAGTTTATAATAATGTATATTGTTAGCAAGTTAGGTTAACACTTTTAATAATTTTTAATTTATTTAATTATTCTAATAAATTTAAGATTTCAATATTCTTTTCTTGAAAAAGAGGAGCATAAATGAAAAATAACAACTATCAAGCTGAGTATTACAAAATAAAGATGATAGAACCTTTAAAGAAAACAACCAAAGAATATAGAGAAAATCTTTTAAAAAAGATTGGATATAACCTATTTTATCTTGATTCTAAAGATGTATATATAGATCTGCTAACAGATAGTGGAACATCAGCTATGAGTGATAGCCAGTGGTCAGCGATGATGGTTGGAGATGAAGCATATGCAGGAAGTAGTAGTTTCCACCGTTTAGAAGATGCGATTAAAAAAAATATGGGATATAAATATGTTCTTCCTACACATCAGGGAAGAGCTGCTGAGAATATCTTATTTTTAATAATGATAAAAAAAGGAGATTATGTCCCGAATAACATGCATTTTGATACAACAAAAGCTCATGTATTACATAAAAAGGGGATTCCAATAGATGTAGTATGTAATGAGGCTTTTGATCCAACATCAAATTATCCATTTAAAGGAAATATTGATATTGATAAATTAAAAAATTTAATAGAAGACAAAGGAAAAGACAAGATCCCACTGGTAATGATGACTATTACTTGTAATAGCGGTGGTGGACAACCTGCTTCCATGGAAAATATTAAAAAGGTAAGAGAATTAACAAGAAAGTATGATATACCATTCTTTCTAGATGCTTGCAGATTTGCTGAAAATTCTTACTTTATTAAAAAGAGAGAGGTGGGTTTTAAAGAAAAAGCTATTAAAGAAATAGTATTAGAAATGATGAGTTATAGTGATGGATGTACTTTTAGTGGTAAGAAAGATGCACTTTCTAATATTGGTGGTTTTTTAGCATTAAACGATGAGAAGCTTTATATAGAAGGAGCTACATGGTTAGTACTGTTTGAGGGATTTATTACATATGGTGGTATGTCAGGAAGAGATATGGAGGCAATGGCACAAGGTCTTGAAGAAGTATTAGATGAGAATTATTTAGAAACAAGAATAAAACAGGTAGAGTATCTTGGAAATAGACTTCTTGAAGCTAATATTCCAATTATTCAACCAATAGGTGGCCATGCAGTATATGTTGATGTTAAGAAATTTTTATCTCATATTCCACAGGATAATCTTCCGGGGCAGGCATTAGCAGTTGAGCTATATTTGGAAGCTGGAATTAGAAGTGTGGAAATAGGAACAGTTCTTGCAGGAAGAGAGCCAATAACACAGGAAAATATTCATCCAGAACTTGAACTTTTAAGGCTTGCTATACCAAGAAGAGTTTATACTAATGCTCATATGGATGTTGTTGCAGATGCACTAATAAATATATATAAGAGAAGGGATAAAATAAGAGGATATAGATTCGTTTATGAGCCTCCAAGATTAAGACATTTCTTAGCTAAATTCCAACCCATATAAATTAAAAATTCAGATAAAAAAATTAAAAATGTTGTTTTTCAAAACTTTAGATTTCATATCATAATAATTATTTCTTTTTCTCAAAGGTTAATTCATTACCCTTGACATCTATCAGAATAAAATCTCCCTCATTAAATTCTCCGGAAAGAAGTTTTATAGCCAGCTTATCCTGTATATCTTTCTTTATAACTCTTTCAAGTGGTCTAGCTCCATAAGCTGGTTCATATCCTTTATTTGCTAAGAGTTCTTTAGCTTTATTAGTTATTTCAATATCAATATTTTTTGCTTTTAATAGTTCTTTTAAATATTTAACCTGTAAATCAACTATTTTCTTGATTTCTTCTTTCCCAAGTTTATGAAAGATGATTATATCATCTATTCTATTTAAAAATTCAGGCTTGAAACTTGCTTTTACTGCTGTTATAACTCTTTCTCTCATCTCTTCTTCCTGCTCTTTGCCCAGTTCAAATATCCATTGACTACCCACATTTGATGTCATACATATCACAACATTTTTAAAATCTACAGTTCTTCCGTGACCATCAGTTAGCCTACCTTCATCAAGAACTTGCAGTAACAGATTAAAAACATCAGTATGTGCTTTTTCCATCTCATCAAAAAGAATTACAGTATATGGTCTTCTTCTCACTGCTTCTGTTAGTTGACCACCTTCTTCATAACCTATATATCCTGGTGGAGCTCCTATCAATCTTGAAACTGTATGTTTCTCCTGATATTCAGACATATCAATTCTTACCATTGCTCTTTCATCATCAAATAGAAACTCCGCAAGTGCCTTAGCAAGTAGAGTTTTTCCAACACCTGTTGGACCAAGAAACATAAATGAACCTAATGGACAGTTTGGATCTGATAGACCAGATTTAGCTCTTCTTATTGCATTTGAGACAGCAGCTACAGCTTCATCCTGATTAACAACTCTTAAATGAAGTCGCTTTTCCATATGAACTAATTTCTCTATCTCAGCTTCTATCAATTTGGAGACAGGAATTCCAGTCCAGGAAGATACAACCTCAGCTATATCTTCATCATCTACTTCCTCTTTTAGCATCTTCTTTTCCTTTTGAATTTTAACCAATCTATCATTTTCAATTTTAAGTTTTTTCTCAAACTCTGGTAATGTTCCATATCTCAATTCTGCTGCTTTTTGTAAAGTTGACTCTCTCTCAGCAAGCTCTGCTTCTGTACGAGTATTATCAATTTTTTCCTTTATGCTTCTTATATTTTGAATGATATCCTTTTCAATTTTCCAATGTTCTTTCATATCTTGACTTTGTTTTTTAAGTTCATCCACCCTTTTATTTAATTTTCCCAACCTTTCAGCTGATGCTTTATCCTTCTCTTTCATTAATGCAGTAGCTTCTATTTCTAACTGTTGAATCTTTCTATCTATTTCGTCAATTTCTGTTGGCATACTACCTATCTCAATTCTTAATAGAGAACAAGCTTCATCAATTAAATCTATTGCTTTATCAGGTAGAAATCTATCAGAAATGTATTTATTGGATAAAACTGCTGCAGAAATTATAGCTTGATCCTGAATCCTAACACCGTGATGAACCTCATATTTTTCTTTAAGTCCTCTCAAAATAGATATAGTATCTGCTACTGATGGTTCTCTCACCATTATTGGCTGAAATCTTCTCTCTAAAGCTGCATCTTTTTCAATATATTTTCTATATTCATTAATTGTTGTGGCACCTATACATCTTAATTCCCCTCTCGCTAACATAGGTTTTAACATACTTGATGCATCTACAGCTCCCTCTGCTGCTCCAGCTCCAACTACTGCATGAAGCTCATCAATAAACATAATTGTTTTTCCTTCTGCCTCTTTTATTTCCTTTAATACTGCTTTTAATCTATCTTCAAACTCACCCCTGAATTTTGTTCCTGCTATTAAAGAGCCTAAATCTAAAGCAAATATTCTCTTATCTCTTAGAATATCAGGGACATCTCTTTTTGCAATTCTTTGGGCTAATCCTTCTACTATTGCAGTCTTTCCAACACCGGGATCACCAATTAGCACTGGATTATTTTTGGTTCTTCTTGAAAGTATTTGCATTACTCTTCTTATCTCTTTATCCCTTCCAATTACTGGATCCAATTTCCCTTTAGTAGCTAATTCCGTAATATCTGTTCCATATTTCTTTAATGCCTGGTATTTATTCTCAGGTGTTTGGTCTGTAACTCTTTGTGAACCTCTAATTTCCCTCATCGTTTTATATATTTTATCCTTTGTTATTCCTTTATCTTTAAATAGATTTTTAACACTGCTTTCTATTTCTGTTAAAGCAATTAGTAAATGCTCTGTGCTAATATATTCATCCTTTAATTTATTAGCTTCATCAAAAGATTTATCTATAACCTTCCTTAAAGTTGAACTAATATAAGAACCCACCTCTGCTCCATAAACTTTGGGAATTTTATTTATTAATTTTTCTAAATTTACTTTCAAATCCTCAATTAAAATTCCCATTTTCTGAAGAATCAAAACAACAATACCATCCTCTTGTTCAAGTAAAACTTGTAGAAGGTGTTCAACTTCAACATTTTGATTATTTCTTTCGGTTGCAATTTTCTGAGCATTAGCGATTGCTTCTTGAGCTTTGATTGTAAATTTATCAAACTGAATCAATTTCTCATCCCTCTTTTAAGATCCTATTATAATTTTGATTATTTCATCCCAATTGTAGACTCTTTTACAGAGTGGGGGTAATTCTTTATCATAATGATTCCAGGGTTGATTAAAAAGTAGAGTTTTAATTCCTACCTCTGAAACCATAATAGCTTGTAATAAATTATCTTCTATAAAAATATCAATTTTATCTTCAAGAACTGCTATACTTTTATCTTCCTGTCCAACATGTAATTTGCAGTAATCTATATTATTATCCTTTAACCATGCTACTGTGTCATCTTTATAATATTCTGGTCTCATTGAAAAGAAATATATTTCCCTATCTGAAAGTAAAGATAATGATTTTAATGCTCCTTTGATTGGTTTTAGATATCTAAAAACTTTTTTATTTTTTAGTTCTTCCCAGAACTTCATTATTTCATCTTTTGAGATTCTGAGTATTTTTTCGTAATTGTAATGTGTGATATCTTCCCTTTTTAAATTGACATTATACATTTTGTTTAGCATTGGGAGTGTATAGCCAGTAAAATCTGCAATTACTCCATCTAAATCAATTCCAATTCTATTATATTTATTATATTTTTTATTTCCCTTTCTCTTATAACAACCCATATTAAACCCTCAAATCAATATTTTACTTTTAGTGTATTAAACCATCACTCTATTTAAATTTTAATCTAATTTTATTTTATTTTTAAAATAATATTGAAAATTTTTTAAAAGCCCTAAAAAAATAAAATTTTTCATAAATGACTACTCTGTACCAGATATAATTATATTTATATTCCCACTTACAAAGTTCAAAATAAGGACTAATTATTATAGCAAAGGGGATTTAAATAAAAAAGTACCTATTGCCAAATATTATATTTTTTTAAAGGAGTTTTATCATTTATAAAATTAATTGAAAACCATTGACAATCTTTAATATTTACCGTAATATTAAGTTTAAATATAACTTGTAAGAAAATGTAAAAGGAGATAAAGATGGAACAAATAATTGGAATAACTGAGGTAAGACCTAATTTAACAAAAATATTGAATGAAATAGAGAAAGGCTCAGAACCATATATAATAACATCACGATCAAAACCTAAATCAGTTATTATAAATTTTAAAGTATATTCTTTAATTAAAGATTATATAGAGGATATATTACTCTTGAGTAATCCTGATGTAGTGAAAGATATTGAACAATCTCGTAAGGATTATGCAGAAGGAAAAATTAAAACATTTGAAGAATTTATCGAAGAGTAAGGGCAGATTATGAGTAGTGTAGAAGAAAATGAGGAAAAGTTTAAAATTATAGTTCCTGAAAATTTTAAAGAGAAATTTAATAAATTAAAATTATCAAAAAAATTTGTATTTAGAGTTAAAGAGAGGATAAAGACCCTTGAAGGCAACCCTTACAATATTTTTAGTCCAGATATAAGTAAATCTGTTAATCCATCATTACCCGGGTGTTATATTTTAAGAGCCGGAAATTATCGGATATTTTACGATATTAATAGTGATTCTAAAGAAGTTATTTTATTAACAATAGAACATAGAAGTAAAGCTTATAAATAATTAAATTTTTATGTGTTACCATAAATATTAAGTGAACAACATATTAGGAGGAAGAAGAATGTCGGTTTATGAATTTGAGGGAAAAATACCGAAGATCGGAATAAATACTTATATCAGTAAATCAGCTTCCATAATTGGAGATGTTACTATAGGTGATGGTTGCTTTATTGGTCCTGGAGCAAGAATAAAAGGTGATTATGGTAAAGTTGTAATTGGAAATGAAACAAGTGTTCAGGAGAACTGTGTTATCCATGCCAGGCCAAATGAGATATGTAAAATTGGTAATAGAGTAAATGTTGGTCATGCTTCTACATTACATGGATGTACTGTTGAAGATAATGCAATTATTGGAATGGGTTCAATTATCAGTGATTGGGCAGTAATTGGAGAGTGGGCAGTTGTAGGAGAAGGAGCGGTAGTAAAACAGAACCAGAAAATACCTGATGGTAAGATTTGTGTTGGTGTCCCAGCAAAAATAATTGGTAATGTAAAAGAGGATTATAAGAAAGAGTATGAGTATTTTAAGGATATCTATGTAGAATTAGCAAGAAGATATCCAAAGAATTTAAAAGAAATAAAAATTGGCAAAGAATAAACTTAATAAGTAAATTACATACCAAAAAATAGACGCTGAGCTAACTTTTTGTCTAAACCTGCATCTAAAACCTTCTGCGCGCATTTTTCTATATCATATTCCAACCTTATCATTTCTATTTTATTTTTATCTGAATCGTAAAATAGAAACGATGACCTTGAATCGTAATCTCTTGGTTGACCCACTCCGCCAGGATTTATCATATAATAGTCCATTTTTCTAAGTTTTAATGACTCTTTTCCAGTATGGTCTTTGAAGTTACCCTTTATAGTATGATGATATATAGCTCTTCTGTGTGTATGACCAAAAAAGCAAAGTCTAATTGAATTTTTCTTGAGATATTCAAAATGATGTCTTGCTTCTTGCAGTGTAAATATATATTCATCCCTATTTACCGGGGAACCATGAACAATAAAAAAATCTGAATCAATAGAACAATTCTCACTGAGACTCTCTAAAAACATGAAGTTTTTAGGAGAAATCTTCTTTTTTGTCCAGAGAATAGCTTGTTTTGCAATGATGTTGAAAAAATTTATATCTGCCTTCCCAATAACAGCTGCATCGTGATTTCCTAAAATACATTGAATGTTTTCATCCTTAGCCAATTCAATACACTCATTCGGATTCGCATTATAACCAACCAAATCTCCTAAACAGATTATTTTATCTACTTCTTCCTGATGTATCCTATCAATTACTATCTGGAAAGCTTCTAAATTGGAATGAATATCTGAGATTATCGCATATCTCAAATTTTTTCCCTTTCATTAAAATTTATAGGTAAACTCTTGAATATTATGTATTTTTCAAATTTTACTGAAAATTTGAGATTAACACAATGTTTGCAATATAATGCATAATATTATATCATTTCAAAATTAAATTTTTATTACTTAGTTTTAATTTAAGGGAGAAGCATATGAGAAACATCTTAATTGAAGAATTGAAAAGCAGTCCTGTTGAGAAACAACAGGTAGAGTTAGTAGAGCGAAAAGGAAAGGGACATCCTGATTCAATTTGTGATGCCATTATGGAGAAGGTTTCTGTTGCCTTGTGTAAAGAATATAAGAATGTTTTTGGAAAAATAGCTCATCATAACATTGATAAGGCGTTATTAGTGGCAGGTAAGTCAAATCCTAAAATTGGTGGTGGAACTATTGATGAGCCTATGCGATTAGTATTTGGGGATAGAGCTGTTTATGAATATAAAGATAAGAAGATTCCTGTTGGAGAGATAGCAATAGAGACTGCTAAAAGTTGGTTTAGAAAGGAATTACGATTTGTTGATCCTCTAAAACATGTTATTTATCAAAATGAGATAAAACCAGGATCCCCAGAACTAATGGATATTTTTGATAGAGAAGTTATTGGAGCAAATGATACTTCAGCTTCAGTTGGTTATGCTCCTTTTACTGAAACTGAAAAAATAGTAATTAATGTAGAAAAGCATCTTAATTCAAAAAAAAATAAGGAAAAATTTCCTGAGTGTGGAGAGGATATTAAAGTTATGGCTTACAGACAGAAAAGAAATTTAACCCTTACAATAGCCATGGCGTTTGTTGATAGATTTATAGATAACGAGAAAAAATATTTTACCGGCAAAGAAGAAATTCGATTAGATATTTCAGATTTTATAAGTAAAAATAACCTGAATTTTGATAAAGTTAATATCGATATTAACACTCTCGATAACCCTGAGCGTGGTGAAGAAGGTATGTATTTAACGGTTTTAGGTACCTCAGCTGAAGGTGCTGATTGTGGTCAGGTAGGTCGAGGAAACAGAGTAAATGGTGTAATAGCACTTAATAGACCCATGAGTACAGAGGCAGCTGCTGGTAAAAATCCTATCAGCCATGTGGGAAAAATATATAATGTTTTAAGTCATAAAATAGCTGATAAAGTTTACAAAGAAATAGCTGGTATACATGAAGTGTATATTTGGCTTTGCAGTCAAATTGGTAAACCTATTGATAAACCTCTTATTGCATCAGCTCAATTAGTACTGAAACCAGGAGTTGATATTAGAATTATAAAAGCTGATATAGAGTCTGTTATTGAAGAAGAACTTAAAAATATCTATAAATTCACAGACGAACTTTCTCAAGGAAAATATCCAGTCTGGTAATAGTAATTGATATATTTTCCTAAGGCTTTGACTGCTCTTTCTGGCGAGTGAAATACAGGAACATTTTTGCTTTCAAGTTGATTTGCAAATTTTATCCTATCTTCAGTTTGAGTAAATGCTACGACAATTGGCTTCTTCGTCTGCTTACAAATCTTTCCTATATTTTTAATTAATCTTGGAATTTCTATAGGTGGAGGTTCAAATCCCGGAAGCAGAACTAATGCAGAGACCTCTCTATCATCACATATATATTTTGCTACTTCAATATAATCCATATCAGTAGCATCTGTTCCAATATCTGTTGGATTTGAAACTGTTAAAAATCCTCTTACGATATTTTTAATTTTAGATATAGTATTTTCACTATATTTTGTTAAAGAAAGTCTGCTGTTTTTAATTCCATCAGCTCCCAATATACCAAGACCTCCAGAGTTAGAAAGAACAGCAATTTTGTTTCCTTCTACTCTTTTCTCATCGAGAAGAGTAAATATCCTGCAATATTCAAAAAATTGTTGAATATCTTCTGCATTTATCACATTTGCATCTCCAAAAACCGTTTTTACAATATCATAATCTCCTGCCATTGCACCTACATGAGAGATAGTAGCTTCTTTAACTTCTTCAACTTTTCCGCCTTTTAAAACAATTAAAGGTTTTTTAAGATTTTTTGCAACTTCATAAAATTTTCTTCCATTTTTAAATCCTTCAATATATAGAGCAATAACTTTGGTACCCTTATCCTTATTAAAGTAAGTGATTAAATCAGTCACATCTACATCAGCCATATTTCCAAAAGAAACAATGGATCTTACACCAACATTTGGAAGAAGATGCATCAGGTTCACACTTATTGCTCCACTTTGACTCAATATAGAAAGTTCATTTTTCTCTCTTTTGGGAATGTTCATTTTTTCAGAAGGCAGGAAAAATGATGATAAATTATTAGGAGAGAAATAAATTCCCAGGCAATTTGGACCAAGTACTCTCGTTTCAGTATCCTTTATTTCCAATTTTATTTTATTTTCCAGTTCGATTCCTAACTTGCCAGATTCTCTAAACCCTCCACTTATAATAATAATTGTTGAAACCTTCGACTCAACTGCATCCTTTATTATTTCGTAACTATATTTTGCTGGCACAACCAATATTGCTAAATCAATATGCTCTTTAATTTCTTTAATAGATTTATAACACTTATCATTAAATATATAATCTCTTTTAACATTAACTGGAAAAACCTTTTTAAAACTTGATTCTTTTAAACTATTACTAGCTATTTTTAAGCTTTTATATATAATTGTACCTGGTCTATTCTCTATTTCCGATGCTCCAACTATAGCGATCGTCTCCGGCTTAAAGAATTTTTCAATGTTAGTCAAATTGGGGCTTTCAAATGGCTTTATATCATCAATAGTTTTTTTATGAAAACGACATACGCAGTCAATAGCATATAATTCTCCCTCTTCAGTAATGGCTAATGGATTTATTTCAAACTCATCAATAATATAATCTGAAAAATTTGTATTGTCTGAAAATCTTTCAATATCAAAATTTAAATTTTTTTCACTACTATTGTCTGAAACTTTTTTATCGTTGGATCCCTTCCCATTAAAATCAAGAGAGAAAATTGATAATTGATTTATAGCCATTAGTGTAGATAATAATTTTTCCTCATTCACTATCTTACTACCTCTATAGCCATATAAAATAGGATGACACCTTAATTTTTTAATTAAGTTTTTTAACTTTTCAAAGGTGACAGGTGCAACACCCATTGCTACATCTTTATAAAGCTCAGTATATATCCCACCTAATCCCACACTAAATATTGGTCCAAATTGAGGATCATTTAATATGCTTACTATGAGTTCAAACTTTGGTTTTATAAAATTAGATATCATAACCCCAAAAATATTTGCATCTGGTGCTTTGTTTCTAACCTTTTTCAACATGCTCTTGTATTCTCTTTTAATCTCAAAACTATCATTATCAATTATTTTTATTCCACCAACTTCTGTCTTATGAGCAATGTCTGGAGATAGAATTTTTAAAACCAATTTTTTACCAAATGCTTTTTTAACTATTTCTAAATTCTCTTTAGATATTTCTAAATCTTTTTCTAAAGTAAGTTTATCTGATATCACAATAAATTTAGGTATCTTTATTCCCCAAATATCCAAAAGCTCATAAGCTTCATTTTCTAATAATTTAGTTCTACCCTGCTTATCAGCTTCACTTAAAATCTCATTAAACTTTTTCTGAAAAATCCTTAACTTATCCAATAAAAAATTCTCCTTCTCTTCCTATTTCAAAAGCTTCAAGGTTTAATTGTTGAAATTTTGAAGGTACCGTTTCCTTTATGACTTTTTCCCATATTTTAGAAGAGATGTTTAAATATTTAGATAAAATTCCAATCATGGCAATATTTAGTGTTTTTTTATTTTCTAATTTATTAAGAAATCCTTCTGGGACACCTATCATCTTTCCATCACTTGAGAGAAAATCCTTCACTCTCTCTATTTCACTATTCTTTAAAGCCACTATAAAATCGGCCTTACCTCTTTTGATTAAAGGAGAATAAATTTTTGAACCAAATCTGATGTGAGTTGTCACACTACCACCCCTCTGGGACATGCCGTGAACTTCACTTTTTTTAATATCATATCCTGATTTAAAAGCTGCCATAGATATTACATCTGATGCAAGAAGTACTCCTTGCCCACCTAACCCCACTATTAAAATATTATTAACTTTTTTCATTATCTTTTCCTTCAAATTATTGCATCAAATTTACAAATTTGTTCACAAAGTCCACATCCTGTACATAGATTTTTATCTATTATAGGTGGTCTTTTTTCCTCTTTTGATTTCTCTTCTTTTTCTTTCTCTTTATCCTTCTTTATATTTTTCTCTTTCCCTATCCTCCCCGTTTCATCCTCAGAAACTGAAATAATTGCTGGGCATCCTAATTTAATGCACATATCACAAATTTTACACTTTTCTTCATCAATTTTTAATGGTCTTTTGATTGATTCTTTGTCTATTAAAATGCACTTTCTTCTTGAAATTACTACAGATACACCATTGACTTCCTTTGCTCTTAAAATAGCTGCTTTTACTTCATCAAGATTGTAAGGATCAACTGTCTCAACACTTGAGACACCTATAGCTTTGCATAATTTTTTAAAATCAAGTGCTTTTATTTTATTACCCTTTAATGTAATTCCTGTTCCTGGATGATCCTGCCCACCTGTCATAGCAGTTGTTTCATTATCAAGAATAATAACTGTAATATTAGAATTATTATATACAGCATCTATTAAACCAGTTATTCCAGAATGAATGAAAGTAGAATCACCAATAACCGCTACGACTTTTTTATTATCCTCTTCTGACAACACCTTACTTAAACCAATTGCATTTCCTATACTTGCTCCCATACATACACAGGTATCTATTGAATTTAATGGAGGTAAAACTGCTAATGTATAACAACCTATATCTCCTGTTACAGTAAATTTTAATCTGTTTAAGATGTAAAATATTCCCCTATGAGGACAACCAGGACACATCTTAGGTGGGCTTACTCTTCCAATCTCTTTTGGCTTAACATATTTCTTCTTTAATAAAATTGATTCAACTTTTCCCACATTTAATTCACCTAATAACAATTCATCAAGTTTAGCTTCCAATTCTATTCCCATTGCTCTTATATGACTTTCTAAAAATCTATCACCTTCCTCTACAATGAATATCTTTTTCACTGCTTTTGAAAAATCATAAATCTTCCTTCTACAGAGTGGGTAACTCATTCCTAACTTTAAGAATGATGCTTCTGGTATTACTTCTTTTGAATATTGATATGAGATTCCACTTGTTATAATTCCGATATCTTTACTAAATAATTCTATTTTGTTCAATTCTGAATTTTCAGCATATTTCTTAATTTTTTTCAATCTTTCTTCAACAAATGCATGTCTTTTTCTAGCAAATGCTGGTATCATTACAAACTTTTGCGGGTTTTTTTCAAATCTAAATTCTTTACGATTTTTTATTCTTTTAGATAACTTTACTCTTCCTTCTGAATGTGCGATTCTTGTTGTAATTCTAAGAAGAACAGGAGTATCAAACCTTTCACTAATTTTTAAAGCTTTAGATATAAAATCTTTCGCTTCCTGACTATCTGAGGGCTCAAGCATCGGTATTTTTGCCATTTTGGCATAATGTCTGTTATCCTGTTCATTTTGAGAGCTATGCATAGCAGGATCATCAGCACTTACTAAAACTAATCCTCCCTTTATTCCTGTATAACTAAGTGTCATAAATGGATCAGCAGCAACATTAACTCCCACATGCTTCATAGCTACAAGTGTTCGAGCCCCTGCAAAAGATGCACCCATTGCAACTTCCAATGCTACCTTTTCATTTGGAGACCATTGACAATATATCTCCTCATAAATTTTTATATTTTCTAAAATCTCAGTACTTGGAGTTCCTGGATATGCTGTAGCTATAACTACTCCACTCTCATAAGCTCCCCTTGCAATAGCTTCATTTCCCGAAAGTAATTCCATTCTACCCATATACTCTCCTTAAAAGATAAATTATTTTTAAATATTTAAAAATATCTCTATTTTTATATGTTTCTATGAAAATAAATATTTAATAAAATTTCCAGATGCAATTATATATTATAAATGTTAAAAGGTTTTACCAAGGAAAGATCTATTGAAATCTGATATATTATATATCTGATATACTCAATAAATATAGTATCAATTTTTGGAGAATGTGATGTTACTTGGTGCACATATATCAATTGCTGATGGTTTTGGTGAATCTCTTATTCGAGGAAAAAATATTGGATGTGATACTATTCAGATTTTTGTTAAAAGTAACATCCAGTGGAAAGCAAGAGATATTGAAAATTTTGAGATACAGGAATTTTTTTTTAATAAAAGGGAAACTAAAATCGATCCAGTAATAGCCCACAGCTCTTATTTAATAAACCTGGCTTCTTCTAATAAAAGAATTAGAAATCTTTCTATAATGTCATTTATAAAAGAACTTAAAATGGCTAAAGAATTGAAAATACAATATTTTATCTTTCATCCAGGTTATCACAAAGGAGCGGGTTTAAAAAAGGGAATAAAATTAATTGCTAAAGCATTAAATCAGATTATTTCAAAGGATAATTCCAGGATTATTATATTACTTGAAACCACTTCAGGTCAGGGAAGTTCAATTGGTTATAGATTTGAACAATTAGCAGATATCATAAATTTGGTTAATAAAAAGAGAAGAATTGGGGTTTGCTTTGATACATGCCATGTTTTTTCAGCAGGTGATGCAATAAGAAATAGAAAAGATTATGAAAAAACTTTTGACGAATATGAAAAAATTATAGGGATAAAAAGATTAAAAGTTTTTCATCTTAATGATTCAAAAGGAGACTTGGGATCAAGAATTGATAGACATCAACATATAGGAAAGGGATATCTGGGACTTAAACCCTTTAGATTTATTTTAAATGACAAAAGGTTTCAAAATATTCCTATGATAATAGAAACTCCAAAAGATGGTGGTTATAAAAAAGATATAGAGAATCTAACTATATTAAGATCACTTATAAAATAGTATTTTATATTGAAATCACTAATAAAAACTGTTAAATAAATACCTAAATTTGAGGAGCAACTAATAATTAATTATTTTATACGTAATTAATCATTTTAAATGAACAATTATTAGTAAATTATCCCAGATTTCATAAGAGTGCTTATTTGCAGGTAAGTTAATTCTGTTGTAGTAATAAAAAATATATTTGACACATTCAAAACTTGATAATAAACTATCCTATTGCATCTAAAAATATATGATGTTAAACTTATTTTGTGAGCCGTTAGCTCAGCTAGGTAGAGCGTCAGACTTTTAATCTGAGGGTCGCAGGTTCGATCCCTGCACGGCTCACCATTGTGCCCCCATCGTCTAGTGGACTAGGACATAGCCCTTTCAAGGCTAAAACGGGGATTCGATTTCCCCTGGGGGCGCCAAAATAATTTTGAAGTATTTAAGATTTGCATTTTTTGTATATTAAAATATATTATTATATTTATAAAAATTCTGTATATAAAAGTAGATTTAACTTGTTGTATACAAAAAGATAGATAGATTTTTAAAATTTAAAGTGGGCGAATAGCTCAGATGGCAAGAGCGCCTGCCCTACAAGCAGGAGGTCGCAGGTTCAAGTCCCGCTTCGCCCACCATTTAGGGGCTGTCGTTCAGCGGCCTAGGACACTGGCCTGTCACGCCAGAGATCGCGGGTTCGAATCCCGTCAGCCCCGCCATACACTATCTTTAATAAAAAGTCTGAATTAGCTCTTTAAGAGCTAACGAGATTTAATAATTTAATATTATTAATTTTTTCATATAAAAACTACAATATAAAAATATTTTATAAATCAAATTAATTCACATACAATTTAATTAATCTACATATAATTAAACAGTTTTATAAAAAAGTGGCGAGATAGCTCAGTTGGTAGAGCGATGGACTGAAAATCCATGCGTCCCCAGTTCAATTCTGGGTCTCGCCACCATTTTTTATCTTTTAATCATTAATTTCTATTATTTTTTACTCTTACAAAACTCCTGTTTCTATCTCTATCTTTACTAATACACCTACTTTAAACAAATTTTAAAAAAATTAAAATATATTAATACGTACATTTGTTTGAATTTAACTCTTTGTTTTGATATAATTTTTTACACCATATTAAATCTTGTTAATATTTTATAAAAAGTTCACAAAGCATACAACTCTTTAACAATAACCATATTTGAATAATAAGTGTTTGCTTATTCCAGATAAGATAAAAAAGTGAAGAATTACTAAAAATATTAAAATATAATAGATATTTTGTTAAGTTGTAAAAAGGTAAATAATGAAGCTTTTGTTTTTAGATGAGTCAGGTGATCACAATTTAACTATAATTGATAAGAATTATCCTCTTTTTGTACTTGCAGGCTGTGTAATAGATGATAACTACCATAAGAATATCCTAACTCCTGGGTTATCTGAATTTAAGAGGAAGTTATTTAATACAGAAGATATTATTTTACATTATGTAGACTATACTAGAAATCGAAAAGGATTTGAGATAATGATTAATAAGAAATTTAGAGAAAATTTTTTCAAAGGTTTAAATGATGTTATAAAAAATACGGATTTCATTTTGGTTGCGTGCATAATAGATAAGAAAAAACATAAGAAAAAGTATGGGATATTGGCTTTAGATCCCTATATTTTTTCTCTGGAGATAGTAATTGAAAGATTTGTTATGTACTTAAAAGAAAAAGATGAAAAAGGAGTAATTATTGCTGAAAGTAGAGGACAACAGTTGGATAATGAATTGGAATTATCATTTTTAAATTTTAAAATTAGAGGAACGCGATTTTTAAGACCAAAAGAAATCGTAGAAAAAATAGACAGTTTTATTATAAAGAAAAAAGAGGAGAATATTGCAGGTTTACAATTAGCAGACACGTTAGTTACACCCATAGGAAGAAGGTATTTAAACAAGGTAAATTATATAAATTATGAAATCATTAAAAGCAAATTTCGTAGGAGTTCTTGTGGAAGACTGATAGGATACGGACTTATTATTTTGCCTAAGAAATAAAAGTGGGTAACCCCCGCTACGCAGTAGTTACCCTTAATCTGATTTAAAGTTACACTATTTTTTTATTTTTGTCAATAATTTTTACAATCTTTATATATTAATCATTTTATCCTTAAAAGAATACAGATAATATATCTATATTTTACAAAAAGAGTGGATAAAAGTATGTACATCTGTTAAATATATAAATCCTATTTTATTAGAACAATCATAAAAATCGGAGAGATCAGCTTCTCCACGATTAAAATCTGGAGTTTCCGAACTGCGAAATTTATATGATTTAAATGAATTATTTATATTAAATTTGATTTTATATTAGTAAAATTATATAATATTACAAAATAGCGAATTTACAAAATTACGAAAAAGGGTGAATTATTATGTCAGTTTTAAGGAGAATTCAGAGAAATTTTCAAATAACTATCCCTTCATCTATTAGAAAAATATTGAATCTAAAGATTGGAGACTTAATT
>DAOWJR010000046.1 GCA_030640275.1 Actinomycetes bacterium | reverse complement strand
TATTCCTATAGGTTCAATATCTATTCTCATTTTTTGTTTTATATATATAATTTTAGATCTGATATATTTTTTATAACTAAATCAGGTACTATTTCTTCTTCTCCTGTGTAGGTTCTCTTCTCTTTCAGTATAGCTGTAATTCCAACACTTTTAGCTCCTTTTATATCATCATATAATCTGTCGCCAACAAAAATAGCCTTATCTGGTGAGACTTTCAATTTTTCTAATACAACTTTAAAAATTTTTGAATCTGGTTTCCTTACCCTAACATCTGATGAGTAGATAGTAAAGTTAAAATATTTTAATATTCCTAACCTTTTTAAGTCACTATCATGAAGTTTTCCTTCAAATATAGTATTTGAAATTAAAGCTAATTTGATACCTTTATCATGAATGTAAATAAGGGTGGGCAGTACATCATCATATAACTTTGTCATATTTGACCATGATTTATAATACTCTCCTAAAACTTCAGTTAATTGGCTATCGTTAAGTTTTATATTAAATAAATTAAAAATTTTGTTAAAAACCTTATCTAATTCAATCTGTTCCTGTCTTTTTAGACTTTCCTGATATTCAATTTTTATAATTTTAAAAAACTTAGAGATAAAATTTATTCTACCTGGTAATGCTATATTTAGTTCAGTTGAGGGTTTTTTACTTAATTTGTATAAATAGTTATATACACTGTTTATGCTTTTTATAGATAAATATATCTTGTTTAGTTTATTGAGAAATTTTTTACTCTCATCTATATTTTCATCTTTTACAAGTGTTCCCCACAAATCAAAAATAACAGCTTTAATATCTCCCATTCTAAATTTATTTAGCTTTTTTTGTTCAAATTTCACTCCTACCTCTTTTATTTCTTAATTTTTAATCACAATTTAATATTTATTATATTGCAAGATCTCACCCATTTGACCGGAGAGGGTGGTCTGTCTTGTTTATAAAATCTATTTGCCATCTATTATATTCCTTTATCCAGGAAAATTTACTCAGTCCTGTAAAATCCATCCTAATAGTCATGTCATGTCTTCCAATTATATTTCTAATTATTGTACCTATTACACCTCCATGAGTAATTATTAATACCGTTTTATTCCAATTATCAGTAATAATTTCTTTGATAATTTTCTCAATTTTGTCTCTAAAATCCTCATATTTTTGCAAATCAATATCTTCCTTTACTCTTGATTTAGCTATTTTGATATTATACTCTTCTTTAATAGTTTTTATATTAATTTTAGTATTAGAATTTGACTTTTTTATCTCTTTTACAAATTGTTTAGGATTAAAATTTGTATCCATTGAACCTTCTCCAAACTGAATTGGATTAGACCAATCAGATAGATAGTCGGCTAGATAAAATGTGGCTTCTCTTAGTTCATCTTTAAAAATTACTGGTAAATTTAAAAAACTATTAACTATTTTGGAAGTTTCCTTAGCCCTTCTTAATTTACTTGAATACAAAACATCTATTTCATAATTCTTTTGAAGCCATCTTCCCAAAAGTTTTGCTTGTTCATTGCCTCGCTCACTTAACTCTATATTATCTAATTTTTTAAGCGCACCCTCATATTTTCCATGTGATTCTGTTTCTAAAATTTTTCTTAAATTATTGTTAATCTTACTTATTTCAACTTCTCCATGTCTTACTAATATTAATTCCATTTCTCTCCCTTTTAATTGATTTTATTAGAGTACGTGAACTACTCCTACCTACTCACTACATTCGTGAGGAAGGGGCTTCAAGGCTAACTCACACTCAATTATGCCACAAATCCTTTAGATTTACCAAAGGATGGAGCTGTGACACCTTTGTGTTCAGCATTACCTTGTTTGGGGCTGGATTCACTGCAACCCAGATTGCTTAACATATAGCCAAACAATCTTTTAGTTACGTTAACTGCTCCGAGCCAATCAGCATTTACTTCTATCTTGCAGGTTTGACAAACTGCTTTAGATTGAGAACTTCTCATTGTTTTACTAAAACAGTTCCTGCAAACTTGAGAAGTATATGCAGGATAGACTCTTCTTATAGCAATTGAATTATAATGAGCTTTATATTCTATGAACCTTTGAAGTTCTTTAAAACTCCAGTTATGAAACTTTTTATTAAATTGTTTTGAGTATTTAATTTTACTTCTTATTCCTTTTAATTTTTCTACTACAACACAACAATTAGGATATCTCTTAGCTATATTGATTATTTCTGTGCTAACCTTGTGATTAACATCCTTCATGTAATTTCTTTCTCTATCTTTGGTTTTCTTTATCTCATTTAACAGTTTTTTCTTACCTAACTCTTTTCTTAAATCACTAAATCTTCTTCTCTTTTCCACAAGTTGTTTGCCAGAAAAAAACTTAGTTTCTAATACTTCACCTTTTCTATTTTGAACAACAACAGTTGCTATGTTATTTATTCCTAAATCAACTCCAACAAAATGTTCAAGTTTCTCTTCTTTAGGTATTTCTTTCTCTTCTTCAAAAATTACATTCAAGTAGAAGGCATTGTTTTTGTAAATTAATTGTGCTGAAAGAAAATTATCATTTAACTTAGTTTGTTTTCTACCTGTTATCGGAACTTTCACTTTACCTTTAATAGTAGAAATATTAGCCCACCAATCAAAGTGATTATTTTCTTTGCTAAAATTTATCGTTCTTTTATCAAATCTTAATGGAATGAATCCTTCAAAATGTGGGAATTTAGGATTGTCTTCACTATTCTTCCAACTTTTGTATTGTTCTTTTGCTATATCTCTTGCTGTTTGAATTAAAGCTGTTGGTAGTTTGAATATTTCTTTTGCTTTGTAATATATATCCCTCATTTCTTCATTCTTTAAAATTTCATGAAGATAGAAATTGATGCATCTTCTATACTGACGCATAGTCGTGTTTAACTTCAACTCCTTATTCTTATTGGGTTGAATTATTTTATACTGAATTGTTTTCTGAACCTTCATTTTCTATCCTTAATATTAAATACCTTAATATTTATTAAGAAGAGTTAAATGCTTTTGTCAATTCATCCCCCACCTAAAATCAAAGGTTTGAGGAAGGAGTCTTCTTACTTAACTCTAATATATCATAAATTTTATGAAAAAGCAAACGTAGGTTCGATTAATAATCTTTTGTTAATTCTTTAAATTTTTGCTAAAATCACTCAATACAAATTAAAATATAGAATATGATGATCTTTAGATCATAAATAATGATGTTAAAAATGAGAAGAAGGACAAAAAAGTAAAGGAAATATATGTTATATAAGGATAGAATTGAAAAAGAAAAATTAGAAATGATAAAAAAACTATTTGATGATACTTTTTTAAAACTAAAGAAAGCAAATCTAGATGATATATCAAAGAAATCAGATGTCAATTATATAACAACTAAAGATGGTCATAAACAAATTGTAATTCCGTATTTAAATAGAGAAATTATTGCAGATATGAATAATAAAAATATCTACTGGTCTGATAATATGGAAAAAATAGATCTACATTTAAGTGTGATAACTATACATTACCTTTTAGGATGTACATCAAGAGAAACAGGGGAGGGGTGGATATCATACAGAGAGATTCCGGATGCCTTATTTTACGCAAAAACAATTCCTGGTACTCTATCTCCCTTAGTCAAAATCTTTTCGGAAGAACCAAATAGGTTGCTTTTAACAGCAAAAAAACTTAACGGTGAAAATATTTCAATAGGGGATATGGGAATTGTATTAAAAGCATTTCCAAAATATCCTGTTTTATTTGTTTTTTATAAGGCTGATGAGGAATTTCCTACAAATGCAAATGTTTTATATGATAAATCTGTGAAGAATCTGCTATCTGCAGAAGAAGTAAAGGTATTAACAATATTTCTTATAAAAGAATTAATAAATGTAAAAATTTAAGAATATAACCTGTTAGATTTTAACTTTGTTAAAAAGGATTTATATTTAGCTAATAAAATGGTGATAAATAGGTGAAAATTAAAAAAGGTGCTATTTTTTCAATAATTTTTAATTTTATTATTTTAATTCTATTGATATTTTTAATTGTAATAATACCCATATATCCAAAACAAAAGGAATTCAAACCGGATCTTGAATTAACGCTAAGTATAGATAAAGATCAACTAAAAATTGGAGATGAGGTTCTAATTAAATATGAAATAAAAAATAACGATAACATATCTTATAAAAAGGGATGTTATTATATATTTTTAGAACTTAAAGAAAAGGATAAAAATGTAAAATTAAAGATAGCTGACCTAAGTCATGATATTAATTCTAAAAAAATACTGAAGGGTGTATTTCCCTGGAAAATAGAATTTATACCCAAAAATTCATCTGAAAATTTCTTGAATTTAGCTATATATTCTAAACAAGAAGATTGGACATTGATATTAATTGATGAAGAATCTATACTTATAAAATTTATATAAAATTATAAATATATTAAAAACAAGAGAAAAACATTTAAAAGTCAAAAATTTAAAGAATTTCTATTATAATTACAAGTTCCGCTAATATATCTTATGTAAACTTGATTATAATTTTACTTATTCCCTTCCTTTTTACTTTCTCTTTGGGATTTTTATGCGTTTTTTACCTTTTTGTTTTTTCTTTATCTCCCAATGTTTTAATGGTCTTCTTCTTTTAATACTTTTTCTTATATCTCTCTTTGGCATTACTATATTCCATTAAATTTTGAAATTTTAAAAAATATTTTTATTTAAATATATAATTTATAAACAATTTTGTTCCATTTTAAACTTCGAAGCTAATTAATGATAAAACCTTAATAAATTTACTCTTTAATATCTATTTTTCCCTATAATTAGATATTCAAATACCTTTATAAACCTTTTTATCAGGTATTTTTCAATATTATAACCTTTTATCAGGTATTTTTATATAATAATATCTTATCAGGTATTATCTATTTAAAATAAGTTTTTATCAGGTTAAACCATGAATAGTAAAAATATAAAAATATACTTTTTTAATATCTTGATATAATTTATATCATAATTATATGATAAATTATCATATTTAAATCTCTAATAAAAGAAATTAAAAATGGAAAACAAAGAAAAAAAAGAGCATACAGAAAAGGTTTTGGTTGTTTCAAGAGAAAAGCTGTTTGAGGATATTTTCTTTGAGGGATTTAATAGCCATAAAACAAAATATTATTTAGAAAGAATAAGAAAATACTCAATATTTATGAAAAGATTTTTAGTTGAGAATGATCCAAATTATAAGCAAATAATTCCTTATTTGATAATAAAATTTAAAAATAAATATTTTATGTTTCAAAGATTTCCTGTTGGAGTAGAAAATAGACTTTTTTACAAATATTCAATAGGTATAGGTGGTCATATAAATGAAGAAGATATTAATAAACCACATGATTTAATTAATTCGGGATTAAAAAGAGAATTTAATGAGGAATTAATTTATAATGGAAAATTAAGTTATAAGATTATAGGTTTGCTAAATGATGATTTTGATGAAGTGGGAAAAGTGCATTTTGGTATTGTTTATTTAATTGAAATTGAAAGCTCAGATATTGAATTCAGGGAAAAGTCTAAGATGAAGGGTAAATTAGTTAATAAGGAAGATTTACTAAAATATAAGAATAAAATGGAGAGATGGTCTCAAATTATAATCACTAATTTATTATAAGTCTTTATTATTTAGTAAAACATATTGAATCTGTTAATATTATTCTTTTAAAAGATTGTATGTTAAACTTGTACCCTCCCCCTACCCCCTCCCATAAAGGGAGGGGAAACAAGTAAAACTAAAAAACAGCACATTAAGCTTTAAAGTCTTCTGGTCTTACTGTTTCAAGAAATTTCCTGAACCTTTTTATCTCATCATCAACAGTCTCTATTAATATTGATGCAAGGTCTAATACCTTTTTAGATGCGAAAATAGGGACTTTTGCTCTGATAGCAATGGCAATTGCATCACTTGGTCTAGAACTTATTTTAATTATTCTACTTTTATGTATCAAACTAATTTCAGCATAAAATGTATTATTAACTAAATTTGTTACT
>DAOWJR010000025.1 GCA_030640275.1 Actinomycetes bacterium | reverse complement strand
TCTTTCTGCCAAATTGCTGAGATAACAAATTCATGCATACAAATTTCTGGATATGGAAGGTAATAATATTTGCTTAAATGTTTCTTTAAATAATTTGCATTTAAAACTGCTAATTTACTTGCCCTTTTTAACCCTTCTGCTCCTAAAGATAAAATATATGAATAGGCTTTGATTAAAACATTAAAATTACCATAAAAAGCTTTTACTTTTCCTATTGAATCTTTTTTATCATAGTCAAGATAATATCTTCCTTTATTATTTAACTCTACGGTAGGCACGGGAAGAAATTTAGAAAGTTCTTTAGTTACTCCAATAGGACCTGAACCTGGACCTCCTCCTCCATGCGGTGTTGAGAAGGTTTTATGAAGATTTAGATGAACAATGTCAAAACCCATATCTCTCGGCTTAGCTATTCCCATTATTGCATTCAGGTTTGCTCCATCATAATATACTAAACCACCTATATTATGAACCATCTTTGAGATTTTCAAAATATTTTCATCAAAAAGTCCTAATGTGTTTGGATTTGTTAGCATCAGACCTGCAGTTTCTTTATCTAAGAGTTTGCTTAATTTTTTTAGATCAACTTTTCCATTTTCATCTGAATCAACTGTAACAGCATTATAACCTGCCATAGCAACACTTGCTGGATTAGTACCATGAGCTGAATCTGGGATTATAATATTTTTTCTTTTATTACCTTTTTCTCTATGGTATGCATTTATTATAAACAAGCCTGTTAATTCACCATGAGCTCCAGCTGATGGTTGTAATGTAAATTTATCCATTCCCGTTATTTCACATAAAAGTACATCTAATTCATACATGAGCTGGAGAGCACCTTGTATATCTTCTTCATCTTGATATGGGTGAATATTGACAAAATTCTCTAACCTGGATATCTCTTCATTGATTTTCGGGTTATATTTCATGGTACATGATCCCAAAGGATAAAACCCATTATCAACTCCAAAATTCTTTTTTGAAAGCTTATTATAGTGTCGAATCAACTGCGGTTCACTTATTTGAGGTAATTCAGGAGCTTTTTTACGTTTTAAATTATTTGGAATATCAATCTTTATAGAGGAAATTTCATCTGGTACAGTTGGTAAAATTTTTTTACCTTTTTCTAAATTTGGTATCTGAAATATTAATCTATTCTTCATATCCAAAAACCTTTAAAACTTATTTTCTTTTTAAAGCTTCGTTTAATGTTTCTATTAATAAGTCCATCTCATCCTTAGTCTTCTTTTCTGTAACAGCAAAAAGGTATCTTTTTTTGAGAGATGGGTACCATTTTTCTAAACATATTGGTTCTAAAATTCCTTTTTTTGATAATATTTTTTTCAATTCAGTTGAATCTAAATCAATATAAACAACAAATTCATTGAAAAATTTAGAATTAAACGCTGGATTAATTCCTTCAATATCTATGAGTTTTTGAAAGAGATAGTGAGCATTTTTATAGCAAAGTTCTGCAATTTCATATAAACCGTCTCTTCCAACATATGAAAGATAAACACAAGCTGCTAATACATTTAGAGATTGGTTTGAACATATATTTGAAGTAGCCTTTTCTCTTCTGATATGTTGTTCTCTTGTTTGAAGGGTGAGAACATAGCCAATATTTTCAGCACTATCCACTGTTTGACCTACAATTCTACCAGGTGTTTTTCTCAAATATTTCTTTTTACAAGTTAAAAATCCAAACGATGGTCCTCCAAATGATTGTGGATTACCTAATACCTGACCATCTCCAACAACAATATCGGCTCCAAAATCAGCTGGAGGTTTAAGTAATGCTAAAGATAATGGATTAACACAAGCGATAGCTAAAGTATTACTACCCGATAAAATTGGAAATATCTCATCTATGGGTTCTAAATTCCCAAGAAAATTTGGTTGAGGAATTATTAAACATGAAGATTCATCTATAAGTCTTCTATCTATCTTTTCCTTATCAGTAATACCATCTTTCATAGGAATTTCAAAAACCTCTATTTTTCTTGGCTTCATGTAGGTTTTTAATATCTGACGATATTCTGGATGCACAGTTTCTGATATTAATATCTTCTTTTTTTTATTTATAGATATAGCCATATTTGCAGCTTCCGCAACAGAAGTTGCACCATCATAAAGTGAGATGTTAGAGATATCCATGCCAGTTAATTCACACATCATCGTTTGATACTCAAACATGGATTGTAAAATTCCCTGACTTAATTCTGACTGGTATGGTGTATAAGAAGTACAAAACTCTTGCTTGGAGATAATGTAATTTACTACAGAAGGTATAAAGTGATCATAATTACCTGCACCAAGAAATGAAATCTTCTCATTTGTACTTACATTTTTATCACTTATGAATTTTAACCTTTTTAATAGTTCAATTTCACTTAATGGTTCGAGTAAATTAAGCTCTTTTTTTTGTTTAATTTCGTCTGGAATGTTGTTATACAAATCCTTCAAAAATTCTATCCCCAAAAAAGAGAGCATTTCCTGGATTTCTTTATTAGAATGAGGAGTATAATCCATATTAAATCTAGTAATAACCTTATTAATAATTTGTACAAATATAAAAATTTATGTTAAAGATTTAGATTAAATACTATCCTTAATTCTAAATTTTTATATTATTTTTATAAAGCTTAATATTGCTTTTAATTTTGTAATTGAGAGTTTTTATTTATACTTTTATTCCTCTGTAGATTTTTGATATTCCTCAGCAGATATCAAATCTTTCATCTCATCCGGGTTATTCATCTCGATTTTAACCATCCAACCTTCACCATATGGATCCTTATTTATTATCTCAGGTGCATTCACAACAACATCATTTACTTCAGCTATTTTACCAGTTACTGGTGAGTATACATCTGAAACTGATTTTACTGATTCAATTGTCCCAAAAGGTACATTAACTTCAACATCCGTACCAACAGGCGGGAGTTCTAAAAATACTATATCTCCCAATGCATCCTGAGCATAATCAGTTATTCCAACAATTACTATGTTTCCCTCAATTTTCCCCCATTCATGGTCTTTTGAATAATAAAGTTCCTCTGGAAAATCCATTTTTTCCTCCTTCCTTCTTCTTTTCATTTTTTATTAAAGATTTAAATTCTCGTAAATATAAAAATAATGAGTAGTATTCTTCCCTTATTTCTTTTAATATTTCCTGTTAAAATAGAAATTCTAATTTCAAAATAATTCTTAATTTTTTAAAAAATCAGTGATAATTATAGTTTATAAATTATAATCTAAAAAATTTTTCATATTCATTTATTAATAATATTTCAATCTTATCTATTTTTTATAAGTGTAAGGGTTCTTTGCATTTCATTGTTTATTAACATCACAGCCTCATCTACTCCCATCCCAGGTTTTGCAAGAATCTGACATGGTCCTGTTGCTAAAGCTATATGAGCACATATTCGAGCACTACGATCCGTTTCATTACAACTTCCACCAAGATATGCTCCCACACCATGTTTCTTACAAAATAAAATAGCCTCTATAGTATTATTTATTCCTCCCAAATCTGGAGCCTTAATCTGAATCATATCAGCAGCCTCTCCCTGTACAAAGTCTTTAATGTCCTCAAATGTATTACACCACTCGTAAGCTATTATTTCAGT
>DAOWJR010000011.1 GCA_030640275.1 Actinomycetes bacterium | reverse complement strand
TTTTATACATATTTCTAAAACTTTTTACTTTTTTAGCTCTTAGGCCATATCTTATTCCATCATATCTTGCAAGATTTGAACTTGCTTCAGCAGGTGCAATAATATAGTAAGCACTAAGTGCAAACTTTAAACTCGGAAGTGATATTTCTTCACAAGAAGCACCGAGTGATGAAAAAATATCTATTGCTTTATAAACAGCACCCTTAACATAATTTGATATCCCTTCACCCATCAATTCCTTTATTATTCCTATTTTTAACCCACTTATATCCTCTCTTAAATATTCTGTATAATCCTCTTTGTCCTTAAATACTGATGTTGAATCAAGTCTGTCGTGACCAGCAATTATATTTAAAAGCAATGCACAATCCTGAACATTTCTTGTTATAGGTCCAATCTGATCAAGAGATGATGCAAAAGCAATGAGACCAAATCTTGAAACCAATCCGTAAGTCGGTTTTAATCCAACAACTCCACAGAGTGCAGCTGGTTGCCTTATTGAACCTCCTGTATCTGTTCCCAATGCTAATGGTGTCTCTCCAACTGCCACTGCTGCTGCAGACCCCCCACTAGATCCACCTGGAACATTACTTAAATTCCATGGATTGTGTGTTGTCCAAAAACTTGAATTCTCAGTTGAAGAACCCATTGCAAATTCATCCATGTTAGTCTTACCAGTTAGAATCATATTCGATTCTTTAATTTTATTAATGACTGTAGCATCATAGATAGGTTTATAGTTGCCAAGTATTTTAGAACCACAAGTTGTATGAATTCCCTTTGTAGATATATTATCTTTTACTGCTATTGGTATTCCTGCTAAAGGTTCAATTTTTTTTGTTTTATAAATGAATTTGCCATCTCTTATTCTTTTTTTCTTGTAAATAAACTTATCTATTTTTCTCGCTGCTGCAATAGCTTTATAGATATCAGTAGTTATATATGATTTAACAATAGTCTCAACTTCTTCCATTCTTTCAGCAATATCCTTTACAGTTTCGTAACTTGATATCTCTCTTTTTGATATTAAATCTGATAACTCTTTTGCACTTAATTTATATAATCTTTCTTTTACCATCTTTATTCCTCAATTATTAAAGGAACTTCAAAAAGATCTTCAATTGTTTTTGGAGAATTTAATAGAGCATCTTTCTTACTTATACACTCTTTAACAATATCATCTCTAAAAATATTAATAATATTTGTGGCATGAGAAGTTGGTTCAACACCAGTAGTATCGATCTCATTAATTTTTCCTGCATGTTTTAGTACAATATTTAATTGATCTACAAATCTGTCTATTTCATCTTCTCTAATGTCGAGTTCAGCTAATTTTGCCACATGTTTCACATCTTTTTTGCTGATTTCTTCCATTTAGAAATATAGCTCCCAGACTCCTTTTATAATCAAGAAGAGCGAGCTTTTCTCCTTTCTTTTAATAATATATCTTCTCACTCTATTAAAGTTAATTAATTAATAGGTGAAATTATTTCACAGACTTTTTAATTTTTTAATAGAGAATTTTATAAACTTAAAAATTAATTTATTTTGATGTAACTTTAAATTATATTTCATGATTTATATCATCAACTATATTTTATAAATTGAAACAAAATAATTATTGCAATTGAATTATTTAAAGAATGCAATAATATTGATGGAATTAGTGATTTTGACTTCTCATATATAAAAGATAGAATAAACCCTATACCAATTAAAGGAATTAATTGTGTTGGTTCAAGATGAAAAACTGCAAACAAAATTGAGCTTAAAAACATAGCAGAAAAAGTGGTCATTTTCTTTTTAAAAGCAGGAAATAAAAATCCTCTAAAAAATAGCTCTTCACAAATTGGAGCAATTATAACAGCAACTATAAAAAGCATTGTTAATGATATATTTTTATTTTCAATTAATAACCTGATTTTATCCTTGCTTGTATCCCATGGTATAAAACGAAGGAAAATTGTATAAACTATATCTATAAAAAAAATTGCAATAATTCCAAACAAAGTCAAAAATATTCCTTTTAAGAAATTGAGTGGTTTAATTCCCAGATCATACCAGGTTGCTCTGTTTCTATAAAATACAAATAGCCATAGGAGAATAAGAAGCACTACAGCCTGTATAAAATATGCTATAGCAAATCCAAAGTTAGAAATTTCAGAAGGTGAAAAAATAACTTCCCCCATATTTCTTTCAAGTAAAAAAGCTATTGGTATAGTTAAAATTAAAATCAGGGGTATAGTTAAGAAAACAGCTACAACAGCTTCCCAAAAACTCCACGGGCAATAATTTTCTTCATTATAAAAATCTATTTTATTACTCATATTTATGTTTTTTTTAATTTATTGAATTCTTTCTCAGTTATTATTTTTAATTTTAACTTTTTTGCTTTTTCGAACTTACTTCCTGGCTCCTCACCAACAAGTACATAATCAGTTTTTTTACTTATACTTGAAGATACTTTACCTCCTAAACTCTTGATTAACTCTGTAATTTCATCTCTTGTATAACCAGCAAGTTTTCCAGTAACAACAAAACTCTTTTCCTCTAACAATTGAGGTAATTGCTCTATAACTTCCCGCTCCATCAATAAACCAGCTCTTTTCAATTTTTCTATAATTTTTTTGTTACTACTCTGTTTGAAAAAATTTACTATACTTTGCGCAATATGAGGTCCAATCTCATATATAGATAAAAGTTCTTGTTCACGTGTTTCTGATAATTGTTCTATTGACTTATAACTTTTTGCTAAAATATCAGCAGTATGTGACCCAACATATCTTATTCCAAGTGCATATATCAACCTTTCTAAAGACCTTTTTTTACTCCTCTGGATTGCATTTAAAAGATTGGTTGTAGATTTCTCTTTAAATAGGTCTAATTGATATATGTCATCAAACTTTAAATAATAGATATCAGCCACATCTCTTATTAGTTTTTTTTCTAAAAGCTTTGAAATAACGGAAGGTCCTAAACCATCAATATCCATTGCTCCTCTACTTGCAAAATGAACTATTTTTTCAAATTGTTGTGCAGAACATGCAGCATTGATACATCTATATGCTACCTCATTATGAAGCCTTATAATATTCGACTTACAAGCTGGACATTTTTTTGGCATATCAAATATCTTCTCATCTCCAGTTCTTTTTTCTGTAATTACTTTAACAAGTTCCGGAATTACCTTTCCTGCTTTTTGAACTAATACCGTGTCTCCTATTCTTACATCCTTTCGTCTTATCTCATCTATATTATGTAGAGTTGCCCTGCTAACCACTGACCCTGAAATTTGAACAGGTTCTAAGACAGCAACCGGGGTAATTGTTCCTGTTCTACCAACACCTACCTTTATATCAAGAACTTTTGTAGTTTTTTGAACAGAGGGAAATTTGTAAGCAATCGCCCAACGAGGATTTCGGGTAGTTTCACCCAAGGTTTTTTGTTGCAAAAAGGAATTAACCTTTATAACAACTCCATCTACCTCAAAATTTAGTTCATCTCTTTTATCTTCCCACTCTCTACAAAAATCCCATATTCCATTTAAATCTTTTACCTTTCTAATATATGGACTAATTCTAAATCCTAATTTTTTTAGATATTGTAGAACTTCAAAGTGATTTTCATGCTCAGAGACTGGCCAATTTCCAACTCCATAAATGAAAATATTAAGATTTCTTTTTGCTGTAATATGAGGGTCTAATTGCCTTAATGAACCAGCAGCCGCATTTCTCGGATTTGCAAAAAGTGGAAGTTGTTCTTTTTGTCTTTCTTTGTTAATCCTTTTGAATGCATCAATTGGCATATAAGCTTCACCTCTAACCTCAAGTTCACCTTCAGGATATAATGAACGCATCTTTGTAGGAATGGATTTTATAGTTTTAAGATTTGAAGTTACATCATCACCCATAAATCCATCGCCTCTAGTTGAGCCTCTTATGAAAATCCCATCAATATATGTTAAATTTATGGCTGAACCATCAATCTTTAGCTCACATACAAACTCAACTTCCTCATTTTTCAAACCTTTATAAACTCTGCTTAAGAAATTCTCAATTTCATCTTTTAAAAAAGCATTTTCCAAACTGAGCATCTTCTCCCTGTGTTCAACAGATTTCAATTCATTTACTGGAGCACCAACTCTTTGAGTAGGTGAATCGGGAGTTATAAGCTCAGGATACTTTTTTTCAAGTTTTGCAAGTTCTCTCATCAACTCATCATATTCTTCGTCACTGGTTACTGGCTGGATTAAGACATAATAACGGTAATTATGCTCTCTTATTTTATCCCTTAACTTCTCAATCTTTTTTGATATTTCTTTAATTTTTTCCATTTAATAGAAATCTAAAATTAATTTTTTATAAAATGTATATTAATTACAAGGATTTTAGTCCAGATATGAATGAGCATAAAGAACTTTATTAGTTAAAATATTGTAAGTTTTTAAAGTAGCCATTAGCTCTTCATCCAGTGAGTCCACTATAGCTGCAGAAAGTCCGTTACATAATAACATGGTAAGACAAACTCTATTTAATATGCTTCTAAGTTCAATCGGAGATGACTGAGAAATATTTGATAATCCAACAATAGTTTTTGGAGGTGGATCAGATAATTGACTAAGCATTTTTATTGATTCAATAGCATAATTTACCTGGTCTTGCATTCCAGAAACTGGTAATATAATAGGGTCAATATACAAATCCTCTGGAGAAATCCCGTACTCAGTTGCTTTAGTTATAATATTAAACGCAATTTGAAATCGTTCATTTTCATCCCTTGGAATACCACTCTCGTCTAAAGTTAAACTAATTATTGCTGCATTAAACTCTTTAGCCAGTGGCATTACTTTATTCATCTGCTCTTCAGAACCATCTGTTGAGTTTATTATAGCTCTTCCTTTATGAACCTCTAATCCAGCTTTCATAGCCTCTATATTTTTTGTGTCAAGACAAAGTGGAATATCAACCTTTTCCTGAATTGATGTTACTAACCATTTCATTAACTCAGGTCCACCCTTTGTTCCTGGACCAATATTTATATCCAGATAGTTAGCGCCAGCATCTTTCAAACTTTTTGCCAGTTCAACTATTGGTTCACTATTATGTTCTCTCATAGAAGTACCTATTTTTATATTTCTTATATTAACATTCTCAGCAACAACTAACATTATTCCCTCCTTCTTAAAATAAAAGTAACTTTAAATATTATTATATTTAAAATCGTAGCCAAATATCTTTAAATTATTAACAAAAATAGTAATAAATATTCTAATATTAAAAAATATAAAAATACAATTCAATATTTAATTTAAAATTAGCTTTATATTAATACTTAAAAGCTTACTCGAGAAATTTGTGCAGTAAATAGTTCAAAAACATAGATTTAATTTATAAATAGTATAAACTATTTTTACCAATTCAAAAAAATATTAAGGTTATTTATTAAAAAAAAATATAGTAATATTAGAATTCTAAAAGATTTTAGAAAAATTTAATAATTATTTTGTGATTTTAGTGTAGTTTACGATTTTATTAGCTTTATGTATAATTTAATGATGTTGTCTTAAAACTTTTAAATTTTTATTTTTTAAAATTATTTTTAAGTTTCTTTTTTTTAAAGTAAAATTCAGTATACATAAATAAAATTTAAAAAGGGAGAAGAAGATGGAGAAGATATCGGATATTTTAAAAAGGAAAGAAAGGACTTATTCATTTGAGTTTTTTCCACCAAAAACCCAAAAGGGAAAAGAAAAACTTTTTGAGACGGCAAAAATTCTTAAAGAACTT
>DAOWJR010000034.1 GCA_030640275.1 Actinomycetes bacterium | reverse complement strand
GGTTAAGGAATTTGAGAAAATAAACCCCCCAGCAATTTTTGAGGATGAAGTAAAAATTCAATTTATAAATATTGTAAAAGCAAAACAGTCTCAGATTTTGCCAAAGAAAGGTATGATACCAAGATCTGTAACAAAATTCTCAGGGTTGTGGACTATGCCTATATTAGCAAAAATATCAATTTTTGTAATATTATTCCTGTTTATAAGTGGTTTTACATCAATATTATCAGCCAATGCATTACCAGGTGACTTTTTATATCCTGTAAAAATAGCATCTGAAAAAGTCATAATACTTTTCACACCAAACAATAAAAAAGTAAATTTACATATAATATTTGCTAAGAGAAGATTGGATGAGATTGAAAGAATGGTTGGAAAGGGAAGAACAGTAGGAATTGATGAAGCATTAAATATTTTAGAAAGTGAAACTGATTTGGTTATTAATAGTATGAAAGATTTTAAAATTGATGAAAAATCCTATGAAGTTTTTGACAAGATTTTAAAAAATTTTGATAAACAAAGGATGGCTTTGGAAGGAATTAAGGAAAAAATTCCAGACGAAGCTAAAGTAGCTATCCAGAGAGCAATTGAGAATAACATAAAAAAGACTAATAAAATAGAAGAGATAAAACAAAATATAATTAAAAGACCTAATAATGAGAATAAACCTATAAATAAAAATAAAGGTAATTAAAGTATTGTCCGTTTCTTTATTTTCCAATAGCCATTCCTGTCGGGTCTATCTCATGAAGTATTTTTCTTTCTTTTTCAGTTGGGGGAGTTGTAAATTCTATCTTATCCGGGATAATAATATCAAAACTACTATTTTCTTTTACTTTCTCTAAATTAACACCTGGATGTAAGAACAAAAGCTTCATTTTTTTTGTTTTATCATCAAATCCATAAACTCCCAATTGAGTTATAATCCTGTAAGGACCACCACCCTCTGGTAAACCTGCTTCTTCTCTAGCTCCCTTACCAGATAAATAACCTGGGGTAGTAATAAAATCAACTTTTTCAACAAATCTAAGCTTATCCTGTCTCATTATGACTATGGTTTTTTGACAGAGTGAACCAACATCATTTGCACCTCCACTTCCAGGTAATCTGACCTTAAAATTATCATATGGACCAATTACAGTAGTGTTTATATTTCCATATATATCAATTTGTGCAGCTCCTAAAAATCCATAATCCATATACCCTGCCTGGGTTAGTGACATACTATCATGCATACTTGATGCAGCTATTGCTTTATAGAATGTTCTGGAATCACCAACTGAAATTGGGAGAACAGGTACTTGTGGACCCATTGAACCAGCCTCAAAAAATATAAGCAGTTTAGGTGCATGTGTTCTTTGAGCAAACATTGTAGCAATCATTGGTAGTCCTGTTCCAACAAAAACTGATTTTTTATCTTCCAGTAGCCTTCCAGCTACGGTTGCTAAGAGTTCTGTTTGAGTGTAATTAGTTTCTTTTTCAGCCATATTATTTAACCCCTTTTAAAATAAATTAGCTTTAAATTAAGTTAATTATCTTTTTCTTTTCCTCTCAAGCCAGGGAGCTTTTAGTTTAGCCTTTAGATGTTCAACATCTTCTAAATATTTTAATTTTTTCTGACCACCTATTAGTTCTAAGTAATCTTCGAATTTTTCAACTGAATAAACATATTTCTCAAAATATTTATTAACTCCTTCTGGTGTTCTTGACATTTCAAGCCATTCTCCTATATGTTCTTCATCAAAGTAGTACTTATATGGCATATTACATGGGTGGGATCCATAGGGTACTTCTATTACTGCATCTACCAAAAAGAATGGTATAACTGTCAGCCAGGGCTTTTCTCTTATCTCATCGTTATCAATTATCTTTTCTGTTGTCATTATTACTCTTCTTCCTGCTCTTGAGAGTTCAAAATCCTCTATGATTATTCCATCAATTTGAGCATTTCCATACATGTCACATCTTGGAACATGCATTACTACTACATCAGGATAACATGCTGGAACAAGACAGATTGGTTTTTTAGAGAATGGATCTTTTACTACCTTTGCTGAACTCTGTTTTAATGTATCTGTACCTAAAAGATTTCTAGTTGGAATAAATGGAACCCCCATCATTGCTGCTAAGAATCTCCATTGATATCCTGCATTACTAATCTCTGCTATGACCTTACACTTTCTTTCCTCAACTAATCTTCTGGATGCTGGAGATAAACCTCTTAATTCATGACCAAAAGCATAAGCGACCTCAATTTTACTTACACAATCAGACGCTATTAAAAGATCAGAATCGTGAACTGCAGTCTTACCTGCAAATATTAGATTTCTCTTTTTCTGCCTGATTATCTCATATATTACTGCCATAGAGACTCTAATATGTCCGAATCCTCCCATGGCAATAAATGAGCCATTCTTTACATATTTTTCAACTGCTTCTCTTACTGTTGTTCTTTTATCTTTTAAATCTCTACTTTTATTTTCTAAAATCCATTTTCTATTTTCATCTGGATCATGCCATCCGATAAGTTCCCCTTTACCTTCCTGCAATACTTCCACCTTTAGCCTCCATTTTAAAAATTAATTTATTACAATAATAAAATGTTAAATTACAGAAAATTATAAGTATATTACCTGGTTAAGTGACGTGAGATGATCATTCTCTGAACCTCACTTGTGCCCTCTGCAATCTCAAGTAATTTTGCATCACGATACATTCTCTCTAATCTGTACTTCTCTTTGTACTTTTTTATATAACCATATCCACCAAAGATCTGAACAGCTTCATCTGCACAAAAGTTTGCAGTCTCTGAAGAGAAAAGTTTTGCTACTGATGACTCAACTGTACAAGATTTATTATTGCTGATTAACCAGGCTGCCTTATATGTTAAAAGTCTTGAAGCATCTATTCTTGTTTTCATATCTGATATTTTCTGTTGAATAAGTTGAAAATTTGAGATTGGTTTTCCAAATTGTATTCTCTTTTTGGATCTTGTAATAACCTCTTCTAAACATGCCTGTGCAATAGATACACCAACAGAAGCAACAGCAACTCTTCCTTGTTCAAGCAAGTGCAATTAAATTTTATGAAATTATTTTATTTATCATATAATAACTTTATTTATAAAAAAGCAAGAAGTTTAGTAATTTATCTATTATACAAAATAATAGGGAATAAATTAAAATTAAGCTAATTTCTTAAATTCTACGGAAAAATTGGCATTGACTCAAAATTAATAATCAACTAACAAAGACAAAATTTAATATTAAATATTTTTTGTATAATAATTTTATATTTGAGTGAAATTTAATAAAAAATTATAAAGAGTCTATAGATTTAAGCAAAAAACTATTTATTAAGAATATCTATTAGAGGTATAAGTTGGTAGTTATTGAGGTAAAAGTAATTCCAGATTCTGATAAAAATGAATTAGTTAAGGAAAATAGTAAAGTTAAAATTAAGGTAAAAGCTTCTGCTGAAAAAGGTAAAGCAAATCAGGCTGTTATAAAATTGTTATCTAAATATTACAATGTTTCTAAATCATCAATTAAAATTATTAGAGGTAAGAGAAAAAGAAATAAGTTAATTAAAATAGATTTAAAGGATAATAAACAATAAATATATTGGAATGAAAAGAAAAAAATGAATTAGAAATAGAGACAAAAAAATGATAACAATTAAAATATGAATATAATTTAAATAAAAAATAAGATAAAGATATAATTAATTATCAGGAGGGTGAAGTGGAATATTTTTCAGGATATGAATTCATAAAACTTGTACAATCATTTTCAAATTCTTTTTTTGATATTTTTTTTAAATATATAACTATGTTAGGAGATGAGACATTCTATCTAATTTTTATCCCAATTATTTATCTTTGTTTTGATAAGGTTATTGGTTTAAATTTAATAACTTTTTATCTTGTTTCATCCATTTCTAATACTTATTTAAAAGATTTTTTTCATACATTAAGACCATCACCAGAAAAGGTGAGGGTTTTACTTGAAATGGATAGCTACGCTTTTCCAAGTGGACATGCTCAAGGAGCAGTTGTTTTTTGGGGTTATTTCTTTTCAGAAGTTAAAAGGAATTGGTTAAAAATTATGCTATTAATAATAATCTCTTTGGTTTCATTAAGTAGAATATATTTAGGAGTACATTTTCCAATAGATGTTTTTGGTGGATGGATAATTGGTTTTCTAATACTAATAATTTTATTATTTCTAATAAAAAAATATAAAGTTTGGGAGGTTTTATCAAATTATAATAAGAAGTATTTTCACGGTGATTATTTAATCCCAATTTTAATTATTAGTATTCCTCTAATTATTTTTCTTATTTACCCTACCTATTCAACTGGTCAAATTATAGGGGTTTTATCAGGTATTATCTTAGGAGCAACTTTTGAAAAAAGATATATAGATTTTAACCCTAAAGCAAAACTTTACATTCAGGTTATAAAAATAATCATAGCTTTATCTGTTGCATTGATAATTAGAATTGGGTTAAAGGAAATATTACCTGTCGCAGATTTTTTCACATATATAAGATATTTTGTTATGGGATTATGGCTTACCTTCTTAATGCCTTTTATAATAAAGAAAGCTGAGTGGGAAGTAAAATAGTTGTCATTCAAAATTACAGAGTCTTTTATCTTTTTTTATAAATATCATTTCCATGTATATCATTTGCTACAATGCAAGGAAAATCTTCAACCCACAATTTCCTGATGGCTTCTGTACCTAATTCTGGATATGCTATAACTTTCGCTTTTTTTACATGCCTTGCAAGTAATGCAGCTACTCCACCAACAGCTGCAAGATAAACTGCTTTGTATTTTTTTTGAGCTAAAATGACTTCTTTTGAGCGACTACCTTTTCCTATAGTAGCTTTTACTCCTAACGAGTAAAAAAATGGAGCATATCTATCCATTCTGTATGATGTAGTAGGTCCTATAGAGCCAATAGGATTCCCAGGTTTTGAAGGTGTAGGTCCAGCATAAAATATTACTGAGCCTTTAAGATTAAATGGTGTTTTTTTTCCTTCATCAATCTGTTTTTTTATCAATTTATGAGCTGCATCTCTTACAGTAAATATAACTCCAGATAAAAGAATTTTATCTCCTATATTAAGTTTCTCTAAACCCCTTTCACTAAAGGGAGTTTTTAACCTAAAAGTTCTTGACATATTCAACCTTTTTTACATATTAGATAATTAATGAAGCTCTACGAGCTGCATGACAATTGAGATTTACACATATTGGTAAATTAGAAATATGGCAGGGAGATGTTTCTATATAAACAGCTAATGCAGTATAAATACCTCCAAATCCTGCAGGACCAATTCCTAACTTATTGATCTTTTTCAATATTTTTTTTTCAAGTTGTGAATATTTTGAATTAGGATTTTGTGTACCTATTTTTCTTAACAGAGCTTTCTTTGATAAGAGTGTGCAGCTTTCCAAATTTCCTCCAATTCCCACTCCTACTATTAGTGGAGGACATGCGTTGGCTCCACCTTCTTTAACGGTTTTTACAACAAAATTTTCTATATCTTCTTCGCTAGCAGAAGGAGTTAGAATAGTCATCTTTGACATATTTTCTGAACCAGCACCTTTAGGCATTAGAGTAATTTCCAGATTTTTTCCTGAAACTATTTCTAAATGTATAATTGCTGGAGTGTTATCTAATGTGTTTTCTCTCTCATAGAGCGGATCTTTAACTATTGAAGCTCTAAGATATCCTTCCAAATATCCATTTCTAACTCCCTCATTAACAGCATCATATATATCACCATCTACAATTTTTACATCTTCTCCTATCTTTATAAAAAAAATTGCAATGCCAGTATCCTGACAGATTGCTACCTTTGAATTTTCGGCAATTTCATAATTTTTTATAATTTGAGATAATACATCTTTTCCCAATTCAGATTTTTCTTTATTGTATGCTTCTTTGATTGCACTTTTAACATCATCAGGTAGTTTATAGTTTGCTTTTTTACAAAGCATTGCTACCTTTTCTCTTATTTTATTTACACTAATTTTTCTCATATCTTAACTTTCCTTTTCACAATCTTAAAAATATAAATTTATAGATTATTTTCTCTCCCCCTAATTTGAAAGTAGAGGATAGTGAAGTGCATGCATTTATTAAATTTAAAAAATATTAAATTCAAACTAAAAAATAAATCTGCCTAATTAGGAGGAAAATATTCCTCTAATTTTTTTATTAAAAATCTCTCTAATTGATAATATTGTGACCAATGAGCAGCTCTGAGTCTCTTTGAAACATTTTGAAATGTTACGTTTAATTTTTTTGCCACTTTCTTTAGATTTTTTATATCTCGATACAACTTTATAGCATCCCACTGTTTAACAGTTCTATTAATGACATTTAAATCCAAAAGGATGTAAAAATTATTAATAATTTCCTCTAAATGTTTGTATTCAGGTATGATTTTATAATATGTGATTCTTTCTTTTTCTTTTTTAATAATTTCTAATGCTTGACTGGAAAGTCTTAAAGCTTCACCATCTATTTTTCCTATATCCCTTTTTATCTTAGTAGATATTGAACCAATTCCGATTCCAGCTCTAAATTGTAAGGGATAAAAATTTTCTCTAATTATTGATAAAAATTCAGGTATTTTGTTGATTTCTTTCACACAACCCTGGAACTCATCACCCCTATATATTTTAAATGGAACAAGCAAGAGAGAGGAAAATCTTTTATTAATATAACTAATTTTTTCAGAAAAAAGTTTAAAAAATAAATCCCTATCAGTTATTTCTTTGGATTCAATAATATCTGCTGTTACTATGCCATATTTCATAAATCACACTTTTTACAATATTTTTCTTTATACACTTTATATGTTATTAAAGTATCAAAGTATTAAAATTACCAAATTAGAATTTTTAATTTCAATTTTTTTATATTCAATAGTTTTATAGATACAATTAGTTAATAAGATTCTTCAGTCGCTAAAGTTTAAACTCGAGCAAGGCGAAGTGCTCCTTCATAATGACAAAAAAGTTAATATTTAAAATTGCTTATACTAATTTAGTTGAATTTTAATTTTTCACCATATTTTAGGTGAATTTTTTAAATTTGTAAAGTTTCTTTAAAAGATGTTGTTACAATAACAGAATATTAATAATGAGAGATGTAGAGCAAAACTTTATTACTTCCAGTATTTCTTTGTTAAGTGGTAAGTTCTTTTTTTTATTTCTTCAGGTTCTAAAGGTTTTTTAGATACACCACTTTCTATAGCAGCTTTTGCAGTAGCATAGGCTACAGAAGGAGCAACATCTGGATTAAAAACCTTTGGAATTATACAATCTGGTTTTAATTCCTTTTCAGGGATTAAACTACAAATAGCATTAGTAGCAGCTTTCTTCATGTTAAAATTTATTTCAGTAGCTCTAACATCTAATGTTCCTCTAAAAATTCCTGGGAAGCAAAGTACATTATTTATTTGATTTGGAAAATCAGATCTTCCAGTTCCTACAATTGAAGCACCTGCTTCTAAAGCTAATTTTGGATGAATCTCAGGGATAGGATTTGCTAATGCAAAAACAACTGGTTCAGGTGCCATAGACTTAACCATATCTTTTGTAGCAATGTTTCCAACGGATAATCCAATTAAAAAATCTGAATCCTTGATGGCATCTTTTAAGGACCCCTTCTCATTCTTTTTGTTTCCTTTTTTAGCCAAGCTCTCTTTATATGGATTCATTCCTTCCTTTCTTCCTGAATAAATAATTCCTTTAGAATCACAAATTATCAAAGTTTCAACTCCTAAATCTAACAGGAAATTTCCAACAGCAATTCCCGCAGCGCCTGCTCCAATAATTGTAATTTTTAATTTTTCAATCTCTTTTTTAAGGAGTTTGCATGCATTTAGAAATGCTGCTCCTACAACCACAGCAGTTCCATGTTGATCATCATGAAATATTGGAATATCCAATTCTTTTTTAATGGTTTCCTCAATATAGAAGCATCTTGGAGCAGAAATATCCTCTATATTTATTCCACCAAAAGTTGGTTCAAGGAGTTTAATGGTTTTTATTATTTCATCGGGGTCTTGGGTGTCTAAGCAAATTGGAAATGCATCTATCCCCGCAAATCTTTTAAAAAGTATTGCCTTCCCTTCCATAACTGGTAATGCAGCTTTTGGTCCTATATTTCCTAATCCTAAAACTGCGGAACCATCTGATACAACTGCAACTGAGTTTCCTCTAAAAGTATACAAATCAACTTTTTCAGGATATTTAGCGATAATCTTAGAAGGTTCTGCTACTCCAGGACTATATGCCAAACTCAAGTGATGATAATTTTCTATGGATATTTTAGGTTCTAAAGAGAGCTTCCCCCTATTTTCTTCATGCAGTTTCAATGCTTTCTTCTTCAATTCATCATCTTCTTTATAAATTTTTTTATTCATAATCTTTCCAGGTGTTTAGAATTTTATTTTAGAAAGAGTAATAAAGATTAAAAAAATTATTTAATTATAATTTTATGAAATAAATTATAAATCTTTTTAAATATAATTGTAATTTAATTTTAATTGGAGATTTTATCTTTTCCGAGTCAATCTCAGTTTTTCTATAAAATTTAAAGAGTCACCAACTCCTTCTCTTTTTTTATTTCATTTCTTATGCCAGCTATCTCTTTTATGAAATATTTGTTTAGTTATAGGGATAAAAGCAATAAAATAATCTAATGATACTCAATTTTATAATTTGACAACTCCCCATAGCTAAAGCAAGGGGATTCTCCCACTTATACCACTGCCGGCTTTCGTGTTTGGAGTTCCTGCTTCACTGTAGAAACCAATACTTCCACTCCACAGGCTATCACCGAATGTCCTTCGGCTAAAATGTTTTTACTTGCATTTAAATCTGCATTTTCTGTGTGTTTACATTTTACACATTGAAATTTTATTAGTGATTTTCTGTTCTCTTTAGCAACATGAGAACATATGCTACATTTGATACTGGTATTTTTTGGATTGATAAGGATTAAATCTCCTCCATACCAATTCATCTTGTATGAAAGAAAATCTTTAAACATAGATCATCCCTGATCAAGAATAGATCTATTTAATACAGATTTAGCTTTAACATTATTTCCTGGATTCTCTATAGTACCTTTTATAGATTTAGATATATTCTTTACCTTCAAGTCTTCCATGACAATTAAGCTGTGGCTTTTAGCTAATTGTGTAGAAGTTTTATGTAGAAAGTCTTTACGTACATTTGATATATGATAGTAGAGTTTATTTATTTTTGCTTTAGTCTTTCTATAGTTAGAAGAAAATTTCTTTTTCTTTGCTAATCTTCTCTGGAGTTTGGCTAATTTATTAAGATTCTTCTTTAATGGTGATACTGTATGAATAGCTATTTTATCTGAACATTGGGCAAATATTTTTATCCCTCTGTCTATACCTATCTCTGATTGTTTTTTTTCTTTCGGCTCGGCTGTATCAACCCTGCAGTTAAAGGCAATATAGTACTTACTGCATTTCTTAGATATAGTTACATTCTTTATTTCTCCTTCTATTTCTCTTGTCTTTGTGAAACGCACTATACCAAGTTTAGGAAG
>DAOWJR010000003.1 GCA_030640275.1 Actinomycetes bacterium | reverse complement strand
TTTATATAAAGAACAATTCTTCTTGGGGAACCATAACTGTTTATCTTTTCATAACCAATTCTGTAGTTCTTAAGAACCTTTTCAGAATTTTTATGAATTTGCTCAATTGCTGAATAAACAGCTGATGAGGGTAGTTCTTCAGTTCCAATCTCTAATAATAAATCCTTAACCAATCTTTTCACCTTTTAAAAGGGGAAGTCTTAATTCTTCTCTATGAGTCAGATATTCTTTTGCAACTAATCTTGCTAAGTCTCTCACTCTTTTGATGTAATTTGTTCTTTCAGTAACTGATATTGCTCCTCTTGAATCTAACATATTGAAAGCATGTGAGCATTTTAAAACTAATTCATGAGCAGGAAATATTAGCTTTTTCTCCAAGACTTTTTTACATTCTAATTCCCACATATCAAACTGTTTTTTTAACATTTTAATATCTGCTAAATCAAAATTATAAATTGACCATTGATTCTCTGCTTCTTTATAAATCTCTCCATATGTAATCTTATCATTCCATTTCAATTCAAAAACATTGTTTTTCCTTTGAATATGCATAGCCAATCTTTCCAAACCATAAGTAAGCTCAGCAGTAATAGGAAAAAGTTCAATACTTCCCATCTGTTGAAAATAGGTGAATTGGGTTATCTCCATTCCATCTATCCAGACTTCCCATCCCAGTCCTGATGCACCTAATGTGGGTGATTCCCAATCATCTTCAACAAATCTTATGTCATGTTCCCTTAAATTAATCCCTAATGATTCCAAGCTTTTCAAATAAATATCCTGTACATCTGATGGAGAAGGCTTTAATACAACTTGATATTGATAAAAATACTGCATTCTAAAAGGATTTTCTGCATATCTCCCATCTGTTGGTCTTCTGGATGGAGATATATAAGCAGCTTTCCAGGGTTCTGGACCTAAACATCTCAAGAAAGAAGCCCAGTGGAAAGTACCTGCTCCCTTTTCCAAATCCTGGGTTTGTAAAATCAAACAACCATAATCAGACCAATATTGATGAAGGTTTAAAATCATGTCCTGAAAGTTCAAAAAACCTCCTTAAAACCACTTATTTAAAATATATAAAGAAAAATTATAATTTAATTGAGAATAAATATACAGGAAAAACCATTTTTTGTCATTGCGAGCCACCGAAGGTGGCGTGGCAATCTCTATCATAACAAACTGCGTAATCTCTATTTGTATAAACTATACAATCTTGTTAAAGATAAGGTGTGTAATCTCTCTTATTAAATTTGTTCTATTCCTCTCAAAAATTGAATTGTTTTTAACCTGCTTTCTAAATAATAGTAAATATAATCTTCTAAGACTTTTTGACATTCTCTTTGAGCTAAGTCACTGTAAGTATTTTTATTCCAATTTTTAATATCCTCTTCAGATAAATCTCTTAGCATTTCAATTGTCTCATTTCTTAAAATAGTTAGTGTTTCCTCTTTAATTGAACAATCACTACACAATAACCCTCCATGTTTAAAACTAAATGCAATTTTTGTTAATTTTTCTATTTTTTTACCACACAACGAGCATTTATCTAAAATAGGTTTATATCCTGATAAAGTAATATACTTTAGTTGAAATGCTGTTAACCATTGCTTGAAAAAAGACTCATCTATTTTTTGCAATTCTCTTAAACTAAATAAAAAGAAAGGGAAAAGCTTATCAGGATCTGACTCTCCCCCACTTCTTAAAATAAGATCTGCAATAACATAAGCATAGGAAAGTTTTTTTAAACTCTCTCTAATATTAAAGAATGATTCTAAAATCTCAATTTGTGTAATTATATCTAAATTTCTACCTTTATATAGTACAAGTTCACAATATGAAAATGGCTCTAAACGAGCTCCAAATTTACTCTTTGTTTTCCTTGCTCCTTTAGCTATTGCAGATATCCTCCCAAAATGGGGTGAATAAGCTCTTATAATCTTATCTGCTTCTTTAAATTTCATATATGAGATTATTATTGCTTTAGTTTTATAAGTTGGCATTTTTAAAAAATAAAATTAGAATTAATATTTATATTTATCCATTCAATTTACACTATTATATTTTTAAGAAGTATAACCGAATCTATTTATGGAGGATTCGTCCTTTCTCCAGTCTTTTTTAACCTTTACCCATAATCTCATAAAAATTTTTTCACCTAAAAATAGTTCAATTTCTTTCCTGGCTAAGCTACCAATTTTCTTTAGCATACTACCATTTTTGCCAATAACTATGCCTTTTTGCGAGTCTCTCTCAACAAAAAGTGTAGCTTCAATTTCAATTATATCTTTATCCTTTCTCTTTTCCATCTTCTCCACTTCTATTGCAATACTGTGTGGAACCTCCTTTCTTAAATTTTCCAGAGCTTTTTCTCTAATTATTTCAGACACCCAGATTTTAGGATGTTGATCTGTGAACATACCTTCAGGAAAATAGGGGGA
>DAOWJR010000055.1 GCA_030640275.1 Actinomycetes bacterium | reverse complement strand
TGTAATATTTGGATTTAATATTCCTGATGGTATAAGATGAAATTGAAATTTTTGCCCTTTTGTTACTACGGTATGACCAGCGTTATTTCCACCCTGAAATCTAACAACTACATCAGCATCTTTAGAAAGATAATCTATGATTTTACCCTTTCCTTCATCACCCCATTGAGTTCCAATTACTACAATACCTGGCAAATTAAATCACCTTTCTTTTTTAATACTTACCTAATAATAAGTTTTGGATAAATGTTTTAAATGTTAAAAGCAAACTAATTTCTTATTTAATTCTTTAATTAGAATTTAATATTTTTTGTTTTTTTAAAACATCTCTAGCAGCTATAACTCCTGAAACAGATGCGTGGACTAAACCTCTACTAATTCCAGCTCCATCTCCAATTGCATACATATTTTTTATATCTGTTTCTAAATTTGGAGATAGATAAAGCCTACATGAGTAAAATTTGGTTTCGATTCCATAAAGAAGAGTATCTCTTGCTTCCACTCCTGGAACTATATCATTTAGCGCACTTAACATCTCTAATATATCTGAAAGATATCTATATGGAAGTACAAAACTTAAATCACCAGGTGTTGCTTCTTTTAGAGTTGGTATTACTTTACTTTGTTTTATTCTAACCATAGTAGATCTTCTTCCCTTTTTCAAATCACCCAGTCTCTGAATAATAGTTCCATCACCAAGTAGATTTGCTAATCTCGCAATATATTTTCCATAAGCTATGGGTTCTTTAAATGGCTCTGTAAAATTGGTGGATACAAGTAAAGCAAAATTGGTATTATCTGTCTTGTCTTTCGCATAACTATGACCATTTACAGTTATTACATCCCCATATTTTTCAGTAGAAACAACACCATATGGATTCATACAGAATGTTCTAACCTGATCCTCAAACTGTTTTGAGTAATATATTAATTTTGATTCATGAAAGTAATCTGTAACTGGTTTCATAACATATGCTGGTACCTCCACCCTTAATCCAATATCTACCGCGTTATTTTCTACTTTTAACTTTAACCTTTTCACCTCTTTCATTAACCAGTCTGAACCTTCTCTACCTGGTGATAAAATTAGATTTTTGCATAAATATCTAGTTCCATTAGCAAGCACTACGCCATCAACCTTGTTATCAGATGTTAAAACTTTTACAACTTCACTTTCAGTCAATACTTCTACCTTGGAATTTATATAGGATCTCATCCTCTTTAAAATGTGGGCACATCTATCTGTCCCCAAATGTCTTATCGGGGTAGGAATAAATAACAAACCAGATCTTATAGCTTTATCTTTCAAAGCCTTAACTCTATCTTCATCTAAACAAATATCGTTGTTAGGAGCTCCAAATTCTATATATATATCATCAATATATTTTATTAATTCTGAGAATTCCTTTTCAGAAATATACTCACTTAACCATCCACCTATTTTCGTAGATAGATTTAACTTTCCATCACTAAAAGCTCCTGCTCCTCCCCAACCACTAGTAATGGCGCACAATTTACACTTTAAGCATTTTTTACCTTTTCCTGGACAATCCCTTTCTTTAAGATCTTTTCCCTTTTCTAAAAGTAGAACATCTAAATCATTATTTTTTGTCAACTCAATCGCTGAAAAAATACCAGAAGGTCCTCCACCAACAATAATCACATCATATATTTTTGCCAATCTATCTCCTTTTAATAAGAATAATTTTCATTGTTCACCACATCTTATTTTATATCATTCAGGTGAAAATAGAAAAATAAAAATAAATGCTTCTGGAAGGTTTGGCATAATTTTACGGAGGTTATCTATAATTTTTAATGTGGTAACAAACTTAGAGTATTTATATAAGTTCTTTGTATTCTTCAGTATGATCAGCAAATTTTGTAAATCGAGGTTTAAAAGTAAGCTTAATATCACCGGTTGGACCATTTCTATGTTTTCTAATTATTATCTCTGCAACTCCAGCATCCTCAGTATTCGGATTATAAAGTTCATCTCTATAAATAAAGATTACCAAGTCAGCATCCTGTTCTATTGCTCCAGACTCCCTTAAATCCGCAAGTTGAGGTCTTTTATTCTGTCTTAATTCACATGCACGTGAAAGTTGTGAAACTGCAACTACAGGAACATTAAATTCTCTACCCAAAATTTTTAAAGACCTGGATATTTCGGAGACCTCTTGTTGCCTATTTTGAAGCCCAAAAGGTCCAGTCATTAACTGCAAATAATCTACAATTATTAAAGCAATATTTTTTTGAGTCATAAGTCTTCTTGTCTTAGTTCTTATCTCCATCATATTTATTGATGCTGTGTCATCAATATATATTGGAGCTTCAGCTAACTCTCCGACAACTCTTCCCAATTCCACCCAATCGTCGTCTTTAAGTCTTCCAGTCTTAAGTCTGGTTGCATCAATCTCTGCTTCTGAACACATAATCCTCTGAGAAAGTTGATAACATGCCATTTCTAAGGAAAATATAGCCACTGGTTTTTTTAAATGTAATCCTACATGCCGTGCTATACCTAAAACAAGTGAGCTTTTTCCCATTGATGGTCTTCCAGCAACTATGATTAAATCAGATGGTTGGAGTCCAGATGTTAATCTATCAAGGTCTTTAAATCCAGTTGAAAGTCCAGTTATTAGAGAGTCCTTTTCATATAGTTTCTCAAGCTTTTCATACCCCTCAGTTAGAAGATCTTTTAAATTTGCGAAATCGCCTTTAATTCTTCTCTTAGATACATCAAAAATTAACTGTTCTGCGGTATCAACTGTCTTTTCTATACTCTCTGGAACCTCATAGCCCATAGCAGCAATCTTTGTCGCTGCTTCAATGAGTCTTCTTAAAGTAGCATTTTGCGCTATAATGGTTGCATAATGTTTTGCATTTGCCGCTAATGGTACATTACTTATTAGTGTATGAATATAGGCTTTTCCACCCACACCCTCCAGAATATTCATTCTTTTTAATTCTTCAGTAATAGTTATCGGATCTGCTGCTTCTCCTCTAACATAAACATTCTTTATTGCACTATATATCTTTTTGTGGTTATCCCTGTAAAAGTCGTCATCATCTAATATTTCTCCACCAATTGCAATTGCATCTTGAGATATCATCATTGCACCAAGGATTGATTCTTCTGCTTCAATATTATGTGGTGGAATTCTATCAAGTCTTGTTAAATCGAGTGAACTTTTTGAATTTTTTCTTGCCATTTTTAACCTGTTATTCTCAAATGTTAAAAATATTCTAAAAGGAGTTTTTTATATTAAAATTAAGCATTTTTCTAATTTAATTATCTTTAAACTTTATTTATCTTCTTCTTTTTTTATCTTTTCCTTCTCCTCTGCCTCTTTCTTCTCTTCTATTTTCTCTTCTTCCATTTCCTTTCTCCATGGCTCAAGTTCTAACCACTCTCTTCCAGTTTCATCTACTACTCTTACTTTTACATAAGCTTCAACTTCAGGATAAAGTCGAATATCAACTACATATTCCCCGATGTATCTGATACTTTCTTTTAAAATTATTCTTCTTTTGTCTATAGCTATTTCAGTTTCATCATGAATCTTTTCAAATATATTTCTTTCTGTCACCGATCCAAAAATTTTTCCTTCTTCTCCAACTTTCTTAGATATCGTGAGAATGAGATTATTTAAGATCTCAGCTTGTGCCTTGGCATGAGCTCTATCTTTCGCTTCCTTCTCTATCCCCTTCTTTTTTATAATTTCTATATGTTTAATATTTCCCTCAGTAGCTTTAACTGCCAATTTTTTAGGAATTAAATGGTTTCTGGCAAATCCGTCTTTTACGTCTACAATACTACCCGCTCTCCCTAAGTTTTCTATTGTTTCCTTAAGAACAATTCTCAAATCTATCTCCCATTAAATCTTTGAAGTATAATCCATTAATGCAAGTTCTCTTGCTCTTTTAATGGCTCTTGCTAAATCAGATTGATGCTGAACACAAACCCCGGTAATTCTTCGAGGTCTTATTTTACCTTTATCAGAAATAAATCTTCTAATTAAACCAATCTCTTTGTAATCAATATATTTAATTTTATTCTTGCAAAAAAAACAGTATCTTTTTCTACGCTTAATTGGATAATCTGTTCTCTTTGCACTTCTTCTCTCACGCACTAATACCTCCTCTATTAAAACGGTATATCATTTTTTTCTCCCGATTCCCCTTCAAGTATCTCTTGGGGTACTTCTTGAGCTTTAATATTTTTAGTAATTAAAGCAGTTGCCCACTCAAGACTTGGTCCTATGACCCTGGCTACAACCTCAATCTTATTTCGTGTTTGACCATCCTGAGTCTCCCAGGTTCTCATCTGAAGCCTTCCACTTACAATTATTCTATCCCCCTTTTTCAAAGATTCAGCACAATTTTCAGCTAAACTTCTCCACGCAACTACATCAACATAACTTACATCTTCCTGCCACTCTCCTATGCTATTTTGCCATCTCCTACTCACTGCTATTCCAAAATTTGCTACAGGGCTACCACTTGGAGTGAACCTTAATTCTGGATCTCTGGTCAAGTTACCTAATATCGTTATATTATTTATACTTGCCATCTTTTCCCTCTCTTATATATTTAAAATAATACACTAAATTTTATTATAAATTTTTATAAAGTTATACTTTTTATTATGGATTCTGGTAATTACTCTTAATAATGATTTTTTACTCTACTTTCTCTAAATCCTCTCTTCTAAAAATTCTAAATCTTATTATTCCTTCTGTTATTTTTAATACCCTTTTTAATTCTTCAATTAATTCATTTGATCCTGAAAAAAAGAAAACATAATATGTTCCTGTATCATAACCTTTTATTGAATAAGCTAATTTTTTCTCTCCCAACTTATCAATATTATACAATTCTGCATTGTACTTTGATATCATATCTGTGACTTTGGCAATCAGATCTTCCTGTGCTTTTTCACCAAGAGTAGAATCAACAATCATCATCATCTCATATCTCCTCATAAATTACCTCCTTCGGACAAAATTACCCCTGAAAGGGACAAGATTCTTACAAATAAGTAAAAATTATACCATGAAATCTTCGATATAAAATTTTTTTATAAAAACTTTGTATTTTAAATTATAAACTAATTATTTTGTAATTTTAATTAAATTCTTACAAATTTTTATTACTATAACAAAATGTTAAAAACAATTACTAAAATAAAACGTTAAGTTTATTTTTAAATATTGATTTATTACTCACCCCAGGGAAATTCTACCTCAGAACTGGAGGTGGCTTTTATTTCTATAGAATCTTTCATAAAATTATCAATAAATATAAATTTTGCAATTTTAGAGGTTGTTACTATAACCTCGTTATTATTAGCAAAATATGATACCAACTTAGTATTATTTTTTTCAGCTGTAACTTTTGCTACATTCTCACCGTCTTCTAAAAATAGAATCTCTTGAGCTGCAGCCAGAGAGGCTGCATCTGAGGCTGATTTTGCATCTGCTCTGGTCTTAAAAAGAATTGCAACATCTATAATAAATGGAGTAAACACTATCAGAACTATAGTAATTGTTATACTTAGAATAGTTACATTACCTATTTGAGAGTTGAACTTTTTTATAAATTTTCTAAGTTTAATTTTAAGACCCTTATTAAGAATTCCCATTTTATCTAATTTTATTTAATTTTATTAAATTTCGTTTAATCTTATTCCTATAAATTTTATATTTTGAGAGATTTATAGCTTAGTTTTAAATACATTTTAAATTCACCCTCTCCTTATTCCTCTCCCACCAGGGGAGAGGACAAACAGCCAAGAAAGTATATTCAAAGCTTATATGTCTCATTTTTTAATTATAGACCCCATTTATTACTCTTTTTCAATCCTCATTGTCGCTGATGATCTTAAACGAATATTGCTAGGAAAAAATGATTTTATTATAGGAATAACAATTGGAGGTTTATATTCAATCGATACAGTCAAATAATCTCCAATTTTTCTACCTGATGAGGGATCAATAGATATATTTAACATATCATGATCAAGAGTTCTTGCTGAATTTCTTATTGAGTTTATAATCTTTGAGTTATTATTTGTAACTGAACCATCCCTTACCCCTTCCCTCGCAGCATGAGTAATAACAAGTTGAGCATTCACTATGATTCCTGATTGAACAATCACTAAAATTACTATCAGTATAATTGGTAAGACCAGAGCAAATTCAGTTGCTGATTGACCATCCTCTTTCCTGAGTAATGAAAAGTTATACTTCATCTTAAAAATATGGCTATTAACCATTTCAATAAGAAATGGTGAAAGCTGTCCTCCTCTCTATTAACAGACTTACTTAATAGTGAATAAAAATTTAATTTTACACAAAGGAACTTTTATATAAATGACATCAATTTTGAAAAAACTGCATTCAGGTACTCTGAAAATTTAGGACTTGCTATTTTGAGAAGTATTCCAACAAGAACAAAAGCAACTGCAATAATTAAGGCATACTCAATTGTGCTTTGCCCTTTCTCCATTTTTACTCTCTTTAGTATTACTTTCATTTGTTTTCCCCTTTCTTATAATTATTGACTCTTAAATAATTATTGTTCTTTTAGGTTAAATATTTAAAATTGAAAAAATAAATGTTCCCACTGCGATAGTCAAAAATCCTGGAAGTATAAAAAATATTAGTGGAAAAAGGATCAAAATAGGAATTTTTCTAGCCCTTTGTTCTTCCCTCTTATGAACTCTAAGTCTACAATCCTTTGCTTGATTTCCTAAAATCTCAGATACGGGAACACCGAATATTTCTCCCTGTATTAAAGCTGAAATAAAACTTTTTAATTCACTGCTTTCTGTTCTACCAATTAGTTCATTAAAAGCTTCCTGTTTAGGTTTACCTAATTTCAAATTCCTTACCAGATTCTTTAATTCTCTGCCCAACAAACCGTTTGTATTATTTGTAACCAAATATAGTGCTTTCCTTAAATTCAATCCTGCTTTACAACTTAAATTCAGTTCATCAATCACATTTGGCAAATCTCGATCTATTAAAACACCCTCTCTTGCTACCTTTTTCCTAATATAAAAATCTGGTATAAAAAAGAAAAGTATACTAATGACAACTAAAATCAGGATAAAGGATTTAATTGAACTACTATAGATAATGGAGATAATCATTGCTAATACTACAAATACTATTTTCATGGAAATTATTTTTTCTAATAAGTCTTCATCAAAATTTTTATAAGAATCATTATAGAAAATTAAAAAATTTTTAAAATTTTTAGATTTAAAAAATAATCTAATTAGCTTCTGTCTCTTTAATATTTCAATAATTTCTTTGAACAGTAATTGAAATTTCTTAAAAATTTTGTTATTTTCTCTTTCCTTGTGTCTTGAATAATTGATTCCTGGCTTTGTTATTCCTCTTATAATTAAATAACCAATTAGATTCAGCAACAAGCCTGTTAAAACAATTGTCACACCCAATGTGTTTGAAAAAACTAACTTAACATGTTCACTTTCAAAGATATAAAATAATATGAAATATCCCAACGGAAGAAAGGAGATTATATTTCCAGAAAGACGACCCTGCGTTGTAAAGACTCTTATTTCCTCTTTTAGATTTTGTCTTTCTCTTATTATATTTATTAAAGAGCCAAATATTTCAGTGACATCGCCTCCAACCCTTCCCGTTATTTCTATTGCTGAAACAATCAAATCTATCTCTGGTATTTTAATTCTACTTGCCATATTATGAAGTGATATCAATATGTCAATATCTATATTTATTTCATTTATCACTTTTTTAAGTTCCTCGCCTAATGGTGGCTTTATCTTTTTACTACATATCTCAAGTCCATTTCTTATAGTAAGTCCTGCTCTTAAGGTAATATTTAATAAAGATAAAAATTCTAAAATCTGGTTTTCTATAAGATTTCTTCTTTTTCTTTTTAATAAATCATTAATGGGAACAAATATAAAAATTCCAAATGGCGAAAAGATAGTAGAGATAAGAAGATTTTCAGAAAACAGATAAATTAATAAACCCAGAATAAAAATTCCGGTTAATACTACCAATAAAAGCTTTTTAGCTGAAAGATATATTTCAAATTTCTGAGCAAATCTTTCATAGCACTGCTTGAAGAAGTTATATAAAGTATCAACAAATTGAGGTCTTTGTAATTTTAAAAATTTAGTATTTATAAATAAATTCATAATGACCTACTATAAAGGAATTTTAAAAATCAATGCATTTTTAACTTAATACCTTGTGAAAGCAGTTTATTATAAAAATTTGGCATATTACCTGTATAGTAGAAGTTTCCTAATACCTCACCATCAGAATCCACTCCCTCCTGTTTAAAAACGAAGATATCCTTAACATTCACGTCTTCCTTTTCAGACAGTATTTCACTTATCTTGGTTACTCTTCTTCTACCATCAGGGAATCTCTCCATATGTATTATTAAATCTAAGGCTGCTATGATCATTCTCTTAACCGATTTTGTTGATAGATTTACATCAGACATTAATGTTATTGTTTCTAAACGAGAAATGAGATCTTCTGGAGAATTTGCGTGAACAGTTGTAAGAGAGCCATCATGCCCAGTATTCATAGCTTGAAGCATATCAAGTGCTTCTTTCCCTCTGACTTCGCCAACTATTATTCTATCAGGTCTCATTCTTAAGGCGTTTCTAACTAAATCTCTTATGGTGATCTCACCTTTTCCTTCAATATTTGGGGGTCTGCTTTCCAAAGAAATTACATGCGGTTGTGCTAACTTTAGTTCTGCTGCATCTTCGATAGTTACCAGCCTTTCATCTGATGGAATAACTGTAGAAAGAGCATTCAGGAAAGTGGTTTTGCCACTTCCAGTTCCACCTGATATTATGATATTACATCTTCCCATAATAACTGACTTTAGAAATTTCACCATTTCATTGCTTAAAGTCCCAATTTCTACCAGTTGATCCAATGAAAATAATGTCAGAATAAATTTCCTTATAGTTATAATTGGACCTACCAAGGAAAGTGGTGGAATAATAACATTTATTCTTGATCCATCTGGTAAACGAGCATCAACCATAGGGGAACTTTCATCAACTCTTAAGCCCAGTGGAGATATTATCTTATCAATTAAATGATAGAGCTGCTCTTCACTTGATAATTTGATTTTAGTTTGATAAATATGTCCATCTCTTTCTATATAGATATAATTTTCCCCATTTACCATAATTTCTGATATTTCATCATCATTGATCAATGGCTCTAATCTACCCAAACCCAAAATAGAGTTAATTAAATCCTCTATTAAGTCATTCATTTGTGTTCTGGATAATATTATTTTTTCTTCCTTAAAAAGATTTATAATCTCCTTAATAAGTCTTTCTCTTTTATTTTTGAAATCGGGTTCATTGAAGATCGAAGAGTCTAATTTCTCAAGCAACTTTATTTGAATTTTATTTCTTATTTCAGATAAATCTGGCTGAGAATTTACAATACTTTCGTCACTCTTTTTAAAGAAATTCTTTTTAGAAATTAGAGAATTTATCACTGCAGCGATCATTACTAATCCTCTTTGACCTTTAAATTTTTAGAATCAGAAATTATATAAACAAGATTATTAATAGAACTAATAACAGATAAATCTTTTCTATCACATAATAATGTACCTTTCTGATCAAACATCATTCCCAGTGTTAAATCCTCGGGTATCACCTGAGAGATTGGAATTTCTAAAAACTGCTCTATATGTTTTAAAGGAATTGCAGAAAAGCTATCATATCGATTTATAACAAGATGAATATTTGCTCCCTTTTTAAAAGAAGTAATTTCTTTTAGTAGACAATTACATCTTTTAATTGAAAGAAATTGTGAAAGTGTAACTATTATCAGCTCATCTGAATAATTAATACCAGCTTTCGTAGAATTTAGACTTAAGTTATTAGGTATATCCAGAAATATATACTCATATGAACTTCTTAATATATCTATTATCTGTTTAATATCACCTTCTCTAAATTCTTCAACTTTTTTAAAATCATTTGGAGAAAAAATAGCTGATATCCCGTTATTAGTATCTTCAACCACATTTTTAACAGAAATATCACTTAATTCGTCCAAAATTGAACTCAAATCACCCAAATCTTTAACTGGCTCAGTTTGAATAAAAACATTTCTTATATCACCATTTCCTAAATTAAGATCGACTAAAACAACCTTATTGTTATATTCTTTCTTTAAACAAAGTGCTGCAACATGACTTGCAATAAATGTAGTTCCAACTCCACCCTTCGAACCTATTAAACCCACCACTTTACCTCTAACTTCTTCATTAACAATATTATATTCATCTAAATTTATTGACTCATAAGCTAATTCTTCTTTTATACTTTTATCATTCATAATTATTTAGAAAATTAGTAATAAAATTTCTATGGAAATTTATATCCCTCATAACTTTGATATTCATCATTATTAGAAGGACATAAAGAAAAAAATAATCTTCCATTTGCCATTGCACGAGCTATTTCAATAACCTCCTCTGATTGAACTAATAGAGTTATCCACCTTTCAGAATTAGAAATATTTGTATCTAAAAAATCAAGATCTAAGTTACCTTCTTTCTCACCTTTCTTTTCTCTCAACTCATCATCTGTTAAAAAACCACTTTTAACTGACAGAACAGTTCTTGCTGAAGCAATTAATCTAGTATTAAACAGTGTATTTTTATATGTATCAATATCTACATGAAAATTGGCTATCACATCAACTTTATCTCCGGGTTTTATTGTAGGTGGGATCATACTTTGGCTATCGAGTGGAAGAGTTATTACTCTTTTATCAACTGGAATATTTTCAGGTAAAGACATTAAATCCTCAGTATTTTTACTGATCTTTGAACTCAAGATCTGCTCACCTTCATAAAGAGGATACTTTGTGATACTTCCCAAAACTAAATTTTTATCCAATACCGCATTATTCAACAAATATCTTCTTGGTATTTCAACTAGCATTATCATCTCTTCGCTAATTACAGTAAGCGATGGAATTTCTTCTTTTACAATACACACCTTCAGGAAATCACCTTCTCTTGGAATCTCTCTTTTTAAATATGAAATATATCTAAAAATGAAAAATCCAAAGATTATTAAAATTAATGAGAAAATTACTAAATAAAAATTTGAACTTCTTGGTCTTCTTAATTTCTTTAATTTTTTGTTTTCAAGATTGTCATACATTGTTCAGGTTTCATATAAGAGATAAATTGGGCAATTTTTTAAGCGCATTATAAATTTGTAATATGTCACATAAAATATCAAAATGCATGGATATATAGGTTATATTATTGTGATTATTTACATTAATGTATTACTAAAATTATTTATATTTCTTATTGTTTGAATAACTTATATTGCTATTAACATTTAAGATTTTATATAATTGTGTAATTATGCATATGTATATATTAGCACAATTCTATCCTAAAGTAAAGTATTAAAATATATATTTTTAAAATAAAAAGTCTGAGAAAAAAAATATCAATTTTCCTCAGACTTTATTTTAATGATATTATTTAACTTCTAAAATATCTTACAAGAGTTCAAAGCGTGCTGTGAAGAATCTTAGTTGTGCTGGTTCATAAACCATCTTTATTCCTCTTAACTTATCTCTGTAACTATAAACCTCAACAACAGATTCAGCAACTACATCCATATGAAGATTTGTATATACTCTACGAGGAATGGCCAATCTAACTAATTCAAGTTTAGGATACTTATGGTCCCCTGTCTTTTTATCTCTTCCAGCTGAAATAATTCCTCTCTCCATACTCCTTACACCTGAATCCACATAGATTTCAGCAGCAAGTCTCTGTGCTGGAAATTCATATTGAGGAATATGTGAAAGAAACCTTTTAGCATCAAGATATACTGCATGTCCACCAATTGGCGTAACAATAGGTACACCAGAATCTTTTATTTTATTTCCCAAATATTCAACTTGCCTGACTCTTGCAGAAATATAATCATCCTCGACCGACTCATATATTCCTCTTGCAACAGCTTCTAAATCTCTTCCAGCCAAACCCCCATAAGTAGGAAATCCCTCAAATACAGGTAATAAAGCCATTCCTTTTACAAATAAGTCATAATCATTTAATGCTAAAAAACCACCGATATTTACTAATCCATCCTTCTTTGAACTCATTGTACAGCCATCACCAAGGCTCATCGTCTCTTTTAATATCTCTTTTATACTTTTATCATGGTAGCCTTTCTCTCTCTGCTGAATAAAATATGCATTTTCCACACATCTTGTTGCATCATAAAAAATGCTAATTCCATACTTATGACATAACTCACTCACCTTCTCTGCATTTTCCATAGAAAAGGGCTGACCCCCAGCCATATTCACATTCATCTCGAAACTAACATAAGGAATCCTATCAGCTCCAACTCTATCAATTAAACTTTGCAACTTTTTTAAGTCAATATTTCCTTTAAACGTGTGCTCAGAATGTGTATCATAGGCTTCATTTATGATAACATCCACAAAGATTCCACCTGCTCTCTCCTGATGTTCCCTTGTAGTAGTAAAATACATATTCCCTGGAACAAAATCACCTTGTTTTATAGTTATTTGAGAAATTATATGTTCAGCACCTCTTCCCTGATGAGTGGGTAGAACATATTTGTAACCATATATCTCCTGAACTGCTTTTTCTAAGTTATAGAAATTTTTGCTCCCAGAATAAGCTTCATCTCCTAACATCATACCGGCCCACTGATTATCACTCATAGCTGAAGTTCCACTATCTGTTAATAGATCTATAAATACATCCTTTGATTTTAACAAGAAAGTATTGTATCCTGCTTCTTTAATAACTTCCCTTCTGTACTCTTTTGTTGTAACTTTAATGGGCTCTACAACTTTTATCCTCCATGGCTCAGCAATAGTTCTTTCTTTTTCCAAAAAACACCTCCATTTTTGTTAATAAAAATAATATTTTAAAAACACTATCTATTTTATTTATAAATGACTAAAACTACCGGGGGTTTCCCGATGTGGTAATATAGGTGTGAGTTCCAGCTTAATTATCACTTCATCATCTATACTTATTTCCACTATACAAGCATCATAAAATTTCACTGCTTCCTCATAATCCATTTTATAATCTGTTACCCAACCAATCAAAAAAATCGTTTTATCTTCAGGATTTATAGTTTTATTCTCAATTTTTTTCCTTGCAGGAGTATATAATCCATCAATATTAAAGAGTACATTACCTTTATGTTTTTTAGCTTCAGAATCTACTTTGAAATTAATTGTAGTTTCATAAGTTGGAGGAGAAGTAGTTGTAAGTTGTTTTTTCATTTCCCTATCAATTTCTTTTTCTTCGGGAATTTCATCAAAATCATACCAATGTGGGAAAACCCATTTAACTTTTATACTATATTCTCCTTCAGACCAATAATCGGGAGAAAATTCATAAAACCAGTATGAACTCCATATAGTTTGCATTTCCTTAAACTTTTCAGGAATCTCTTCTTTAAATTGCTTTGGTAAAGCCTCTGGTAACTCTCTTTCTGGTCCCCTCTCTCTCAAATAATATTCTTGCCATAGATTTCCCGGTTTTAAAAGGTCAATTGGCGAAACATTATTAGTAATTGAAATATAGCCAGTAGTTGCTACAACCCCCGCTATAAACCCAAATGCCAAAAGTAAAAATATCCCAACTGTTATTAAGCAACCCTGTAAAAATTTTGATCTTCCTTTTGATTCATTTGTACTTTGATTACTAACCATCATTCCTCCTTGATTATAATGAGGTTCTTAAAAGATTTATAATTAAACGATTTTTATTAACAATAACTTTAAAAAATGAAAATTTTCTGAAAATATAGCACAGTCCCAATTTTATTTAATACTATTTTTTAAGAAATTTGAATCTTATTTCAATTTTTTAATTATGGTCGGGATGCGGGGATTTGAACCCCGGACCTCAGCGTCCCGAACGCTGCGCGCTAAACCAAGCTGCGCTACATCCCGATTATTAATAAAATTAGCTCTTCACTAAAAAGAACAGCTGATACTAATTTTTAAGAAGTGCCATAAAATTAAATTCTTTTAATCTTTATAGCAAAACAGTGATATCTAAAACTTAATTTTATACCAAAATTGTTTCCATGACTTTTATTTTTTCAAAAAGCAAACTATAAACCTATCTCGTGTATAGTATATATTTATGATAAAATAAGAAAGTCAAATTTAAAAAATAAAATATTAAAGAGATTCCTTGGAGTTTAATTTTGAAAAACATTCCTAAACTAAAACTTGTCCCAATCATTATATTTTTAGTAATTGTACAGATTGCTTTTATTGCCCTATTTTATGATACACAAAATGTTGGAAAAGGTCTTGAATTTGTAAGATTTCCCAAGAAGGAACCAGAAGAACTTGTTTCTTTAGAAAAAGTTGAAATGACAGTAAAAGATATAGAACCATCTGCTGAGGAATCTGAAGAAACCACAGAAGGGAGATATGTTGGGGAAATAAAAAAAATAGTTTCAGAACCAGCTCAGCCAGTTATTGAAACTGAGAAGTTAGAAATTCCCGCCACACAGAGAAAAATATTAGAAAATGCTAAACAACAATGTGAGGAATTTATTGAAAATAAGTTTGAATACTATAATGAAGGATATCCTCCAGAAAAAGAGGGAATTGCCACAGATGTTGTAGCAAGAGCATTAAAAGCAGCGGGATATGATATCAGAGAACTCATATATGAAGATATGCTTATCGCTAAAAGTGATTATCCTTTTGATAGATATCAAAACAAGATTATTGATAAGAATATAGACTTCAGAAGAATTCCTCATCAAGAAGCCTTTTTTAAAAAATTTGGGAAAACTTTAACAACTGAAGTTGATCCAACAAAGAGTGAGATTATGAATCAGTGGATGCCAGGTGATATAGTATTTTTTGAATTAGAAATTGGAGATGAATTGTCTGATACAGTAGGGATAATATCTGACAAACCAACAGAAAATGGAATCCCTTATGTAATAACAAGTGCTGACCCACCCGGATATGTATCAGAGCTTAATTGGTTAACTGAAAAAACTATCTCTGGTCATTACCGCTACCCACAATAATTACTCAAAAATTAAATTTTTAAGTTTTTAAGACAGATTAATGCAAGCTCCTTGGGTCTTACCTCAAATATTAAATAAGCATCTAAATTTACCAGTATTGGTAGGTAATAATTGAAGTCTATCTCACCTTCACCAATAGGTAAATGTTCATCTCTGTCCCCATGATTATCATGAAGGTGACAACACTTTATTTTATTTGAATACTTCATAAAAAATTCATCTTGTTTTTGGTGAGGTTTGTACTTCAAATTATTATGACCTAAATCCCATGTTAAAAAAAGATTTTCATTTTCTAAAAAGTTTTTAATAATCTCTTTAGTCTCAGGTTCACCAAAACTTCCAACATTTTCTAATGATAAATCTATTTTCCCTTTTGAATAACTCAAAAGAATGGATAAACTTTCTGTAAGGTTCTTTTTAAACTGATGTGGAAAAAGTTCTCGTATACCCAATATCTTCCCATTAGAACTTATTAGTACATCAAATCCTAAGTGGAAAGTTATTGTTTTAGCACCAATATCATAACCAAAATCAATCACTCTTTTTAAAATCTTTATTGAGTTTTTTCTCACTTCATCTTGAAAAGAAAAGATTGATGCTTCTTCTGGAGCATGTATTAAAAGAGTAATACCTTTATCTTTTAAATATCTTGCAATCTTTTCTCTCTCTTTCTTTTTGTACTTTTCAGGATAAAAAACTGGGATACAGAGATTAATTTCAACAGCTTTAAAACTATTCCGATCAGCAAAATCAATGGCTGCAAAAATATCTGGAACATTAAATGTTGCTTGATAACCAATCTTTTGTTTGATTTTAACCATCACTTCTTCTGATAAATTAATTTCAACCATTTTAACTCCTTAATTTTTTTCTTTTCTTTCCATTCTGGTTTATTATTATTTATATATCACTCAAATCTTTTATTTCTATCTATTTTTATTCTTTTTTTATCTGTATCTTTTTTATTTCTATTTATATATCTATTCTTACTTCTACTTTTCTTTCTCTACCTCTTTATACCTCAATTGATTATATATAGATATCACTTTCTCTAAATCTTTTAATTTCTTCTTTAAT
>DAOWJR010000010.1 GCA_030640275.1 Actinomycetes bacterium | reverse complement strand
TATTTTCGAAGACATTTTCAGTCAACGAAACTTGTCTTGAGTAGAGATTGCTTCGGGACTCTGTCCCTCGCAATGACAACCAGGATCTTCTCTAATACCCAGAGCTTCCCATTTTTTATTTAAATATTTATTTACCTTTTTTAAGGATTCTATAATCTTCTATTCTTACAGTTAATCCTTCCTTATCAAAAAAATTTAAAAGGGCTTCTGAATATTTCCTTGATGTTCTTAAAATATCTCTAAACTTTGCTAATGTAATTTTTCCCTCTTTATTAATAGTTTGCATTAACTTTATTTTTGCTTCTTCAAATGATTTTACATCAAAAAAAATTCCCTCTTTTACCTTAACTATTTCTTTCTTATCTTCTAAGATACTCAATAATTGACTGATTTCTTCAACACTTATGCTTAAATTTTTAGCTAACTGCTTAACATCTGGTGGTGAGAATTTTCCATCTATTATACTATTTTTAGCCAATAAATAATTTTCCCTATATCTTCCACTTAATTCATAGGATATCACTGGAGATAATATTTTCGAACCTTTTTTATATATAATTTCATCCTTTTGTAATTTTTCAATTAATTTTTCAAATTTTGATTTTGGTATAGATAAAAAAAATTTTCTTCTTAAAATCTCTATGTCAATTCCAATTTTTAAACGATTCTCCAAGTAGTATTTTTTTAAATATGAAACTATTTCTTGTTTTAATCTTTGAAAGTCAGATATTAAAAGGTACTCTGGCTCACCAGACATAGATATATTTATAACTTTACTTGAATTTAATAAATTTTCTATAATATTTTTAACTTCCTCTTTAGAAATCTCCGCTTTTTTGAATATTTCTTCGATAGTTAGGGGTTCTGGATAGCTTTCTCTTATCCAAAAAGAAATTATCTCTTTTTTATCACTGCTATTTAAGATATTAAGTTGATTTATAGTTTCTTCCCTTTTTAATCTTTTTCTCGGTGGACGTGACCTAAGTATCAATCCACCACCCATCGTTCTTAATGAAGAGGGATTTCTAATTATAAATCTGTCATAGTTCTTAATAATCAAGGGGTAATCCAATTTGAATCTAGCAAAACCATCTTCACCTTGTTTTACCTCCTTTAAACCAAATAAAGAAGCTCTACCTATGATCTCTCTTGTCCCATGATGTAATTTTATTTTTTTTCCGGACTTAAGACTGTATTTTTGATTTGATAAAATTTCAATTTTAGTATCTATTAAAAAGGTTGGGGATAAATATCCTGGTTCTAAAATAATATCACCCCTACTTATCTGATCCTTTTTAACCCCTATTAAATTTAAAGCAACTCTCTGTCCAGCAAATGCCTTTTCAACATCGTTATTGAAAACCTGAACATTTCTTATTCTACATCTGATTTCTTGAGGGAGTATCTCCACTTCATCGTCAGGTTTAATTGTTCCAGACCATAATGTACCTGTAATTACAGTTCCTATTCCAGAAAGTGTAAAAGCACGGTCTATTGGAAGTCTAATTGGTAAGTTAATATCCCTTTTAAATTTAAGTAGGGAAAGTTTCTCCAATTGCTTAATTACATCTTCTATACCCTCTCTGGTTTTTGAAGATACTCTTACAATTTTGCATCTTCATAAATGCTTTCTTTTAAAATATTGTTAATTTCACTTTCAATTATGTCTACTTGTTCTTTATCTACTAAATCAATTTTTGTTATTACTACTAATAGCTTCTCAATATTCAAAAGTCTCAATATATCAAGATGTTCGATAGTTTGGGGCATTATTCCGTCATCAGCTGCAACTACTAAAAGTCCTATATCAATCCCGGATGCACCTGCCATCATGTTTTTTACAAATTTCTCGTGTCCAGGAACATCTATCATACCTACCATTCTACCTGATGGGAAAATTAAAGGAGCAAAACCAATATCTATTGACATACCCCTTTCCTTTTCCTCTTTCAGTCTATCAGTATCAACACCTGTTATCTGCTTTATAAGTACAGTTTTTCCATGGTTTATATGACCTGCTGTTCCAACTATTATAGATGGATAAGAATTCTCAGTCACAACTAATTGCCTCCTTTATTCCATCTATTAATATTTCATCTTCACCAGGTAGAAGAGTTCTTGGGTCAATAATTAGCATATCTTTACCTATTCTAACTATTATAGGTACAGATAAACTTCTAAGTTTCAAAGCCAATTTATCAGGTGAAATTGTATTTGGAGATAATGTAACAACTCTTGTTTCTAAATTTAATAATGGTAGTGCACCACCACCAATCTTAGAATAATCTTTTTTAATATCAATATCACATTTATTACCCAATTCTTCCTTTAATCTTCCTTCTATACTCCTCGACATACGAGCAACTTTTCCAATAGGACAAGTTACCATCTGGATCACTGGTATCTGGTTTATAGCCATTTTGGGATCAATGTATAATCTTAATGTAGTTTCAAGTGCAACAAGTATCATCTTATCCACTCTTAAAGCTCTTGCTAAAGGATTTGTTCTCATTTTCTCAACAAGTTCAGATTTTCCTAAAATTATTCCCGCCTGGGGACCTCCTAATAATTTGTCTCCAGAAAATGTAATGACATCAGCTCCAGCTTCTACGCTACTTTTCACAGTTGGCTCATCTTCAAAACCTTCAACTTCAAGTTCTAATAAGACACCACTTCCTAAATCATCCACAATGTTAATATTATATCGGTGTCCCAACTTAACTAAGTCATTTAAACCCACCTGTTCAGTAAATCCTATAATCCTATAATTTGATGTATGAACTCTTAGAATAACAGCTGTTTCATCAGTAATTGCTTTTTGAAAATCAGATAATCTTGTCTTATTAGTAGTTCCAACTTCCCTGATTATTGCTCCACTTGAAACTATCACATCAGGAATTCTAAAAGAACCTCCTATCTCAATTAATTGTCCCCTTGAAACTACCACCTCCTGACCATTAGCTAAACTATTTAATGCCAATAGGACAGCAGCAGCATTATTGTTTACAACCATTGCATCCTCAGCATTTGTTATTGTTGTGAGAAGTGTCCTCACATGTATCTGTCTATCACCTCTTCTACCTTTAATTAGGTCATACTCGAGATTTGAGTATCCCTCAGATAATTTTTTTAGTGAATCAAGTGCTTGCCCGGAAAGTGGGGCTCTTCCTAAATTGGTGTGGATAATAACACCTGTAGCATTTATCACCTTCCTCAGGCTTGGAGTCATAATTTTTTCTACAAGTTTAGAAATTATTGGTATAAGCTCATCTTCTTCTATAGTTATAGATCCAAGCTCTTCTTCTGTGGCTTCATTTATAGATCGTCTTAACTCATGAAGAACAGTTCTTATTGCTTCTACTACAATATTTCTGGGAAACTTTTCCAAAAGCTTTTTAGTATCAGAAACTGATAATATGTTATCAACTTTGGGTATCTTGCTTAAATATTCTTGTCTATCCATAAATTTCACCTTTACTCTTTCTATAAAATACCTATTTTATTTTTTTCTGAAATCATATATACCATCTATTATTGGGAATTTAGTACCACATTGATTACAGATTAGTTCATCTTCTTTTTCATCTATAATATCACTTTTACAATAGATACATTTCCATGGAATTTTTTCTGCATCAGAAGAGATCTCTACAGTTTTTTCATCCCTCTTTTGAGATAACACAAAAATTGATGGTCCAGTTTTTACTAAGCCAAGAGGTAATTGAACTATATTGTCTATTCTTGAGAGAATCTCTGGACTTATTATTTTTTTTATAGAAGTTAATCTAAAAGTGGATACACTTAAAATGTTAAGAGTTTTAAACCCTACAGATTCCAATTTATCTATAATAAATTCAGGATGAAAATTGTAAATATTTTTTCCAATCATTGAGGGCTCAATAAGAAATGGATTTTCTGCTCCCTTTCTAATTAAGAATTTTCCCATTCTTTTGAGATTTCTCTTATTTGCATATTCTAAAATAAAAAAGCTCTGAGGTGTTAAAATCCTGCTTACTTCATCGAAAAAGTTCTGAGGTTGAGTAAGATGATGTATTAATCTTATAGAAATAGCAAAATCAAATGTGAAATTTTTAAAAGGCATATCGTATGCATCCGATGCCACAAAAAAAATCTTAGACTTTGATATCTTGGATAATTCTTTTTTTGCTACTGAAAGATTTTTGAGAGAATAATCCAATAAAACAGTCTGAGGAAATAAATTAATGTAAGTACTTGAGAGTCTACCATACCCTCCGCCAATATCAATAAATCTTTTCCCTTTCTTAGAAATAAGTTTTTTTAAAGCATAAATTTCAGAAAGGTGCTCATAGCCCCTTTTTTTACCGCTCCAAAATTCTCTGTAATCATAATCCTCATAATCAACTATTTCTCTTTGCAACTTTCCACCTTTTAACAATCAATTTTAAATTCTTTAAAAATTAGACATTACCTGTGGAAGTGAATGTAGATTACATCACCATCTTTTACTAAATAATCTCTACCCTCAATTCTATAGATTCCTATATCTTTTGCCCTGGTTACTGACCCAGCATCTGATAAATCTTTCCAATTTATAACTTCAGCTTTTATAAAACTTTTTTCCATGTCGGAGTGTATTTTTCCCGCAGCTTTTACTACAGGTGTATTTCTTTTTATAGTCCAGGCATGAACCTCATTTTCATTCCCGGTAAAAAATGTAATAATATCTAAAAGCTTGTAACTTGCTCTTATAAATTCATTTAGTCCCTCATATGGAATTTTCATATCCTTTGCAAATTCTTGAGCATCTTCATCTGATAGTTCCGATAATTCTTGTAAAATTTTTGCAGATATTATCATAACTTCAGCTTTATCTAACTTAGCAATATCTTCAACTTCTTTGACAAGTTCCTTGCTCTCATTAGTCCTGTAATAATCTTCCTCAACATTTGCAACATAAATAACTGGTTTTTGTGTTAGAAGGTTTAATCCTTTTATTATTCTTAACTCATATTCCTCTAACATAATAGCCCTTACTGAATCACCTTTTTGTAAAGAATCTCTTATCCTTGTTAAAACTTCTAATCTCTTAAGTTCTTCCTTTTTTCCGGATTTACTTGCTATTTTAGTTCCATCCAGACTTTTCTCAATAGTAGAAAGGTCCGCTAAAATCAATTCTAAAATAACTATTTCAATATCCCTTTTTGGAGAAAGAACAGTATTAATGTGAGCTACATTTATATCTTCAAAGCAACGTACAACATGAACAATTGCATCAGTATCTTGTATTTGTGCCAAAAACTTGTTGCCCAGACCTTCCCCATGACTGGCTCCTTTGACCAATCCAGCAACATCTAAAAAATTTATTGAAGTTGGCACTACTCTCTTTGGATTAAATACATTTTTAAGTGATTTTAATCTTTTATCAGGTATTTCTACATAACCTAAATTCGGTTTAACCGTAGTAAATGGATACCTATCAATCTTTGCATTTTGTTTAGTTAAAGCATTAAAAAAAGTGGACTTACCTACATTAGGAAGTCCAACTATTCCTATCTTCATCCAAATTTCCTTTTCTCCAATTTTTTCTAAATTTTTTTATCTATTTGATTTGCCTTTTAAATTTTCGTTTTCTTCAATTTCTTCTTTTAAATAACCTCTAAATCTTCTTTTAAAATTTCTTCTAATCAACTTCACTCTTCTTCCGCAACCTTGACACTCGAGCCCAATATCCATTCCAACTTTATAAACCTTCCATTTATTTTCGCCACATGGATGATTCTTTTTTAGTTTTACCAAATCACCTACTTTAACAGATACAATTTTCATCAATTATATAAACTCCCATAGGTCATGTACCAAATAAAAATAGCTTTAAATCAAATTTAAATTCTATTTAGATTTATTACTTATTCTTTTTCTTCGAGATATTCCTTTATATCCTCAGCATACTGATCTGCTATTTCTGAAATTTGAGTCATTTTCTCATTTAACCAATCTGATGATTTTTGAATATATTGCTTCCCCATTTCTGATAGTATCTTTCTTGTCCTATCTCCTGTTCTTGGAGCAATTAAAACTCCAACACAAATTCCAACAGCAAATGAAATAATTAACTCAAACTTTTTATCTTTTTTATTTTTCATATTATCTCACTATTAACTAAATATAAATTAAAGTATTATTAAATTGTTTTTTAAAATAATTTTATCATATCACTTTATTTATTTTTTGCTATTACCTTAAACTCAATGCTAAGAGGACTGAAAGGTAAGTACATTTAATGATCCTCTAAATTTGATCTCTAATTAACTTAAAAAGAAAATAGAAGAGAAGAATCTATGATCAATATTTAGTGGAGCATTTTTGAATAGACAAAATTTATAATTGAGACTCTGTAATACAATTTTTAAGAAACCTTCTTAAATAAATTATGCTCAGAACTACTTATAGGATTTAATATTTTATATAATCTAATTTCTATTAATCGCTTTGTGGCATAGTTTCAAAGCTATTTTATATTTCTTTTTTGCTTTTTCTTCTTTTCAATACGTACCTAACAATAAGGAATCCTATAACCACCAAAAATACTATTGGTGAGATTATCATCATAAAAAGGACCAAACCATTAATTACTTTAATAATTGCTCTAACACCTTCTCTAAGAGTATCCAGAAATTCCCACCTAATTGGATATGGTTGGGGTTTTACATATGGTTCACTAACAGAAATAGTTATGGTTGAGAAACTTATCTGTTCATCCAACCATCTTAATCTTCCCTTTATAATCTCAATCTGTTCTTGAACACTAGAAAGTTCTCTATGAACAGCAATACTATCCTCTATCGTTCCTGATTTATCCATCATTTGTAAAAGAACCTTTTCTTGAGCCTGGAAATGTTTGAGTCTACTATTTAAGTCCACATATTCCTGGGTTACTTCATCAGCATATGTATTAAAATTCTTCACATTGCCAAGTTTTTTTATCTGATCAATAACTGAATTAAAATTCTCTGAAGGTACCTTTATTATAATTGTCCCTATTGCAGGTTCATCTCCATATGCTCTACTACTTGTATTAGATACAAAACCACCTGCTGCTCTTGTAATATTACCTATCTGTTCAAATTTTTCACTAAATTTACCCTTCTCAACTTCTAACTCTATATTTCCATGATAAATAATCATTCTTTCCAATGTTGTAACTTGAGGATTAAAAACAATTTCACCTCCAGCCGCTACTTCAGTTTCAATATATTCAGCTCTATCAGATTTTTCAGCTTCTTCTTTTAAAAGCACCTTTTCCTCTAACGCATAAGGTGTTTCTTTTGCAATTTCATTGGTTTTTAAACTTTTTAACGTTGAAGTAACCGTGGCACAACCTACAATATTCATAGTCATAACCAGAACAAGAATCATTGAAAATAAAGTTAATGCAGGAATTTTAAGACTTCTTGTTTTTTTAATGAAACTTTGTTTTAAGTTTTTTCCCATTTTTTCCTCCTTCTTATAAATAATTTTACTTTTTAAAATAAGCTCTTTATTAGATAAATGAATGTGCTTTATTTTTTTTCTCTTTAAAACTAATTCTATTTAAAAACAGTATTTCTAAAAGTTCTTATTATTTTAAATTATCTCGTGTATAGTACATCTTATGTTTAATATTAACAGTTCTAACTTTTAGACTGATAAAAATTGAAAATTGTTCACAAAAGGATTTATTTTTTTATTTTTTTTTCAAATATTCATCGATGGCTTTTGCAGCTTCTTTCCCAGCACCCATTGCTAAAATAACTGTGGCAGCTCCTGTAACTATATCACCACCAGCGTAAACTCCGTCTAAGCTTGTCTTGGGAACATCTTCTTGCACTACTATCGTTCCCCATTTTGTAGTCTTTAGAGCAGGTGTTGTTTGTGAAATTAATGGATTTGGTCTTGTTCCAATTGCCACTATGAATAAATCTATATCAAACATAAACTCAGATCCCGGTATAGGAATAGGTCTTCTTCTACCGGATTCATCAGGTTCTCCCAATTCCATTTTTATACATTTAAGAGCTTTTACCCAACCATTTTCTCCAATTACTTCAACTGGATTCGAAAGTATCATGAATTTTATACCCTCTTCTTTAGCTCTTTCAATCTCTTCTATCCTTGCAGGCATCTCCTTTTCACTTCTTCTGTAAACAAGGTAAACCTCATCTGCTCCCAATCTTAGTGCAGTTCTTGCTGAATCCATTGCTACATTTCCACCTCCAACTACTGCAACCTTCTTTCCCCTCTTTATTGGAGTATCCCACTCCGGGAAAAGATATGCCTTCATCAAATTTGACCTTGTAAGAAACTCATTGGCTGAATAAACTCCATTATAATTCTCACCTGGAATCCCTAAGAACATTGGAAGACCAGCACCAGTTCCTAAAAATATTGCATCATATTTTCCTTTCAATTCATCAATTGTATATAGTTTCCCAATCAATGAATTAACTCTTAAATTGACTCCAAGACTCCTGATATAATCAACCTCTCTTTGTACTATTTTCTTTGGGAGTCTAAACTCAGGAATACCATAAACCAGAACCCCACCTGCCTTATGAAGTGACTCAAACAGAGTAATCTGGTGTCCCATTTTAACAAGATCAAATGCACATGTAAGCCCCGCGGGACCAGAACCCACAACTGCAACTTTTTTTCCTGTTGGTGGAGGGGTGTTGGGAACCTTAACTGTTCCATGTTCAGCTTCCCAGTCTGCAGCAAATCTTTCTAATCTACCAATTGCTACTGGTTCAAATTCTTTCTTTCTTCCCAAAATGCATACCTTTTCACACTGATCTTCCTGAGGACAAACTCTTCCACATATAGCTGGAAGGCTGTTTTTTTCTTTTATCTTCTTTGCAGCTTTATCAAACTTGCCATCTTCTATTAATTTTATAAATGCTGGAATATCAACATCTACAGGACATCCCTCAACACATTTAGGTTTTTTGCATTGAAGACATCTTTTAGCTTCTTCAATTGCTTGCTCTTCACTGTAACCAAAGGGGACTTCATTAAAATTTCTAATTCTTACTTCTATTTCCTGTTGTTGCATTTCAACTTTTAATTTTCTTTTGCTAGGCTTTCTCTTTTCCATATTCAACTTTTTTAGCTTCCTTTTTTAATGAAGTTACAATTTTTCTTAAAGCTATTTAATATTTTTATTTTTTAAAATTTATCTAAAGATAATCCTTTATTGTCAAAATGTTGTTAAGGATATTATTATCCTCGTATTTTTTCTTTGAATTTATTAAAAGACAATTTCTCACTATTTAAGTACATCTGTTGACGAGAGAGCAGTAAATCCCAATTTACTTTATGCCCATCAAATTCTGGTCCGTGGACACATGTAAATTTAGTTTTTCCATCAACTTCAACTCTACAAGCACCACACATACCTGTTCCATCTACCATGATAGGATTTAAACTGACAATAGTTTTAATTTTATATGATTCTGTGGTTTTGCAGACAAATTTCATCATTATTGCTGGTCCAATAGCCCATATGATATCTATGGTATCACCCTCATCAAGCAATTTTTTTAAAACATCTGTAACAAATCCATGATGACCATAGGAACCATCATCAGTTGAAATATGTAGTTCATTACATATTCCTCTCAACTTATCCTCATAAATCAAAAGGTCTTTTGTTCTTGCCCCTATAATTCCTATAACATAATTTCCAGCATCTTTAAGTGCCTTGCAAATTGTAATGATAGTAGCAATTCCCAATCCACCACCAACACAAATTACTCTTCCATAATTATCAATCTCGGTTGGATTTCCTAAAGGACCAACAACATCTAATATCTCGTCCCCAGCTTTTAATGTACCTAAAAGATGGGTTGTTTTTCCCACTCTTAATGCAACCAAAGTGATAGTTCCTTTCTTAGCATCAAAATCAGCAAGAGTAAGCGGTATTCTTTCTCCAGTCTCATTAATTCTTATTATTACAAATTGACCCGCTTTTGCTTTTTTAGCAATTTCTGGAGCATAAATTTCAAAGAGGTCACTGTCTTCAGCGAGTACTTCTCTTCTTACAATTTCATACATATGCTCCTCTCTTTCTATTTTAAAGATTTAAAAAATTTTACCTCTCTTTAAGAGGAAGGATTAATAGATATTTGTAAGCACAACTCCTAAATAGTTTATTTTATTAATAGATTTGTGATTTTTTTTGGGTTATTTTGGTATCCAGCTTTTTCTTTATTTGATTAAGATTCTTCACAAACTCCTTGTCAACTTTAAAAGGGATTTTTTGACCTAGATCTGATAAGCGAATTTTTTCACTAAAATATATAGTTCCTAAAATCTCAAAATCAGATAATTTCTCTTTTAATAACTCTTCTTCTTCTTTTGTTCTAACCTTGTTAAGTATTATATAAATATTTTTTAAACCAATTTCACCCGCAAGTTTTTTTATGATAAAAGCTGTCTGTATACTTCTTTGTCCAGGTTCTACTACTATTATCAAAGCATTTACTGCACTTGCAGTAGCTCTACCTAAATGTTCTACCCCCGCCACCATATCCATTATCACAACTTCATCTCTTCTTAAAATAAGATGAGATACCAATCTTTTAAGCAAAACATTTTCAGGGCAAACACATCCGGAACCACCTTCCTTCACTGTTCCCATAATAAGTAATTTGATTCCATTTATCCTGTAACAATATTTATCAGGAATATCATCAACTTTTGGATTCATTTTAAATAAAGTGCCATAAGTTCCTGGCTTTGCTCCTGTTCTCTCTTCTATAAGCTCATACATTTCAGATATGGGAGTAATTTTAGAGAACTGATCATAGCCTACTCCCAAAACTGATGCGACATTAGCATTAGGATCTGCATCTACAACTAACACCTTCTTCTTATCTAATTCATATATGAAGGCAAGAGTTCCAGCAATGGTGGTTTTTCCAACACCGCCCTTACCACTAATAGCTATTTTAAATCCTGCCATTTTTTCCTTCTTAGATTTTTATTAAATTGAGTTTCAAATTTTGAAATTACACTCAAAAAATTATAGCATAACTTTTGTTTTTATTTTTGCTAAAATATAAACAAAGAAATTCTACAATATATAATGGTAATAAATATAATTATTAGGAGTAAATGATGGGTATAGTAATTGGAACATCTGGCTATAGCTACGAGGATTGGAAGGGAAATTATTATCCATCTGATATAAATAAATCTGATATGTTGAAATTCTATTCTAAAAATTTTAAAACAACTGAAATAAATTTCACATACTATAGAATGCCAAATCCATACATAATCAACAGGATAGCTCAAAAAGTACCTGATGATTTTATTTTTTCAGTTAAAGCAAATAGCATAATGACACATGAAAGAGAAGCTAAGTCTAAGGATTATGATGATTTTATAAAAGGTATATCACCATTAATTGAAAGAGAGCAGTTAGCTTCTGTTTTAGCTCAATTTCCCTGGACCTTTAAATTCAATTCTAAGAATTTAGATTATTTGAAATATTTAAAGGAAAATATCATAGACCTTCCATTGGTTATAGAATTCAGAAACATTTCATGGATAAATGATGAAACCTTTGAATTCCTTGAACAGAATGAATTAGGATTTTGTTGTGTTGATCAACCAAAACTAAGAGGTTTAATTCCACCTATTACTAAAATAACCTCTGATATTGCTTATGTCAGGTTTCATGGAAGAAATTCTCAAAAATGGTGGCATCATAAGAAGGCATATGAGAGATATGATTATGAATACAAGCAGGATGAATTATTGGAATGGGTTCCCAAGATAAAAGAGATGGATAAAAAAGCTAATAAAACTCTTATTTATTTCAATAATCACTATAAATCAAAAGCAGTAAAAGCAGCTAATCTCCTGCTTTCCCTGCTATAATTTCTTTCATCTATTAAATAGGTTCTATTTCACGAGAAGAAAATGGAACAATTTCATATTTGAAACTTTTACGAACATTTTCTATTTCTCTTTCCATTTCTTTAGTTAGTCTTTCCAATTCTATTTGTGCTTTTTTGAGATCTAATTCAGCTAACTCAAGTTCTCTTTCTAAATCTAAAATCCTCCTAACACCTGCTAAATTTATCCCAAGGTTTTGAGTTAATCCCTGAATATATATGGTTTTCTCAATATTTTCCTCTGAATATAAACGAATATTAGTAGATGTTCTTATAGGTATTACTAACTTTTTCCTCTCATATAATCTAAGAGTTTGAGGATGCACATTAGTCAATTTCGCAGCTACACTTATTATATATACTGGTTTCCTTTTATTCCTGTTCATATAAGTATTTCTTAAAAATGTTTTTTTAAATCACATACATATAAAATTTAAACTAATTTTTTATATATATTATTAGATTACAAAAAATTAATATTTTATTAAATTTAATGAGAATTAAACATTTTTTTTCTTGGATCTGATTTGCTAACTCTTTCAAGATCCATAAATAATCTTTTTTCCTTTACCGAAAGTTTATCAGGAGTTACAACTTTAAGTTTGATGAGCATATTTCCTTTCCCGCTTCTTTTTAATTTTGGTGCTCCCTTACCTCTAATTCTAAACACTTTCCCACTTTGTGAACCAGCTGGAATCTTTAATGAAATTTTTTTATTTGGGGTTGGAATTTCAATATTTGTTCCTAAAGCAGCTTCAGTGAATGTAATGGGTAAATCTATTAAAATATCACTATTTCTTCTTTTAAAAATAGGGTGTGATTTTACCTTGGTAATAATATACAAATCTCCAGATGGACTTCCTTTATCACCAGACTCCCCCATACCCTTAAATCTTATTTTTGAACCATTTTTCACTCCAGCAGGGATTTTTACAGTTAATTTTCTTACTCTCCTCTCTCTCCCTGTACCTTTGCATTTAGTGCAAGGGTGCTCTGTTATTATACCCTGGCCTAAACATCGAGGACATGTTTGACTTATACTGAAAAAACCTTGATTTCTCGATACTACTCCTCTCCCATTGCAATTTGGACATGTTATTGGCAAAGTCCCTGGCTCAGTTCCTGTACCCTTGCACTTCGTACATGCTAAATTAGCGTTTACATTTATTTTCGTAGTTACACCTTTAATTGCTTCGTAGAAGGAGAGATTTAATTTATATGTAAGGTCATTTCCTCTTTTTGGTACTTTAGTTCGCCTGTTTCTTACACCACCAGTTTTAAATAAGTCAAATATACTTTCAAAAGCCGAAGATTCACCAAATTCCTGAAAGTTCCAGATTGTTTGAAAATCCTCTGGTTTAAATCCTTTAGCTTGAAATCCAAAAGGTCCCTGACTGTACATTCTAACCTGTTCATCATATCTCTTTCTCTTCTCTTTATCTCCTAAGATTGAGTATGCTACTGAAATTTCTTTAAACTTCTCCTCTGCTTCCTTATTGTTTTTGTTAACATCAGGATGATACTGTTGAGCTAATTTCCTATATGCTTTTTTTATCTCTTTTTGTGTAGCACTTTTATCTACACCTAATATCTTATAATAGTCTTTAAATTCCAATTAAGTCACCAGGAATAAATCTTAATAAAATTTTTGCATTGTTAAATTCAATTTAATTTTTTCTCAGGACTTATCTGATTTTTTTGAGACCTTTACAGTTGCGGGTCTTAATAATATATCATTTAATAGGTATCCTTTCTGTAATACTTCAAGCACTGTTCCTTCCTCGTGTTTATCGCTTTCAATTTGCATTACAGCTTCATGGTATCTTGGATCAAATATCTCTCCCTCGGGATAGATCTCTTTTAGATTTTTTTTATTTAATACCTGATTAAATTGATTATTTATAATATTTAGACCTTCAATGATGGTTTGAACCTCATTACCATTTTTACAAGAGTTTATAGCTCTCTCAAAATCATCAAGTAATGGCAAAAGTTCTCTTATTAAATCCTTATTTGCTATTGACACGAGTTTGTCTTTTTCTTTTATAGTCCTTTTTTTATAGTTCTCAAATTCTGCTTGAAGTCTTTGCAGTGTATCAATATAATCATTTAGTTGATTTTTTTTCTCATCTATTTCTTGTTTTAATTCTGTAATCTTTTTATTCAATCTTATCTCACTCTTAGTTTTTTTTCTTTTTAATTTCTTCTTTTTAATTGATTCTGTTTTGATTTTTTGAGACCGATTCTTACTTGATTTTTCTTTACTTTTTTCATTGTTTTTAGATGAAACTTTGCTATAATCAATTTCTGAATTCGATTCATTTTGCTTTTTAGCTTCTGACATAAAATCTCCTATAAAATATATAATTTTAATAGGGAAAATCTTTAATTTCCCCTACTCTTCCTCTATGTCTCATGTCAAGACCTGACACTTCCTTAAATTCTATTCATTTTCATCTACAACTTCAAAATCAGCGTCTACAACTTCTTCCTCATCTTCTGGTTTTGATTTTTTCTCACCTTTAGACTCTTCAGCTTTTGTAGTCTTTTGAGTTGTCTGGGCATAGATAGCTTCTGCTAATTTATGGGATGCCTCCATTAAATTTTGTGATTTCTGTTTTATAGCTTCTACATCTGTTCCAGCCAGTGCCTTTTTTAATTCTGAAATAGCAGATTCTATATTGCTTCTTTCTCCTGAAGGTAATTTATCACCTAATTGTCTTAATGATTTCTCTGTTGAATAGATAAGATTATCTGCATTATTTCTTGTCTCAGCTTCTTCCCTTTTTCTTTTATCCTCTTCTGCATGAACTTCAGCTTCCTTCATCATTTTTTCTATCTCATTATCAGATATACCAGCTGAAGAAGTTATTGTTATTTTCTGTTCATTTCCAGTTCCAAGATCTTTGGCAAATACATGAACAATTCCGTTAGCATCAATATCAAAATTCACCTCAATCTGAGGAATTCCTCTTGGGGCTGGTGGTATTCCTACCAGTTGAAATCTACCTAATGTCTTGTTGAAAGCAGCCATCGGTCTTTCACCCTGAAGTACATGAATCTCAACTGTAGTTTGATTATCCTCAGCTGTAGAAAATATTTCTCCCTTTTTTGTAGGAATTGTTGTATTTCTCTCAATTAACCTAGTAAAAACTCCGCCTTTTGTCTCAATACCTAATGATAATGGTGTAACATCCAGTAGAAGAACATCTTTAACTTCACCTTTTAAAACCCCCGCTTGAATTGCCGCTCCTACAGCAACAACTTCATCAGGATTTATATCTTTTCTTGGTTCTTTCCCTGTCAATTTCTTTACTAAATCTCTTACTGCGGGCATTCTGGTTTGACCTCCAACTAATAGGACATGGTCTAAATCCCCAGGTTTTACTCCTGCATCCTCCATTGCTCTTTTTGTTGGACCAACACACTTATCAATCAAATCAGATACTAATTGAACAAGTTTAGCTCTTGTAAGTGTCATCTCAAGATGTTTTGGACCTGACTCATCAGCTGTTATAAAAGGTAGATTTATATTAGCAGTTTGAGTAGTAGAAAGTTCACATTTTGCCTTTTCAGCTGCCTCTTTAAGTCTTTGCATTGCCATCTTATCACCAGAAAGGTCTATTCCTTGTTCTTTTTTGAATTCAGAAATTATCCATTCCGCTATTTTCTTATCATAGTCATCCCCACCCAAAAGATTGTTCCCACTTGTAGCTTTTACTTCGAAAACTCCATCTCCAATATCTAAAATTGAAACATCAAATGTTCCTCCACCGAGATCAAAAACTAATATTTTCTGATCTTGCTCCTTGTCCAAACCGTATGCAAGAGCAGCTGCTGTTGGCTCATTTATTATTCTTGGTACTTTCATGCCTGCTATTTTACCAGCCTCTTTTGTAGCTTTTCTTTGACTATCCTCAAAATATGCTGGAACAGTTATAACAGCTTCCGTTATTTCTTCACCCAGGTGTGCTTCTGCATCAGCTTTCATCTTTTGTAATATCATTGCAGAAATTTCTTGAGGTGAATATTCTTTATCATCAATTTTTACTCTATGTTTCGAACCCATTTTTCTCTTAATAGATGATATAGTTTTATCCGGATTTGTTATTGCTTGTCTTTTTGCTATCATTCCTACTAAGCGCTCACCAGATTTAGTAAAAGCTACAACTGATGGAGTTAGCCTACCACCTTCCACATTTGGTATAACTGTTGATTCTCCTCCCTCAAATACAGCAATACATGAGTTGGTTGTACCTAGATCAATACCAATTGGTTTTGACATTTTTTAATCCTCCTTTTTATTTACATTTTAAAAATTTCAAATATTTAATAATAAACTAAAATTTGTAGATAAAATTATAAAACTTTATAATACTATTGTCAAGTATTTTAATAATAATATCATAAAGTTTTGATATTTTACCAGAATTGCACAAAAAAATCAATATTTTTTAGCTTTTTCACTCAAGGTTGTGGCTTTAAAGACAAAAATGTTTCTTCAAAATTGATTTTCCACTTCCCATCTTCATAAATTAGGAATATCTCTTCTGTTCTTATCTCTTCTCTGTCATCAACATAAGTAATAATAAAATTTGCACTTACTGCTGCTTTCTCATCATTCCTTTTTAATAAATCGGTTCTCTTTAACTCTATTTTTCTGACAGAGGAGAGAGATTTGGAAATCAATAAATTAAAATCTTCCTTGTCTATCTTTAATTTATCATTATTTAAGAGATATTTATTATATATCCTTTCAACATTTTTTAAATTCAGGTCATTAAAAAAACTAAAAACTGTTCTTTCAGGTTCAGATTTAAATATTAAAAATTCACAACCTGACAAGATAGGTAGGATTATAATTAGTAGAAAAATTAAAAGTAAAAGACGAAATTTAATATATTTTCGGATTGTATATTTTTTAAAAAACATTTTATGTCAATTTAATACTTTTTTAATTTATGTTCATTAAAAGCTATTTATTTTCTTATAATTTCCAATATCTTTTTTGAATTTCTATTATTTGTTCTATTTCCATGCTTGAATTCCTCTCCTTTAACTCTTCTGATGGGTAAGGAACTGGATTATTATACCCGACCATTGCTCTGAGAGTCTCTACTACACTTTGAGATAATCCCTTTAAGTAATAGCCGCCCTCTAAAGAGAAAATAATTCTACCACTACAAACTTCATTTGCCATTTCTATTACAGCTTTTGATAATTTAAAAAATGTATTACTTGTTAAAAGAAGTTGAGTTAAAGGGTCTTTATAATGTCCATCATATCCAGCACTAATCAAGATGAATTCTGGCGAAAATTGATAAACAATCGGAGAAATGATCCTTTCTATTGCCAATAAATAGGTATTCTCCCCACTATATGCAAACATTGGTATATTTACATTAAATCCTTTTGCAATACCCGTTCCAATTTCATTAGCAGAACCAGTTCCCGGATAAAAAGGAAATTGATGCAAAGATATATAAAGGACATCTGGATCATTATAAAATGAATCTTGTGTGCCATTTCCATGATGAGCGTCCCAATCAATAATAGCTATTTTACGCAAACCCATTACATTCTTTAAATACTTGGCAGCTATTGCAATATTATTAAATATACAGAAACCCATAGCTCGAGAAAAAAGTGCATGATGTCCAGGTGGTCTCACTAAAGCAAATGCATTTCTATAAATCCCCTCATATACTGACTTGACTGCATTTAAAACTGCTCCACATGCATGAAGCGCGCTTTCATATGACTTTGAACAGACTGCTGTATCGGGATCTAAATGTTTTATGCTTTTTATTTCTGATGTATTTTGAATCAATTTGATATAGCTATTACTATGGTTTAATTGGATATCCTTTATGGATGCTTTATCGGGTGAAACAGTTTCAATATTATTTAAATCTTTTCTTTTTTCAATTTCATCTAATATTGCAACTAATCTTTGTGCTCTTTCTGGATGACCCCATCCCGTATCATGTTCTAAAAAAATTGGATGATAAAATAATCCTGTAGACATTTTTTTAATAATTTTAGAAGTTTGTTATTAGTCCTAAATACGACAGGCTCCACAATAGTTTTTTACCCTATATGGTCTACTTAACGATTCTACTCTTACTTTAGTTCCATTATGTGGAGCGTGAACGAAGTTTCCATTTCCAATATATATTCCAACATGACTGAAGTTTTTGAAAAAAACCAAATCCCCTGGTCTAAGATCTGATTTTGAAACAGAAGCTCCTGCATTATATTGACCTCTTACAGTCCGAGGTAGATAGGTTCCAAATTGTCTAAAAACCCAATAAACAAGTCCCGAGCAATCAAAACTATTGGGACCTGAGGCTCCCCAAACATAGGGCTTTCCCTGTTGTGATAATGCAAGAGATACCACACCTGTATAGTCAGATGGAGAAACAAAATTAGTTACAGGTGCATACATCTCTCTTTCTAAAATTTGTATATCCTGCTTAACCTTGGCAAGAAGTCTTTCCTTCTCCCTTATTTTTTCTTCTACTTGCTCTTTTACCAAATTTAATTCTGATATTAAACCCGATATTATCTTTTTTTGCTTCTCAGCTTCCTGCTCAATATTAATAATTTCATTTCTTATTTCCTCAACCTTCATTATCAACTGAGCATGCTTATCTCCAGCTATTGAAAAGAGTTTTATTCTATCCATTAGATCATTAACAGTGTCTGGAGACGACATTATGTATACAAGATTTACCTGTCCAAATTTATAAATTTCTTCTAATGCAGCTTCAAGCTCTGTTTTTAAAGAGCTGAGTTCAAAATTAAGTCTACTTTTTCGTTTTTCAAGAAATATTATATTTGATTCAACCTTATTAAGCTCATCTGTATAAAAATTATATTTCTCAACTGTTTCATCAAGGTCCTCATGAATGCGATATATTTCTTTAATAAGTCTATCTTTTTCAGCTCTTTTTTCACTTAAAGGCGTGGCACTAAGTGGTGACGAGTAGGAAAGTGTAAATGAAATGACTAAAATTACACTAAAAACAATTTTACTTATAATAAAGAAGTTTCTCCTCTTTCTAAGTAAAGGATCATCCAATTAATAACCTCCGTTTTTCACTTCTCCAACTACTTATCATTTACTATTATTGTAAGATTCTAATATAAAATTAATAATATTGCAAAAAAAATAATATTTTAAATTCTAATAATATCCTTAAATATCCTTATTTAGAAAATCTTTTATGCCTGTTGAAATGGCAACTGCTACATTTCTTTTATATTTCTTAGTTGCCATCCTTTTCTCTTCCTCTGGATTTGAAATAAATCCTGGTTCCACTCTTACAGATGTCATTGATGTCTCTTTTAGAATTGGTATATTCATTCCATGAACCCTGCAATCCGGTACCCTTAGTCTTTTAATTAGATTGTCCTCTATTAAATTTGAAAGTATTTTTCCGGAATTAGAGAATGATAATCCAGATGAGAAATAATAACTACTACTTCCCTCAGCAAATGGGTTATCACAATAATTTAAATGAACACTTACTAAAATATTTGCTTTTTTTGAATTCGCAACTGATGCCCTTTCACTCTCATTTAAATTTTTACCAATCTTTTGAGTTAAGCACCCAGCCACATCTGTTTTTGAAATCTCCTGAATTAGATTTTCAGCAATTTCCCAACAGACTTCAGCCTCAGTTAATCCATAAACTCCTATTTTACCTGGATCAGTAGGTAACCCATGTCCCGGATCAATACAGATTATTGGTTTAGTTTGCTTGATGATTTTTCTTTCTGGAATATGATAATTAGTCCCTCTCTCTAATGATCTTTTTAAATTATTAAGAGACTTTATAGTTTCTGGACCAACAAGTCCATCTTCATCTAAAGACATGTTATTTTGAAATTTTCTAACAGCATTTTCTGTTTTTTTGTTAAAAATTCCTGTTACTTCTCCCGAATCAAAACCAAGTGAATTGAGATAATGTTGTAAAGTTTTAACATCATCACCTCTAAAAGGTGGTACTTTTAAATATAGAGTTCTACTTCCTAAAGTGTATCCTGCTTCAACAACTTCCAACCATGTAATTGAATCAATAGTACCTGTAACTGCCAGACCTCTTTTTTGTTGAAAGGATTTAACAGCTTCTTCTGTCTTTATTCCAAAAAAACCATCAATATCCTCTAAACCAAGTGGAAATCCTAAGGATTTTAACCTTGTTTGTAAATCAACAACCTCTTTACCCTTGGATCCTCTTTTTAGTTTCATAAAAGTTCAAACACAAAGTAATATTTATCTAAACAAATTTTGAAGAATTGATAAATTTAATTTATAGGATATTTTTATTATTTTTGAGAGAAATGTAAATTTTTACAATATTGTTGAATTATTTCAAACCAAATTCTTCTAAAAATTTCTCCTTTGGACGAGCTCCAATTACTTTTTTCACTAATTTTCCATCTTGAAACATTATAAATGTTGGAATGCTCATAATCTCGTAATTCTTAGAAATTTCAGGATTTTCATCAACATTTAATCTTGCAAGTATTACCCCATTTTCCAATTCCTTTACTAATACATTAAATATCGGTTCCATCATCCTGCAAGGTCCACACCATGGAGCTGTAAAATCCACAATTATAGGAAGTTCTGAATCCTTTATTGTTTCCTGAAAGTTCTCATCAGTTAGTTTTAATATTTTCTCTGGCAAATCCTTCTCCTTTCTATTCTAAAAAGTATATTCGTTATTTATTTTTATATTATACTTTTAAATTTTACAGAGTGAACTACCACCAGCTATCGTAAGGGGGCTTCTCAGCTATGGAGTTAAATTTTAATCTCGTATTCTAAATATTCTTCTGCGTTTATAGCTGCTATTGCTCCATCTGAAACAGCAGTAACGACTTGTCTTAGAGGTGTATTTCTTACATCCCCAGCAGCAAACAATCCAGTAGTAGAAGTTCTCATTTTATGATCTGTTATTATACTACCCAGTTTATCCATTTCTACTAAGTTTTTTACTAAGGATGAATTTGGTTTAAATCCCGCATACATAAAAACGCCATCTATTCTTATCTCTCTTTTCTGATTTGTTTTATTATTATAAATTACTACCCTCTCAACCAAATCCTTTCCTTTGATTTCCAATAGATTAGAATTCCATAAAATATCTATTTTGGGATTTTTAAAAGCTTTTTCTTGTATCATCTTTCTTGCTCTTAATTTATCCCTTCTATGAACTACCTTTAAAGATGATACAAATTTAGTTAAACAAATTGCCTCCTGAACAGCTGAATCACCACCACCAACAACAAGGATATCTTTATCCTTAAACAAAGGGCCATCACAAGTTGCACAATATGAAACTCCTCTTCCTTTAAACTCCCTTTCTCCAGGAATACCCAATTCAGCTGGACTTGCTCCAGTTGCAACTATAACAGTTTTAGCAAAAAAATCACCCTGGTTAGTTTTTAACTTAAAGATTTTGTTTTCCTTTTCAACGAAATCAACCTGGACAAAGTTCATAAACTCAACATTAAAATTATTACACTGTTCTTCCATAAGTTTAGTTAACTCTTGACCAGACATACCATTGGGAAATGCTGGATAGTTTTCAATAAAATCTGTAAGAGCTACCTGACCTCCGGGCATTTGTGATTCTATAATGAGTGGTGATAAAGCTGACCTGGCTGCATATATTCCAGCACTCATTCCCGCTGGACCTGCTCCAATAATAATTAAATCTCTTACCTTCATTTTTTATTTCAACCTAAATATAACTATAATTATTCAAATAGATAAAAAAAGTTTAATCAAATTTTTATATAAAGTCAAATTGTGGTATATTTTTGTTGTTACTAAAACAAAATGTTAAAAATAATTACTAAAATAACTTATTATTATAACCTTTATATGAGAATATTAGTTTTAAATTCTGTAACAGTCAAATATAGAAGAAAAAAAATATTTCATGACAATAAAATATAAAAGAGAAAAAATAAATGATGAAAAACTTATAAGATATTACACAAGAGGGGATGAGAAAGCTCTTGTTCAACTCGTAAAACGTCACCAGAAAAATATCTATAATCTATCATTCCGCTTTATGAATAATTCTCAAGACGCATGGGATGCAACCCAGGAAACATTTATCAGATTAATTAAAAGAGCTAAAAGTTTTAAGGGAGCTTCTAAGTTTTCTACATGGCTTTATAGAATCACATGTAATGTCTGTAAAGACATACTTATTAAAAGAAAAAAATCAATATCTGATTCTTATGAAGAACTAAAATTAACAGAAAGGGTCACTTATAAAAATAGATTTAATGAAGTTTCAAATAGAATTTTAGAAGCAGAAGAAACAGATAAAGTACAGAACCTACTTCAAAAACTACCACAAAATCTTAGAATTGTAATTGTACTAAATGATATATATGATTTGAAATATAAAGAAATATCTGAAATTTTAAGTATTCCTTTAGGAACAGTTAAATCAAGAATAAGTAGATCTCGAGAGATCTTAAGAAATATTTTGAAAGAAGAAAGAGAACAAAAAATAGATTTTTAAAGTCTTATATTAAAAGATACATTAAAAGGTGAAAAATTGAACTACAAAAATATAAAAAATATGATTTCTGAATATGTTGATTCTGAACTCTCTATTAACCAAAATAAAAAAGTAGAAGAGCATATAAAAACATGCCCGGATTGCAAAAAGTATTTTAATGAGATAAAAGGTGTAAAAGAGTTCATCTCCTCATCTGCTTTTTATGATTTATCTTTTGATAAAGCAAAAAAGTTGGCTAAATTAGTTAGAGAAAAAAGTATAGAAATTCCTCCAACTCTAATACCCAAACCAATCTGGTCAAGATGGCAATTTATTTCAATTATAAGTGCAATAGCTATATTATTGTTAGGAGTTTTATTATTACAATTTTATAAACCTTTATATACTTTTCATAAAATGGAATCTGCTGAATTAGCTGAGGATCTAACAAAGGGTTTAAGTACTACTGAAGAAGCGGTATCTAAAGAATTTGGCAATGGAGAAGATACAGCAGTAGAAGGAGAAGTTAAAGATGAAGAAGTAGCTGAAGCTGAGCAAACAGTAATAACTGAAGAGGGTATAATGGAACAAGAATTAATAACCATAAAGCCTGAAGTTCCACCTGTACCACAACCTATAATAACTGTTTCAGAAAATGATTATACACAAAATTATATTGATGAATTTTTTACAAATCAAAAATCTGAAGAAAGGATATCTACAGAAGAAACTATTGAACAAATTTTACCAATAGATACAAATCAAGTTCTCTTAATAAAAGATGACTACGATAAGATATTATATAAAAGTATAAAATCTAAAGTTTTACAATTTCCACACTTTGATGAAAATTTAAAGATATTAGAATCTGAAATATATAAATATCTTACAGGGCAAGAACAATTACCTGAGAAGTTCCCACTGTTAATCTTCTCTGTAGAAAAAGCAAGGTTTGAGGGGAAAGATGCTTTCATAATTTCTGGCATAGGTCCTGGAAAAGATTTTGAAAAAGATAAACTTACTAAACAATTTATTTGTGTTATAGAAGCTGGTACAAATAAGATACTCCATCTAAAAACTATTGACTAACGCAATCATCTTTAAAGAACATCTGCGATTATCATATAGTTTTAAGCTTACTTATCTAAACTATCCAAGAAGACTCCTTCCAAAATCATTAGAATTTGGTGGGAGATGAATTGGATATTTAAATTGTAAACCTTTTCCATAAGTAATTAATGAAACATTTTTGATATTAGCATTAATGATGTTAGAATCATCTGACAATCTTATATATTCTCCATAATTGAATACACCTTTTACTTTGTAAATTTTCTTGTTAAGTCTCACCATATCATTTGGCTGAAACTTATATCTTTGTTTCCTTATAGATCTCTTATATCCTTTTCTGTTTAATTGTATAGATCGGTTATTTCTGCGTGTCTGTTTAACTATAAGAGGTTTACATCTTTTTTGATTAATACCACCAGCTATAACAAGGGCATCATTAATGTGTGATTTTTCTAATCCTAATTTAGCTCTATTATATTTGGTAATATATCCATAGGTGTGAGAAACTTTATTGCCCTGTTCTTTTAGCTGATTGATTAATTTCCATCTGACATTATTCATGAATGCTACTTCTTTTAATGATTTATTTGCTTTTTCTTGTATTTTAGGATAATTAAACTCTTTTGCTGTCTTATTACCTTTCTTTTGATTACATTTATTGCAGGCTATGGTGAGATTAGAGACTCTATCTGAGCCACCTCTTGATTTTGGAACTATATGTTCAACTTCTAAAGGGACATTTGTTTTACCACAGTAAGCACATATTCTATTCCACTTCTTTAGTAGATATTCCTTAATTTCATAACCTTTAAGCTCACCTTGTTGATATTCAACCCCCTTGATTTCAGGATTTTGCATCTTCTGGGTGTCAAAAGTAGCAACTTCAATATTGATTTGAGAAATGGGCAGTATTTCTTTAACCTTATCTATCATTTTGATATGAGTATTTAATTTATGTTGAATTGAGGGTGCTAACCAGCCCTTCTTTTTAGCAGAAACCCTATTATTAAATCTTGGTTCTCTATACCATAATCTGTTTCTTTTTAGTCTTCTATACATCTTTCTTTCTGATAGTTTCTTTGACATATTATTTCTTAATTGAACCTCACCTAATATTAATTCTTTGGTATTAGTAATAGCTGAAAATCCAATCTTTGAATAACCAGCATCTACTCCTAAAGTAATTGGCTGCTTGTTTTCTCCAGTCGGATAATTTAACTGGATTGTGAATGGCTTGGTTGTAACAACTTTTGCTTTCTTTTTTCTTAAAAGTTTGTTTGCCTTTTGCTGAGTTGTTGGCATAAGAGGTTCACCTCTCATATTTAGCAC
>DAOWJR010000022.1 GCA_030640275.1 Actinomycetes bacterium | reverse complement strand
GAGCACTCAGATGTTTATTGCCTTAAGGCAAGGTAATCAAAGATATAACCTTTTGGATAGTAAATACAAACTTATTTGGTCTTATAATAATACTACAAGATTCTTTTTTACGGATTTGCCAGTTATTTGGGCGAGAAATAAAATTCTCGGAATTGGTTCAAATAATAAAGAGGAAACTATGTATTTATTCGCATTGCTAAATTCTAAGATAACAAATCTATTATTAAACAAAATTATTAAAATTGAACAAGAAGATACAAGAACTATCTTAGTCAGCTTACAAATCATAAAAGGCCAAATCCGTGTTCCTAAAATCTCTGATAATAACCAGCAAATTAAGAAAGAAATTGTAAAAAGAGTAGAAGATATGTTAATTTTGGAAGAAAAGAAGTTATCAGATTTTGTTGATTTTTCAAAAGTAATGCTTCAAAAATTTGATAATGTTTCAGTAGAAGGTAATGACTTAATTTTGAAAAAAGATAATGAGAAAATTAAACTTGCTATAAAAGAAAATAGAAATTTAATTAAAAAAGTTCTTGCAGAAAAATACGATAAACGAACTTTAAAAATAGAAAAACAAGAAATTAGTTTATCAGAATTAAAAAATTTACCAGTAATTGATTACGACAAACAACAACAATTAAAAAGCTATATTGATGATTTGGTATTTGCTTTATACTTTAACGTCGGGTTAGAAAAATTAGGTTTAAATCAAGCTGAAAAAAACAAAACAAAGTGTTCTAAAAATCCTTATTATCAGTTAATTAATCCTCAAAGTCTATGAAGCTATAATTTTAGCTAGAGTTTCAACTTAAGAGCAAATGAATAATGGCAGTCCATTCCTGCACAACTTACTTGAGCCAGAGGATATAAGAAAAAAGCTAGGAACTGAATTTGATGAAAAAATGAAAAGAACTCTTGAGATTCTTTTCCCGAATGGAATTTAAGGAAGATACTATCATAGGAACAAGATGGATGATATTAAAGAATTAAATTTAAAAGAGATTAGTTATTTAGCAGACAAATTTGGAATAGTCCAAACTGGGCCCTTTTTTTCTATTCGTAAAACTTTTTCAACTACAGATCTCCTTGATTTAATAGATTTTATAAATAAAGAAATCTGGCACCCAAAGAATATCGAAAGGGTAATTTCAACTATTAAAAATCAACATTCAGATGAACTTTTATACTATTGGTTACCTTCGGAATTAGAACCAATTGATTCCTTCTTAGAACGTGCTGGGATTTTGAATTATAAAGTAGTAATGTCATGCCCACTAAGTTTTATTGTAGGAATAAATCCCGATTACAAGGATTCTCCGAATAAAAAACCTGATTTGTATTTAGAGTTTCTATTTGAAAATGCTCTATTTCTCGTATCATTAAACAAGTGGATAGAGACAGATCAGTTATTACTATTACCACACCTTCCTGCCTGGGATTATAGTACATGGAAGACATTAGGCAAAATTAATAAAAAGATTTTTGAAGAGGAAAAAATTAAAGACACAGAGGAAATGAGAAAATTCGAAAGGCTGGGCTTATTTGAAAGCGGAGTCAGACTAGTGAGTGGAATGTTAAGGTCACAACAAAAACATTACAATATAGACCATGTAAAAAGGATATTAAGTATAGAAGATAAAGTTGAAGCTGAGAGGATTTTAAAGTACATGCAATCTTTATCTAAATATGGACGGGATATAGCAGCAGTTCATTTTTTGGCTAAGAAATGTCAAATTGATGAAGAAACTTTTAAGGATAGGTTGGAACGACTAGAGAAACAACAGCTATTCCATGCCGAAAATTACATAGATATCTCAAAATTAGATGCCAGTATGAAAATTCATCGAGGTATGTCTTTAACTATGGCTTTATACACCAGTGATAAATTAAAAGCTATACCAATAACAGATCAGAAGCTTCATAAATTAGCTTGTGACTTGTATGCTAAAGCAATCACTTTTACTGATGAATATAAAGAAAGAAAGGAATTTATTGAAAGTAAAATAGAGTTAGAAGTTCCATTTTTGACAGGATTGTCTCCAGAATTTATTAAAAGGCAAAAAAACACCGGAGTTACATTAAAACTTCGCAGCTATCTTGATGAAAAGTGGGAAAAAATTAGAAAGGTAAGCAAAATCGAAGACTTCAAACTTGCAGTAAAACAACTATCTGATTCTGTTAATTACGAGTACAATGTAATAAAGAATGATTTAAAACAAATTAGAAAAGAGACCATAGCAGAAATTGGAGAAGTTGTGATTAAATCCGTGGGTGCATTTGCAGAAGGGTTAATAACACAAAGAATTTGGTTTGCGATTACCAAAAGCCTAACTACTTTATTTGGAGGAGGTCTAGCAGCATATAAATCTTATGACCATAAAAAATATGAGCTAAAAAGGAATCCTTTGTTTATATTCTTACAAAAGAAAAAATAAGAAGCTTTAAATCGCCATTCAGGTGGTTCTTTAGAATGAGGAAATATATAGAATAAAAAGATCAAAGTGCTAAAATATAAATTTTAAAAATATGATTCCTTTACTGGAAATTCTTTTAAAAGTTGAAGCAACTGACCATAGAGAGATTCAAGAGGAAATTAGAAAAACTCTTAGAAGTTTGAGCAGGGCGAGAAGGTAAAGTTGATGTGTTCGCTAAAAAAGGCAATTATTCAATAGGTATTGAGGTTGACCATTCTCAAATAAGAAAGAAATCAATTGAGAAATTAAATGCTTTAAAGCCAGATTTGGCGATTTTTCTTTTAAAAGGTAAAAAGATTAACAGAAAAGCTAATTATCTAAGGTCAAAACTAATTAGAGTTAACTCATTACTGATTCATTTACCAATAAAGAGAGTTCAGAAAATTCCAATTGTAAAACATAGATACAAAAAATTTGAAAGAAGTAAAACTCCACCTAAATTCAGAATTAGTGAAACTGATTTAAAAATCCTTCGGGATTTAGAGTTCCATATAACAGTCTGATAATATCATTGTATTGCCAGTCCTCTAAAATAAAAGGCTTCCCTGCAAACCTCCCTTTACTGTGTTTTAAATACCTCTCAATAAAATTTTTAACTCGAAGTGCTTTATTTTCATCAAACATATTTTTTAGTCAAGTAATTTATCAAATTCGTCGTCAAATGTATCCCCTGGTAAATATATCCTTCCCCTTGAAGAAGGAGTTAATCCAAATTCTGTCGCAAATGCTCTAATTTGTTTTAAGCTCTGATTGGCAATAGCTACCTCTGGAAATGGTGCAATATAAACAGATACTACTTTTCCGCTCTTATCCTTTTTAGGTATTCTATAAGTTGTTCCATTTTTTTTTATGAATTCTTCCGCTGCCTTCCACTTTGCATAACTTTGGCAATATCCCGCAAATACTGCTTTGTCTATTATAGTTAATAATCCAAGTCTTTCTAATTCGGGAGCAAGTCTCTTCCATTCTTTCTTTGCATCATCGAGTAGCCAATCCGGACATTCCGGTGCTATGGGTAATGGATTTGGTTCATTCAAGTTCAACGGTCTTCTCCCTGGATTACCTTCTAATATTTTTAATTTTGTTGGTTTGGGTTTTCTTCCTGCCATTTTTCACCTTCTCTAATTTATTTATTAGTTTTACTTTTTTATCTGTGTATTTTTCCCATCTTTCTATAATTACATCTGCATACTTTGGTTCTATTTCCATCATATAACACCTGCGCTGTATTTTTTCACAAGCTATTAATGTTGAGCCTGATCCACCAAATAAATCTTGGACTATATTATTTATCAGGGTGTTGTTATTTAATGCCCTGGTTATAATTGCTACTGGTTTCATAGTTGGGTGTAAATAGTTTCCTGCATATTCTCTGTCTATTTCCCACACATTGCTCTGGGTTCTACCTCCATACCATCTATGTTTTGACTCCCCTTTAAAACCATAAAGCATTGCTTCCCATTCATTTATGTATTCCTGTTTCCAACCATATATTACTAATTCCATCTGGCTATGATAATCTGACCCTGATAAAACAAATTGATTTTTATACCAAACTATAAAGTCTGATAGATAATATCCTATTTCTAAAAGTATCGGTACTATAAAATGCAGTTTCTTATTACCAAAACAAATGTAGAAGCTGGCATCTTTTTTTGTTGTATTAAAAGCATTGCTGAATGCCTTTTGCAAAAGAATATTAAATTCCTTATCAGACAAATTATCTCCTATAACTTTACCAAGTTTACCCCTGGACTTATAAGCAACTCCATAAGGTGGGTCGGTAAATATCATATCCGCTTTTTCTCCATTCATTAGCTTTTCGACGTCTTTGATATTTGTTGCGTCTCCGCATAAAAGTCTGTGTTCCCCTAATTTATATAACTGTCCTTGTTTACTAATTGGTATTTCTGGAACAGGTGGAACTTCGTCATCTTTTTCGCTTTCTTCTGGAACATAAACTCTTGTCATAATCTCTTCTAATTCCGAATACTCAAAACCTGTTATGTCCATGTCTATTTCGCCGGTATCAAGTTCTTGAAGTAAATCTTTAAGTTTTATTAGGTCCCATTCTCCCTCTATCTTGTTTAATGCTATATTTAAGGCTTTTTCTCTGATTTTGTCCAGGTCCAGGACAACACAGGAGACTTTTTTGTAATCAAGGTCTTTTAAAACCTTTAACCTTTGATTTCCGCCGATGACCGTCATATCTTTGTTTACTATTATCGGGTCCACATATCCGAACTCTTCTATGCTTCTTTTTATTTTTTGATATTCGATGTCTTCCGGTTTTAGGTCTTTTCTTGGATTATATTTTGCTAAATTCAATGAATTTATCGCAATTCTTTCTATTTTCATAGTTTTTGTATTAATTTTTAAGATTATCTAATTTTGTGCCTAAAAAATGACCCCCCTACCCTAACTCGCGGAAACATACGCTGTCCTACCCCGCGGTTTGGGCTTCTTAGGGCTCTATACTTTTGATACCCCCTACCCCCTTTTTATTATAAACTTTTTAAATAATTTTGCACACGCATTCGGTGTGCATTGTTATATAGTTTTGTATAATTTAATATTCTTTTTACTTTCCCAACGCTGTCTTCCTGTTGTGACAGCTTTCACATAAGCTTTGGAGGTTATCGCTGTCCCAGAACTTAGCTTGGTCACCCCTGTGGGGTTCTATGTGATCTACTACTGTTGCGGGGATTACCCACCCCTCTTTAAGACATTCAACACATAAAGGATTCTCTCTTAAATACATTCTTCTTACTTTTTGCCAGCGGTAGTTATAACCCCGGGCTGTTGATGTGGAACGTTCTCTTTCTTTTTGTTTTCTGTGTTTACTACAGTAGCTACTTCCTTTCTCTGCTCTATTAGGACATCCTGGGTATCTACATCCTGATCTTGGTTTATATGGCATTTAAACTCCAATAAAAAAAGAGCCCTTTCGGACTCTTAATATTAATTTTTATTTCTTTACCCACCTCTGGCTAATTATAATAAAAATATGCTATATTTTTATTATAATAGCAATTTTGTCAAGTATTTCTTTATTCCTTGCTGCTACTGTTGTATTTAATCGGGAACTCTATTAAATCGATCGGGAATTTAAATTTTTTTAGTTCTTTATTTTTTTTTCATTTTTTATTTTATTTTTAATTGATCTTGTTCAATATACTTCATTTAAAAGTTTTTTAAGATTATTTATTTGTTTATCAAAATCTTCTTTATATTTACCTAATCCTGTTAAAACTTTCAAACGATGATACTGATTTCCATTCTCTCCTTTATAACATTTATCAAGACACTCATTAATCAGTTTGCTTTTATCTATAATTGTTTTTATATTTTTAATTATTTTTTCCTTTAATTCCTTATTTTTTGTAATCTGGTAATCAGGATAAAGCAATTTTTTTATTTTATCTATTTTTATTTTATTTCTTTTAAATACATCTTTAACATTAATTCTCTCAAAATCTTCATCACGTGCTATTATGTATAACTCTCGTAAGTCATTTATACTTTCAACATTTTCTATACATTCGGTGATTCCATTTCTAATTCCTGATTTACGTTTTCTATAAGTTTCTATTCTTTTAGAGGTAGGCTCAGAAAAGATTTTAATTATTTGCTCTATGCAACCTAGTAAGAATTCTATTATTACATTAAGTAGATTTATATTCATGTTTTAAATTAAATTATAAAATCACTTTTTTGCTAAGGCATTTTTCATTTTTCTTACTTCTTAGACTTTTACTCTTTTATAAATGTCTAATCTCAGTTCCTATTTATTGGTTACAAACTGCGTTTAAAAGCCCCCATGTTTGAGGTCCTACAATACCATCAACAGTAATATTACAACGATCTTGAAAGAAAACTACAGCATGGTTTGTTTTTGGTCCAAAAGCACCATCTAATACTAAATCATTTGTGGTTCTATACACTGCATAGTTTAACATTTTCTGTAATTCAACTACCCAATAACCTCGACTTCCCATTCTTAGAACGGGCTTTGAATAATCATCCTCTATCGTAGTTTCTTCTGTTACTTCTTCTTCTATTTTGTTAACTATTGTTATAGTACTTCTCTCCCCACAATCCCCTAAATGTATTCTTTTACTTTGTTTTATAGGCGAAATCTCTCTAACTTCATATGTAATATCACATTCTAGATCATCCCATCTTGCTTCACCATCTCTGATAGTCTTTTCAATTCCATCTACTTTAAATACAGCACCATTAATTGGGTGTCCAGCTTCATCTCTTTTAAGTACTACAAGAGAACAATTACAGGGTTTGATTTCCTTTTTTTCTTCGCTTTTTATTTGGAAAGTAATATTGCAATTTCCATCTGCTTTAAGGATCCCTTCTATAGTTTTTATAAGTTTTCCATCTTCAATTCTATAAACATAAATAACAATCTCTTTGCTTCCTCTTATTGGAACAAATGTTCGTCGTCTATACAATTCATACCCTGTATATTTTTCTTTCATGAGTATAGAATATTTTGTACGATCAATATTTAATATTTGTTCAGCTATCAGGTATATATCTCTTGTGAGTGTTCTGCAATCAAGTGGCTCTGGGGATAATTCCCATTTTACTTTTACTGTAACTTCATCTTCATCTGTAATTTTTTGTCCATTGTATTCAGCTATAACTTTTACTTTATTCGTAATTGAAGGAAAATATTTCTCATATACATCAGTTCCATATTCAGCAACAATACTTTCGTTAGGATTTAAACTACCATATTCAAGTTCAATTCCGATGCTATCTATAAGATTAATATTTTTTATCGGTACATTTCCTATATTAGTAATTATCACCTTATAATTTATTATATCTCCTATATATGCTACTTCTTTATCAGCCTTTTTCTCACATTTTACAGCTACATTTATACTACTGTTCATTCCTTGAGCTAATGTAATGTTAGAAATAAACAAAGTTAATAATAATGAGATAATTGTTATTAAAATGATACTTTTCTTCATTTTTTTACCTCTTAGATTTTTACTCTTTCTTATATAAAAGAATTATCATAAAAGATATTGCTACTAAAACTTCATCCCAGGTCTATCTCTATATGTTATTGGGTATAGTCTTTTAACATATGATAAGAAATCTAAACCGATGGGTGTAATTTTAACAATCTGTTCTTCGCCCTCACCCACATATTCGATATATTCCATATCTTTCAAAAATCCAAAATATTTTGTTTCTGTTGTAGTAACCACTAATTTCGGTCGTACGATAAAATAATAATAAAACCTTTTCAAGCCGCTATATTTCTCCCCCAAAGTTCCCTTTTTCGATAGAAACTCAAGCAAATCCATCTGAGTACCATAAATAGCATTTAAAGTCAACTCAAATGTATATTTTTCTAAAAGTTCCGTGTACTTCTTTGTTATTATCTCTCTATCTTCCTCTCCAACGTCCTTTATGATTTCTTTTTCTAGTGGCAACGATTTCGTTATTTCCTCTTTTTTCTGTTCTGGAGGAATTCCGGTCTCAAGAACCGTACCAAATATTTTCAATGTTTTAAGACGTTGTAAAAATTCAGAAATTTGCTTTTTAAACATCATGATAAAAACAAAAACAAGAATAGGCCACGGCCAATAACGAAACACAATTTCTATTATTTCCATATATATGCCCTCCTCCTTTAGATATTAATTTCACATAAAACTTCTTTATAGATATTTATATAGTTATCTTTTAAATAGTTTTTTAATACAGCCTTTTTATTTATTATTCATTAATTCAACACCATTTTTATAATATCATTTTTTTATCCCGTCCGGCAATTTATCCAATCCTATTTTTTTTAATATTTTATATGTAAGAGATTTAATTTCATTATCTACGTCTTTTTTAAAATCAAAAAGTTTTAAGTTTATTGGTTCTCTTGGTCCGAACCTCATTTTTTTAATCAATGCTATATATCCTATATCCCTGCTTCTGTGGATTTTCCATTATTTCTATTAAAAGATAATAACTTTCTATTAATTCTTTTAAAATATATTTATCTTTAATATTTCTTTTTGTTTTGCTCAAAAGTTTACTCCATAAAAAAGGAACTTAAGAAGTAATTTTTTTACTTCCTAAATTCCTCTTTGTGCAAAAGCAAGAATTTATATTATATATTAAGTTTTATTTAGATAAATTAGCTAATCTCGAAAGTTTTACTAGGTCCTTTTAAAAATAAAGAGTATATGGCAATGATGAAGGATAAATTATTGGAAATCAAGAGAGTTTATAGAAGCCTAAATTTATCTCCTAATTTTACTTAACCTTCTTGTGAATCCATTTAATTACCTTTTTATTCAATTCCAAAGCATCTTTTGTCTCTTTCGGTGTCGGTTCTTTCCCACGATGAATAACTTCATTCCTCACTTTGTCATACATATTGCACCATTTATCCCAAAGAATTCTTTCTTCTAAAAGAGAATGGTTAATAGTCTCTTTTAATAAAACTTTTAATCTATCTTTTGTTCTCCAACTTTGGTTAAGTTTGTCATTTGTTTCTTCTTCTGAGAAACCTATTTCCCTATATTTCTCAATAAGAAAATTTTCTAAAAAAATCTCTAATGCCTGGGATGAAGATACTACAGAAAAGGTAAACATTTTTTTATTCAAGGAAGATTTAGAATTTAGAAGTAGAAGTTTATATAAAGGTGGTGACTCGTCATTCACTAACATATCTTTTATTTTCTTAATATAATTTTCTGATTTATTCATTGTAGCTCCTTCTATTCTCATACCAACAGGATAAAATCCGATGTCGAGTTCAAAAAAATAAACATTGTTAATGTTTAAAGAGCCCAGCCTTTCTATATATTCTTCTTTTGTTATGTATCTATATATATCAAGAATTTTATTAACTATTTCAGAAACCCTCTCGCTTATCTCTTTTTGTACAGTGTCTAATTTATGTTTTTCAATTTCTCTTTTTTTATAATTTGTATTAAATAAAACTTGTAATTTAGTGTACCTAAAATATCCTGAATTATCTTTAGTTTTTTCTACATTTCTACCAGTAAAGTTTAATTCCCAACCCAATTCTTCTTTGTGAGGGAGAACTGGGGAAGTAATTGTCCCTTTTTTAAAATAGGTTGCTCTATCTTTCGCAAATAGATCAACTTCGCTTGAATCCTTTGCTTTATTAGTCCACACTTTCTTAAATATAACTTTAGCTTTACATTTTTTCTCTAATAAATTAACATCCACCTCATATCCATTTGGAAGATGCAAACAATATGGAAGATTAACTTCTGCTATTGTATTAGCATATTCTGGAACCCCTGGCTTTTTAACAAGACTATAGACAGGAAACATAGACTTCATCTTAAACGGAGTATCAATCCTTACCTCTTTAAGCATATTAGCTAAATCAGCCTCTAATTTTTCCTTAGGGGTTTTCTTCAAGGTTGTATGACTTGTAAGCATTTAGAAATTTATAGCTTCTCCTGTAGTGGGTAATCTACTATTAATTTTGATTATAACTTTGTCTTTATTCATATCTATAAACT
>DAOWJR010000007.1 GCA_030640275.1 Actinomycetes bacterium | reverse complement strand
TTTATAAATATTTTTTAATTTATTTTTACATTTTTTAAAGCTTCTTATAACACTATTTCATCAACATCATTTCATATTGTATTTTAAATATGTATAAAATTACAGTCATATATCATAAATTTTAGAATTTTTATATTAAAATTCTGTTTTTATGTTTTTAATGAGTTCGTATAAAAAAGTTATAAAAACTATATTTATAGGATTTTTTCTAGTAACAAAGTAAATTATGTCGGTCTAGTCATGGGATGAGTTGTACTTTCTAACTCTCTTTATGTTGTTTTTTGCATAAGTTTTTTAAAAGAAGGATCCCATCTTTTTCAGCTCATTTTCAAACTATATCCAAAGTAGTACAATCTATTACAGTGACTATTTTCTTTTTCATTTGTTTGTTCTCCTAATTGTAATATATAGATATAAAATAATTTGCTATTAAGATAATTGATTATAATACGAATAAACTGATCAACATATTTTCAAATGATAAGAGCTGTCTCAGACTGATAAGTGCGATAATGCTGGAGATTTATGAGGACTGGATAAGCTCAAGAAGATATTTAGATATGGAAAAAATTAAATTAGATGAGATAAAAGAATGTGAATTTGAATTCACTTTTTTACCTCAAATGGTAAATGCTTAAAAGGATAACTTATGGCTGAATTTACAGAAAAATTTTGACAGAACTCTTTTTAAATAAATTTATATTCTTAATAGATTTAAAAGTATGTATTTTATATGTTAAAATTCCTTTATTTATGGCATACTTTGTTCATAATATCAAAAAGCTTAACAAATTACTTATTTTTACGATTATATTTGTAACTTTATTTAGGTAGTTTATTATTATTTGGTAAAGAATATTTTTAAAATTATCTAAAACTATAATGAATTTTATAAATCTAAATTATCCCTGTTTTAATAAATGGGTTATATATAGCTATAAAGAGGATTAGAAAAGCAATAAAACCTATTATATATTTATGTTTTTATTTCTCTTTTTATTATAATAATAAATTATTTTCTAATTGGGAGCTTTATTCTAGTTATTATCAGAGTTGTATGGTTATTTTGTAATTTATTGGTATCTGTTATTAGATGTCAGCTAATTAAGGGAAAAAATCTATTTCAAAAAATGATTTAATAAAATTATAAATTTTAAATTTTCCCCTTTTTCTAACATTTGAATAAGATACAGAATTAGCAAAAAAGATAAATTAAAAATTAAGATATTTCTGTGAAAACAAGAATTAAGGATAAAATAAAAAACTGAAGTCTTTAGGAAAAATTTAAAGTTTTATCAGAGTAAATTTAATCTGGAATAATAGGTGATATTTTATGAAAAAAGCTTTAATAACTGGAATAACTGGACAGGATGGTGCTTATTTAGCAAAATTTTTGCTGGAAAAAGGCTATAAAATCTATGGAATATATCGTAGATTATCTACACCAAACTTCTGGAGGCTGCAATATCTGGACATTTTTGAGAAAATTAACTTGATTCCAGCTGACTTAATAGATTCAGCATCTTTAATTGAAGCAATTAAAATATCTGAACCTGAGGAAGTTTATCATTTAGCTGCTCAGAGTTTTGTTGGTGCTTCTTTTGAACAAGCCATAGGAACTGGAGAAATCACTGGATTAGGTGTAACGAGAGTTTTGGAAGCTATACGACAAATAAACCCAAAAATAAGATTTTATCAAGCATCTACTTCTGAATTATATGGAAACGGGAAGACACAAGGCTCATTCAATGAGAAAGACTTATTTCAACCTGCTAGCCCCTACGCAGCAGCAAAATTATATGGCTATTGGATTACAAGGATTTATAGAGAAGGATATGGAATTTTTGCTTGTAATGGTATTCTATTTAATCATGAATCTCCTTTAAGGGGTCTAGAGTTTGTGACAAGAAAGATTTCTAACTCTGTAGCAAAAATTTCTTTAGGAATTGAAAAAGAATTAAGGCTGGGTAACCTAGAAGCAAAAAGAGATTGGGGTTATGCTCCAGAATATGTAGAGTCTATGTGGCTCATGCTTCAACAAAAAGAACCAGATGATTATGTGATAGCTACAAATGAAACTCATAATGTAAAAGAATTCTGTGAAAAGGCTTTTAATATTGTTGGTTTAGATTATAAAAAATATATTAAAATAGATAAAAGATTCTTGAGACCCTTTGATGTAAATTATTTAAAGGGAGATTATTCAAATGCTGAGGAAAAGCTAGGATGGGAACCAAAAACAAAATTTAACAGATTAGTTGAAGTAATGGTCAAAGAAGATTTAAATAGATGGAAAAGATGGCAAAATGGTGAAAGATTCCCATGGGATGCTCCAAATTATCCTGGAGAATCAAAAATTTTGACAAGGGCATTAAGAGTATGATTAAAACAGAAAAAGCATAAAAATGTAGAAAGAAAATTTAATTTTATAAATACTTTTAAAGAAATTAAATAAAATTTAAAAATAAGGTGGTGTAATATGATTCCAGTCGCAGAACCTTCATTGGGGGATGAGGAACTTGAAAATGTTATAGAAGCTGTAAAATCTGGCTGGATTTCCTCAAAAGGTAAGTTTATTCCAGAGTTTGAAGAGAATTTTGCCAAATATTGCAATTGTAAATATGGTGTTGCAACTTCAAACGGGACTACAGCTTTACATCTAGCATTAACAGCTTTAGGAATAAGTAAAGGTGATGAAGTAATAGTTCCAGATTTAACTTTTATAGCAACTGCTAATGCTGTAACCTACTGTAATGCTAAACCAATTTTTGTAGATTCTCATCCGGAATACTGGGGCATAGATCCAGAGAAAATAGAGGAGAAAATAACAAAAAATACAAAAGCAATAATTCCTGTTCACCTATATGGTCATCCCTGTAATATGGATCCTATTATGGACATTGCAGAGGATTATGAATTATATGTCATAGAAGATGTAGCAGAAGCACATGGAGCTGAATACAAAGGCAAAAAGGTAGGTTCTTTTGGGGATATTTCTTGTTTCTCTTTCTATGGAAACAAAATCATAACAACGGGAGAAGGCGGGATGTGCATAACTAACAATAAAGAGTTAGCAGAAAAAATGAGAGTTTTGAGAGATCACGGAATGAATCCTAATAAAAAGTTTTGGCATGATGTTATTGGTTTTAATTATCGAATGACAAATATGCAGGCAGCTGTTGGTTTAGCTCAACTTCAAAAATTAGATGAATTCATTGAAAAGAGAAGGCAAATTGCAAAATGGTATGAAGATGGATTAGAAGAATTTGCCAAAGAAGGTAAAATTACCTTACATCCAGAAATGTCTTGGGCGAAATGTGTTTATTGGATGTATTCAATTTTAATAAATAGGGATAAATTTGGCATTACAAGAGACGAATTAATGAAAAAATTGGAAGAAAATGGAATTGAAACGAGACCGTTTTTTTATCCGATACATGTAATGCCACCATATAAAAATAACGAGGGTTTTCCTGTTGCTGAAGAAGTAGCAAGAAAAGGGATTAATTTGCCTTCTGGGGTGGGGTTAACGAAGTGAATAATCGAATAAATTGTTAGTACTGATAAAAGCATAACAGCAAATTTTAAAATATATGAAGCATATTGAGGTTTAGTATGGGAACAAAAAACAAAGAAGGAGAGATAAATAAGGTTGCGTTAGTTACTGGTAGTTCAAGAGGTATAGGTCGTGCGATAGCAATTGAATTAGCAAAAAAAGGTATTGATATAGTTGTTAATAGTAACAAAAGCATAGACAAGGGCATTGAAACTGCGAATGAAATCAAGAAATTAGGGAGACGTACCTTATATATTCAATGTGACATATCAAATCCAGAACAAGTAGAGAAGATGATCGAAAAAATAATAAATGAGTTTGGTAGAATTGACATACTAATAAATAATGCAGGGATTGTGATGGATAAAAAACTTGAGAATATGGATATAAACCGATGGAAGGATGTGATTTCAGTTAACCTAACCGGTACCTTTAATTGTACTAAATCTGTTATTAAATATATGCAAAAGCAAGGTGGAGGCAAAATTATTAATATTTCTTCTATAGTAGGAGAAATTGGCAATTTTGGACAATCTAATTATGCTGCGTCAAAAGGGGGAGTGATCTCCTTCACAAAAACTGTTGCAAAAGAGTATGCAAGAAATAATATAACTGTCAATGCAATTGCACCCGGGTTTATTAAAACAAAAATGATTGAAAACATTCCGAAAGGAGTTATGCAAAAAATATTGGACCAAATCCCACTTGGTCGATTAGGAGAACCTGAAGAAGTCGCAAAATTGACGTGTTTTCTGGTATCTGACAACTCAGGTTACATAACCGGACAAGTTATCAACATAAATGGTGGCATGTACATGTGATTGGCAACAAGCATGGAGAGGTTTATCGATAAAACTGTAAGGATTGGCAAAAATTGTACGTTGGGGTACAACATAGCAATTCTTGAAGATATAGAAATTTGAGGTAATATAGTATGAATGTGAAAAAGAGATATAGGAACATTATATGCTCAATTATCTTTAACATTTTCCGTATTATAGGATTCTTAAGACCCCCTCTATTTAGATATACTTTTCAATACATATCAAATATAGCCAGAGCTGGATATTGGAGCTCTAAACTTAAAAAAATAGGAAACTATGTACAGATAGATTCGGGTGTGATTATAAGATACCATCCTGAAAATGTAGAAATTGATGGTTATTCTTATATAGATAAAAATGTTGAGCTAGAAATATATAATGGTAGTTTAAAAATAGGAAAATATGTACACATTTCATCTGGTGTACATATCCAATGTGGTGATGATGTGAAAATAGGTGATTTTGTAGGTATTGCATCTAACGCAAAAATATACTCCTCCACAAACACATATAAAACACCACATGGAATAGAAAAAAATATTTTATTAAGTATGTCTGCCTCGGCACCAAAAGAATTACAATATACTGAGAAAGGTCCTGTAGTTATTGAGGATTACGCATTTATCGGATTAAATAGTGTAATATTACCTGGTGTGAGAATAGGAAAAGGGGCGATAATAGGTGCTGGGGCTGTTGTAACAAAGAATATTCCAGCATTTGCAATCGCTGTTGGAGCACCAGCAAAGCCTATAAAACAAAGACCGATACCACAATAATTAGTGTCCTTAAGATTAAATAAAAAATTGATATATATGAAAATTGCAATAGTGTTTCCGAGCTTTACAGGTCCATATGGAGCAGAGAGATTATTACTGAATCTTTGCTCTGAACTTATCAAAATGAATAATAATGTAATACTGTTTACTCCAAAATATGATCAAAGATGTAACAGTATGATTGATCCTAATTTAAAAATTATTGAGACTGGATATATTAACATTAAAAATTGGGATTTATCAAAACTATTGGAATATTTTTCTATTGTAAAAATTATTAAGCATCTTTCAAATGGTTTTGATATAATCAATATCCACAATTATCCAACACCTTTAGCTGTAGCATTAGCTAAAAAATTTAAAAAAATTAATGTGCCAGTTGTGTATCAATGTAATGAACCTCCAAGATTTCTTTATGATCTATCAAGGGAAACCTATGAACGATTCAATATGCCAAAACGAATTGCTATGAATTTATTCGGAAATGTACTTAGAAAAGTGGATCAATGGTCCTTAAACTATATTGATGAGATAATTGCCATAAGCAAGTTCATACAAAATCAAATAAAAAAGATATATGATAGGGATAGCATTTTTATCATGCCAGGTATAGAAAATAAGAATTTTAATCCAAATATTGATCGTAATGAAATTAGAAAGAAATACGCCAAGGATGATGATTTTGTTATTTTGACATGTAATAAACTTCATCCAAGAAAAAAGGTTGATGTGTTGATAAGAGCAATTCCATATGTGATAAAGAAATACGAGAAAATAAAGATTATAATAACTGGTGATGGTATAGAAAGAGAGAAATTGCAAAATTTGATAAAAGAGTTAAATGTTCAAGATTACATTAAAGTAGTTGGTTTTATTTCTGAAGAAGAACTACCAAAATATTATGCTGCTTGTGATGTTTTTGTATTCACAGCAATTAGAGAACCACAAATAGGTTCACCAGCAGAAGCTTTAGCCTCTGGAAAACCAGTAATTGCACCAAACGATGGTAGTCCAAAGGAAACAATTATAGAAGGAAAAACAGGATTTTTGTATAAGCCTTTGGATGAGAAAGATTTAGCAAAAAAGATCGTTTGGTGTATTGAAAATAGAGATTACATTAAAAAGATGTCAAAAGATTGCAGAAAGTGGGTAGAAGAAAATATGACATGGGAGAAAATGGCGAAAGAAACTATTAGAGTATTTAAAGAGGCAATTAAAAATGTGTAAGGGTAATTACCTTTTGGACAAAATTTCATCTAAATATAAATCCAAAACAAAATCCAGAAGGATCCTTCACATAGTTAAATTGATACTTAAAATATCTACACTACCAATAATAAGTTCAATAAATAAATTTGTCGCTAAAAGAAGAGACTATTATTTATTTACTTTCGTTAATGGCGCATCACTGTCTAAGAAGTTTAGAAAATGTGGATATTTTCCTAGAATTGGTACAGGATGCGTGATATATTATCATGGGAAGATAGAAATAGGAAATTATATAAGTATAGGAAATTACGTTACAATTTACAATGAATCTAATGGAGGAAAAATAAAAATAGGTGATAATACACATATAGCAGATTTTACTTTGATTTCAGGTGTAGGTGGTGTGGAGATTGGTAATGATGTCGCTATCTCTTCTGGTGTTAAAATCTATTCTCATTCCAACGATTATAAAAATAAAGAAAAACTAATTAGAGAGCAAATTAAAACAGAAAAAATAGCTATAGGCAATAATGTTTTAATAGGGGCAAATGTTGTAATCTTACCAGGAGTTGAGATCGGAGACAATTCTGTAGTAGGTGCTGGATCTGTTGTAACAAAAAATGTCCCCAAAAATACAATTGTCATAGGAGTTCCAGCCAAACCACTAAAAATAAGGCAATAAATATGAAAATTGCAGCAATAACAAACTTCCTTAATACTAAAAGTGGGGCACAATTAGCATTTTTAAATATGATGTCCTCTTTAAGGGGACGAGGATGCGATGTGAATATTTATTGCTTATATATCACTAACGAGATTTATACAGAGATCAAAGATGAATTTAATATAATTTCTCTTGGGTTTAAAGAGCATAAGATACCATTCATAAATGATATAATAGCATCCAGGAAATATAAAAGAATATCAAAAGAAATTAACAAAAAAGGGTATGATGTAGCTTTTATTAATCACTACAAGTATTCCGTATTTATATTACCTCTATTGAAAATCCCAAAAGTTTATTACTGCTATGAGCCTCCAAGAATATTTTATGAACCTATTGTATCAAAGGAGAGGAAGATTCTTAAAGTTGCTACATTTTATAGAAAATATAGAGATAGGTATTGTATTAAACATGCTGACTTAATTCTATCCTCATCAGATTACTCTCGTGAATATGTATGGAAAGTTTATGGAACATTTTCAATAACAAATCCTCTCGGTGTAGATATAAGAAAATATAGAAAAATAGGGGGTGTAAAAAAAGAAAACATGGTTCTATCAGTTGGTGTATTGCTACCTCATAAAGCACATGAATTTACAATCCGAAGTATTGGTTTGGTACCGAAAGAAAAACGTCCGAAGTTAATAATAGTTGCTGCCTTGGGATCAGAAGGCGAGAAAAAGAGATTATATAAATTAGCTAAGATATTAGGTGTAAATCTAGAAATAAAAGAGTATATTCCTGATGAAGAATTTGTTAAGTTGCACAACAAAGCAAAAGTAGTTGTAATTCCTTTCCTAGTAGAGCCATCAGTTGAACCAGTTGCATTGGCATGCGAAACCCCGATAGTTGCAGTAAGAGAGGGTGGCGCTAGAGAAACTATTATTCATAACGAAACAGGAATATTAACAAACAGAGACGAAAAAGAGTTTGCTAAAGCAATTGGGTATTTGTTAAACAAACCTGAGATCGCTCAAAGTATGGGCAAAAAAGGGAGAGAATGGATAAAAGAGAACTTCACTTGGGAAATTTGTGGAGAGAATTTAGAGAGAAATTTAAGCAAAGTTATCGAGGTGCATTTAGATGGAAAACGTTAACATTAATCAGATGGAATATATTGATAGAATATCTGAGTTGTTTTCTTGTAAAAAAGATATTATTTTAACGATTTACGAATATTTACTAAAGGAATTGAAAAATCCATACCTTGTAATTGAATATCTATTTATCCGGAGTATAGATATTCGGTTGGCTAAAATTGCAATTGAAAGAGGAGATAGGGTATTAAACATAGGATGCGGGTATCCCGTGGCTGAAATTATTTTCAATTCATGGGGCATTAAGAATATCGTTGGAGTTGATGTGGATGACAAAATCATCCAAAAAGGGAGGGAATGGCTGGATGAGTCGGGTGTTAATGCAGAGCTTCATCAAGGTGATGCTCTTTTCTTAGATTTTCCTAAGAAATCCTTCGATGTTGTTTTATCTTTTTCAGCGATTGAGCATGTGAAGGGTTGGGAGAATTATGAAAGATGGATAAAAAATATGGGCAACACAACAAAAAGAAGATTAGTATTAACTACCTCGAATAGAAAAAATTTCATTCTTTATTTACTAGGACAATTAGTTCGCATGGAGGGATATGAACATTTTTTCACTCGAAACGAGATTGAAAATCTTCTTTTTAAGTATGGTTTGAAGGTAACATATTTTGATACAAATACTCTATGGTGTAGCGCTTATATCCCATTAATACCAACCAAATTTAAATTTAATAAGTGCACGCTAAGTTTTGATCTACTTATGGAAAAGCTCAGGAAAAATGTTTTAAAATCGTGGGGGGGGCGTATGGGGTTTGTAGCGGAAAAAGTTGAGGTAATCGTATGAAAAAACATCCAATAGAGCATGTATATTTAAAAGATTTTTATGAGAAACAAGGACAATATACACCAATTGGTGCTCAATACTCCCCTAAAAACATAGGTTTATTCGATTCTGGAACTCATTTTTATTTTAATGAAAGGTTTAATAGGTCAGTTTCTCTATTATCGCATATTACAGATTTTAAAAATCTTAAAGCATTAGACATTAGATGTGGATCTGGAATTTATTCGTTGTATTTCTCAAAGAGAGGGGCTGGGGTTATGTCCTTTGATTTATCTAAAAATTATTTGTTAAAAACAAAAGATTTGTGCAGTCAAAATCGTGTAACTACCCGTCTTGTTAATAGTGATGTGTGTTTCTTACCATTTAAAGAAAAAAGTTTTGATTTGATAATATCTTTAAGAGGTGCTAGAGCATATTCCAAATTATGAACAAGCCATAAAGGAGATAAATAGAGTACTTAAAAACGAAGGAAGTTGGTTATTATCTTTTCCTTCAAAATATAGTTATAGAGAATGGACAAATAGAATAAAAGTGAACTTAAGGAAAAATGCTGAAAACCCCTTCTTTCTTGAGCACTTACATTTCTTTAGTGAGAGAGAGATAAAAAACATTCTAAAAAAAGAAGGATTTAAAATCAGAAAAAGAAATTATGGTTGTTATCTATTTCCTCTTTTAAACCGCTTCCTAGGAAAAAATAGGATTATTGACACTCTATTTCTAAAATTTGAAGATATTTTATCAAAAAAACCTCTGCGAAATTTGGCGTGGAACATAGTATATTTATGTAACCGAGATATAAATATTATTTCACCTTCAGAATCAGATGTGAAAAACAAATGAAAGTAATTGTTACAGACACTTTTGAAAGGCAAGCACTTTGTGTAATACGTTCACTTGGAAGAAACGGAGTATATGTTACGGGAGTTATAGAAGAAGACGCACTTATGAAATATGGTAGTGGTGGAGGCCGTTCAAAGTATTGTAAGAATCTTATTGTATTGCCATCAATACATAAAAATCCTGAACAATTTTTATCTCAACTGTTAGATTTATCTAAAGATTATGACGTACTGCTACCAATTTCTACTCCTACTGTTGAATTTATTTCTAAACATTTAAATTTATTTAATCCTTACATCAAAGTGCCTATACCAGATTATAAGAGTATCTATCGTGTTCGAAATAAAGAATTGTTGTTAAAATTTGCTATGAAAAATAATATTCCAGTTCCAAAAACATATTTTGTTAAAAGTATATCAGAAGTGAAACAAGTAGCGAAAGAAATCGAATACCCTACTGTAATTAAGGCAAGAGATGAAAAGGGTTTAATCGGTGTAAGATATACAATTGTAAATTCAGAAAAAGAACTTAATTCGGAATATCTTCAAATGCACAAAATACAAGATTTTCCACTTATTCAAGAATATATAAAGGGTCCAGGAGTTGGATTTTTTGCATTATTCAATAAAAATTCTGAACCAAGAGCAATTTTTTGTCACAGGCGGATAAGAGAACTTCCAATAACTGGTGGGCAAAGCAGTTTTTGTGTAAGTATTAGAGACGAGAAAATAATAAAATATGGGTTGAAATTATTAAAAGCATTTAATTGGTATGGGGTGGCGATGGTGGAATTTAAAATTGACAAACGAGATAATGAGCCAAAATTAATGGAAGTTAATCCGCGATTTTGGGGTTCATTGCCTTTAGCTGTTGCCTCTGGAGTTGATTTTTTCATGGTTATTAACCAAGATAGCCGTTGATGGAGATATCGAACCTGTTATCTCATACAAAGAGGGTGTCAAACTGCGTTTTCTTTTTTTGGATTTATTAGTGGCTAAACAATATATTCTTTCCTCGCAACCAAATAAATTGCTCTTTTTAATGAGTTTTATTAAGGATCTTCTTAATCCTAATGTTTATGATAGGATTATATCAAAGGATGATCCAGAATTTACTTTTACTAGATATTTAAAAAAATTGTCATTAAAAGCAATGAATTATATCCGACATAAAATCAGGTGAACAAAATGGAGTTCGACTTATATATTCATTCGAAATATTCCTTTGATTCTATATTAGATCCAAAAACGATTTTAGAGGTAGCAAAAAAGAGGGGGTTGAATGGTATAGCAATAACAGATCACAATACTGTTAGAGGTGGGATTGAAACGAAAAATATGGTGAAAGATAATGATTTTTTTGTAATTAGTGGAACTGAGATTAGAACCGAAAGCGGAGATATACTGGGTTTGTTTCTGGATGAAGAGATTAAATCAAGATCAGCATTGGAAGTAATAGATGAAATTAAAAATAAAGGGGGGATAGCAGTATTAGCACATCCATATAAAAGAGCTAAACGTATTAAAGAAGAAATATTAGCAAAGATAGATGCAATAGAAGGATTTAATGCAAGAGGAGAGGGAGTAATTTCTCAATCGGGAAATAAGATGGCAATGGACTTGGCTAAATCTAGGAATAAACCTATGACTGGTGGGAGTGATGCTCATTTTTATTTTGAGATAGGTAGGGGTAGATGTATTATGGATGATGTTTTGGATATAGAAGATATCAGAAAAATGATTTTGAGTGGTAAAACAAAAATTATAGGAGTTAATTCTTCTCTTTATGTAGAGCCTATGAATCAGATTATTAGAATGATTAAGCTGAAGCGTTTTGATTTATTATATGCTATATCTCAACAAGTAGGTGCTATCACGATATTTATAGCAAGAAATTTCTTAAAAGATTCTCTAAAAAGAACAAAACAATACATCTAAAAACCTAAAGTTCTTTTTCAAGAAATAAGGAATAGGGGCTGATGAGCATATATATAGAGATTTTGATAATTAACTATTCTCGAAGTGTGTAGGATAAATCACCTTATATAATATCAACTTTGGATTATCTGAAGGTACTTCGTACACTTTTACAAAATATGGTGAGTGATCGATATACTCTAACAATCCATGTGGGGGAATATAGTCATTACTGCCTAGCCATTTTGTTTGGTCTTTGTTTATAAATATATAATCAATAAGGTAATACTTTAACCATCTCAATGCAACATTGGGATCCTTAGTTTCGAAAATTAAAGGGATTTTAGCACCACCACCAGCACTTATCCATATTATATTTCGTTCACAATAATATCGAAAACTTGTCTGAGCAGTAAGGAAAATACTGTTTTTTGGTGTGTTGTTTTTAACATACATTCCTAACTGCTCGTAATATTCAGTATACTTCTCACGGTTAGACTGTCCGTACATAGGATGAATGTAGGTTGTATACCCAATAACGGATGATGTTATTAGAACCACTAAAAATAATGGAATTATTAATCTTTGATATTTGTGCAATATTTTTCTTAACTTAAATAATCCACACACAGAAGTTATGGCAAATAAATATAAAAATAAATTATGGTACTGCCACAAGTGAGTGTTTGAATAATAAATCACAAATAAATTGATAAAGAAAATTATTAAGATTAGGAAGAATAGTTTTTTATCCTTTTTAAAAAGATATAAGCAACCTAAAATAAAAATCATAGCAAATATAATCATCTGATTATTGATAAGTGGAGTAAGTACCCTCACCATACTTAAGGATTTATAGTAATAAATTGGCTGAAGAAATAAAGTTCTCAAGATCTCATCTATAGAATTATATTGAAAGAGGTATCCAAGTCTTTGTTGTAGAATTTCCCATGCTTCTACGTCAAGTGGATATTTAGAATGCATAAAGAGTATTTGTGTGCTACCTGGGACACTGTCGATTGTCCCAGTCCTTTCTATTTGATCGTATAGGGGACCAACACAGATTAAGATTGTCAATAATACAATCAATGCAAACTGTTTTAAAAGATTGAATTGTTTATGTTTGATCTTCTCCCAAAGTACAAGTATAAGTCCATGGGTCAGAATTCCAGCAAAAAGTATAAATCCTTGCTGTTTAGTTGCCAAAGTCATTCCTAAAAAAATGCTTGTCAATATAATATACTTCGTTTGCTGTTTTTTTAGAAAAAGATAATAGAAATATATGGTGGATACCGCCCCAAATAGTAGAAACTGTTCTATCAGCGGTACCATTATAAACCTTTGCATATTCAAAACTGTAGCAAAAATCGCTCCAAAAAAACCAATCCACATGTTTATTTTCCTAAAAAGCAGATAGGCAAATAATGCTGTAACTGCTACAAGAATAGGTGAGAAAAACTTAAGGAATTCTTCATTACCTAGCATATAAAAAAATGCCATAAATATATGCGATGTCTGTGGGTATGGGATAGGAGCATATATTACTTTATCACTTTTAATGTCTAATATTCCGTAAGGGCTGTGATCTAATATGTGTCCTGTTTTTATAATTTCTCTGGCAAAAAGTGTATGTGTTTTAGCATCACCATGAATATTTGCTGAAAGAGTATAAAAACTAACAAATAAAAAGACTAATATGAGCAAGGCTAAGGGTAAGATATATTTTTGATTTCGTTTAAAAAATTTCATAATTTTTTACAGTTATTTACCCTAATTTTTTATATAGCTCAACAGTTTTTCTTAGCAATCTTCTTCCAACTATATTTTTTAGTAAGTTCTTTCAAGCCACTTTTCATCTTTTACACCCTTCCTTCTTTTCCATGTGAGGAATTTTTATTTGTGAAAACCTTCCCATTTTCAGCATGAAGATTAATGCACAACCGATTAGTCCAAGAATCACTACTGTAATATTTACAATATTAATTTTTATTTTTAATAGCCAGTTTAACCAGAAGACGACTAAGGGAACGAGGGCAATGGAAAGTCCAAAGGACAAAGCGATTCTCTCTATGATATCAATCTTACCTTTTTTAAAAAAGACGAAGCTCCATGCCAACCCTGGTAGAAACAATACGAACACAGAGCCAAAAATTATTTTTAATAAATAAAGAATCTCCATTTTCCTTAAAATTTAAAATTATTTCTTATTCTTGACACAATTTATTGAAATAATTATACTATAAATGATTGATTTTTATTTCTCATTTCTTCTGATGCAACATATCAAATTCCCTATCCTTCAACCTGTACAAAATCTTGTCCTTAATTACCTTTGGGTTTTTTGCATGTCTATTGATTCCATTTCTATTTTCTAATATTTATTTATAAGTCTGAATTATCTCTTTGTAAATTTTAATATATTTATTCATAATTTTTTTCCAGTTAAAATTTAAAAATACATATTCTTTTGCTTTATCTCCAAATAGTTTTCTAAATTTATTATCTTTTAATAATTTATTAAGAATAAAAATAAATTGATCTATACTTCTACTTTCCACTAAAAAACCATTTTTTCCATCTGCTATTGCATCACATATTCCTTCTATGTTAGAGGCTACAACAGGCACACCACATGATGAAGCTTCAAGAGCTACTATTCCAAATCCCTCTACATCTCCTTTAACCTTTATATTAGGCATAACAAAGATATCTGCAATATTATAAAGTAATTTAAGGAAGTCATTATCCACTTCTCCTAATAAAAAAATACTACCTTCAAGGTTTGTTTTTTCGATTAACTCTTTTATTCTTTTCTCCTCCTCACCTTTTCCAACGATAAGATAAACTATATTATTTTCAAGTTTTGTAAATACATTATTTATAAACCAATACACACCTTTTCTTTTTACTAATCTTCCTACAGTAAGCAATATTTTTTTATTTTTCAGATTGATTCCATACAAGGATGAAATTTTATTTTTTAGCATGGATCTTTCTTTATTAATTTCATATTTTTGAGTATCTATTGCTAATGGAATTACGCTTAAATTCTTTAAATTTTTCCTTGTTGCTAATTCTCTGACGTAATTACTAATGCAAATATATCTATCAAATTTTAGAAATTTTTTTAAGTACCATTGATAGATAGTATTATTAAAAGTGATATCTAGACCATGAATGTTACAAATTGTTGGAATTTTAAAAAATTTTTTTAATGTATGACCAACAACAGATAAAACAGGATCTCCTATGTGAACTAATTTAATATTTTCTTTTCTTATAAGAAACATTGACTTAATAATACTAGAGGGAATGAAATAAAAAAGCCATTTCTGGGACTTTTTCCAAACTATTTTATAAAGGGTAACATATTTTGATAATTCTTCAGAGAGTTCATAGCTAAATGTTTCCATACCCCCCTTTTTAGGTGGATATTTTCTGGTAATAAAAAGTATCTTCATAAACAGAACCTTTATTTCTTTGAAATCTTTACTATTAGTTCAGCTAATAAGCCAAAAACAAAAACTTGGATTGCTATCATTAAAACAACAATAGTTGAGCCTTTGATACTAAAATGCCAATAGATAATGTCATAGATGAACTTTCCTATACCAATAAGTAATAGAAATATTGCAATGGGTAAAAATATCTTTAAGGGATTGAAAAACATTATCATTCTGATTACTTGGATGAGATATTCCCAGGTACTTTTTATTGGATGAAATTTTGATTTACCTACTCTTTTGAAATAATCAATTGGTATAAATTTTACTGGATGACCATTTATTAAAAAAGCTAAAGTCATAGTAGCTACACATGAAAAACCTGGTGGAAGCAAATATAAGTATTTTAGTCCTACCTCACTTTTAAATGCCCTAAGTCCTGAGTTCAAGTCTGGGATATTCTTACCAGACAAAAATATTGCTAATTTTTTAATAAACCATTTTGTTGATATTCTTAATAATTTTTGTTGACCTTCTTCCGTTTTTCTTGCACCTATAACTTGATCATATTTGTCTAAATGTGGAATTAATTCAGGTATTAAATAATTAGGATAAGTCAAATCTGCATCAGACCAGACTACATATTCACCCTTTGCTTTCTCTGTTCCAAATTTTCTGGCAGTTCCTGTCCCATAGTTAACAAGTCTTCTATATAGTTTTACCCATGGAAAACTCTGTTCCACTATATCAGGTGTTTTATCTTTAGAGCCATCATCAACCACTATGACTTCATAGGAATATTTTGAAGAATCCATTGCCTTTTTAATTCTTTCTATTTCTTCCTTTATACTTTTTTCTTCATTATATGTAGCTAAAACAATACTGACATCAATAGTGTCTTTTTTAACTTCATCTATCATATTTACCTCTTTATATAGTTTCAAATCACTTTATATCATTATTATATTTAAATATATATTTTTTAAGCTATTTTTATATTAATTTATTCATAATAGAGGAAAAAATTAAACATACATTAAGAAATAGTTTTACAAAATCTATTATTGGTCATAAAAAATAAATATTGATAAAAATAGTGTTATCAAGCCTGCAATACATGAAATTACATATGATAATGTTCCAAAATCCTTAATTTTTATCCAAACTAAAACTGAGCAAATTAATCCCATAATTAAGAATATAAAAATATCCTTTCTTTCTAATTTTCTTATTTGGCTAACCTTTTTCTCTTCTTTAGTTATGGGTATCAGAAAGAGTGTACCACTTATTAATAACAAGATAAAAATTGCATTTATATTTAGATATTCTTGAAAGATTTTATCCCAAAACTGATTTATTATAAGTAATAGTAAATATATAATAATTATAATTGGGAATATTGTACTATTTATCCTGAGAAAAAGCTTAAGGTTCTCATTATTTTTCTCTATAAAAGATTTTATATATTTCAAAATAATCCTCCGATATAACTTTTTCAATAATTAAATCATTTTCGTTTTTTTGTATATAATTTGTTAAATTAAGATAATTTTTTTCAATGATATATATTGGATAATTCAGATTTAATAAAGTTTTTATATAATTTGTTGCTATTTTGCAATTTTCTTTTTCCTCTTTCATCAAAATTTCACTTAAATCCAATGTCTTTCTCTCTGTTATTCCGTGTAGAAAGAATCTTCGATCTCCAAAAACTATGGAGTTTTTTGGAAATTCTTTTAGAATAAGGTTTATTTTACATATTTGTTTCTTTGCATTGTGCACAAAAACTGTGTAACCTTTTCCCATTAATAATGATGATGTATTTAAGATTGTAATGGTAATTAATAATATAATAATTAAATAATGCATTATTTTTGTGAATTTTTTAGAAAGATAAAAAATAAAAAATACTGAAATTAATATAACAAAGCAATAAACTATCAAGAAATATCTAGGAATTGGACTTTCAATTTTTATATCTTCTGGTTTTAATAATCTCCCAGGAATTAATTTAAATATCCAAAATATTGAAGATATAAGTGAAAAGATTGCAAAATTTAGTTTACTTTTTTCTTTTCCCTTAAAAATGACAACATAACCCAATATAGAAAATATTATTAATCCAGGAAAGATATCATATAAATAATATTTAAGATTATTTATTAATATAATAAAGTCAAATCTAATTGGCATTAATAAAAATCTGTGATATAGCCATAAAAAAGTATTTATCATTTTATTAAGCACTCCGTTTTTACCTGTTTCATTTTTAACTATTTTATCTGGTAATTTTACTGGAATTTGCCTGGCTTCTATATATCCAAAAGTAAAAGGGGATTTATGCAAGTGATAATTTAGAAAAAGTATAGGAGTTAATAAAAAAATAAAAACTAATATAGCTATAATAAAATATTTCAATTTAATTGATTTTCTTTTTTTATAAATCCATGGAATTAGAAATAATATAAATATTAAATATTCATACCTCATCCAAAATGTTAGTGAAAAAAACAAAGCAGAAAGAATGTAGTTAGATAATCTATTGTTTTTATTTGTTAATATATTAGACACAAAATATAAACCAGTAATAAATAAAGAAAAGGCAGGAACATTATTAATAAGTTGATTGCTCCAATTGATCATAGGGTATGATAAGCTAAAAATTATAGTGGATATCAATGCAATTTTTTTATTAAATATGTTTTTAGCAAATAAATAAAGAAAGATTACTCCAATTGTTCCTAATAAAGATATTAAATAAAATGGCACTTTATATCCTAATAGCAACCCAAGGTAAGTTAAAAATATAATTCCATATGTTCTAATTGTATAAAGCTTATTATTAGAAATAAAACCACCAAAATGGTAAAAAATCTTATGTTCAAATAATTCTGAAAGTGGATCTGAATAAATTAGACTTTTATTTTGAATGAGATTTTTTGAGAAAATCCATGTTTCATGTGCATCAAATTGAAAAGGACATTGTGAGTCGGTTATTGTATCCCAACTATAAATAACAAAAATTAATAAGAAAAAGAAAAACAGGAAAATTTCTAATTTATTTTTTAGTGTAAAAAATTTAATCTTTTCAAATATCCTTTTTATTTTTGAATTACTTTTATAAATCATTTATTTTCCCAATTGTTTATTAGTTTAAGATTAGAAATAGAATCTAGCACTAATTTCTATAAAACTATTCATTCTTTTTATAAAAATTATAAGTAGTAATAACTTTATTATTCTAACAAAATAAACTAAGTATCTCAACAAGTAAAATACTTATTGTATTGAAGTTATAAATGTTAAAAGAGTAACAACAGATTGTTAGCTCTAGGATACATATATTATAACTTACGCTAATATAAGATAAATTATAAGGAGTTTGTTTATAGAATCACATGAAATGGAGATTAGCATAAGAAATTAAAAGAATGTATAATAAAATATTTAAGAATAAATTAATAAAAATTCTTTCTATTTAGTTATTTAAAAGGATTTTTTTGTTAGATTTTAATAAGGGTTCAGTTATGTTTAAAATGAGTAAGTTATCTATTAACTCTCTATTAAGTGAGGAAAACAAAATTTTATTTTCAGTTATATTTATTTGTTTTATCATTGTTTATCTTTGTGTAAAGGAATTAATTTTCTACCCAATTTGGGTTAGCATTTTATTAATTCTTTTCTTCATTTGTACTCTATATTATGAATTAAAAACCTCTTATTATTTTATTTTTGGGTTATTCTTTTTTTTCCTATCTTTTGTGTTTTTAATTTTAGCAATAACTAAAGTAACTAATATTTGGTTGAGGTTTTTAATAAGTTCTTTACCATTTTTTATTATTGGATTAGTTAATCAATATATTTTGAGTTTTAAAAACAGGGTAGAAAACAGATTTGGGAAAAAAGTAATTAAATCAATTTTTATTTTTATTTTACTTTCTGTAATCATAATTCTTATATTATTTGTTTTAAATCAATTGGGAGATATAAAACTTTCTAGTAAATATTGTCTGGAGGGTTACAATTTCTATCAAAAAAATAATTTTATCAGTGCAATTGATTCTCTTGAGAAATCTGTTGAATTAAATATTAGAAATTATGAAGCACTTAATTTACTTGGAAGAGCATATTTAAAAGAGAAAGATTTTGAAAATAGCAAAAAATTCTTAATAAAAGCAGTAGAAATAAAACCTGATTATTTTGATGCAATAATTGCACTTGCAACAGCATTTGAGGAAAGTGAAGATTTTGAAAATGCAATAAAATATTATAAAGAAGCTCAAAAGCTTCAAGAATGGGATTTTGGAACACATTTTGGAATGGGGAGAACATTATATAAAATAGGGGATTTAGATAAAGCGATAGATGAATTTATAAATGCAAATATTTTACAGCCAGAAAATTTTGAAACTCATTATCTTTTAGGAAAAATATATTATGAGAAAAAAGAATACGAAGAAGCCTTAAATCAATTCAACATCTGTAATCAATTAAAAAAACCTGATGATTTTGAGATTCCTGAGGGTGAAGATATAATGGATTTTATAGAGAAAATCAAAATTAATATAAAAAAATAGTTATTAATAAGTTATATAAATAGAGGTATATTAATGGTTGAAAATTTATATAAAAATGATAATTCAGATGGGGTACTAAAAAAGATTATAAATAAACTTGTTGAACGTAATAATTCATTTATAAAAATTAAAAAATATTTAAACAAGATAAAGCTTTTTGTCAAAACTAAAACACTTATAAGAGATTTTAGTTTGAGAAAAGATAATCTTAATGTAATAATATGTGGGATAAAATATCCATTTGTTTATGGTGGATCAGAGATTTTGATTGAATCTTTACAGGATGAGTTAGAGAGAAGGGGTCATATTGTTGATGTTGTGAAAATGCCATTTAGAAACTTACCCTTAGATCAAATTATAAGAAACTGCTTAAGCTGGAGATTAGTTGATTTTAGGAACTTTGATGAAGGAAATGTTGATATATTGATAGCCACTAAGTTCCCTTCCTATTTTGCTAAACATCCAAATAAAGTTATTTGGCTTCAACATCAACATAGACAATCTTACGATTTAGCAGAAACAGAATTTGGTATTAAAGGTTCTAAAGAAGCTGAAGAATTTAATAGTTGGATAAAAGATATGGATACGGAAGTTATTTCAGAGGCTAAGAAAATCTTCACAATTTCAAAGAATGTTTCTAAAAGATTAAATGAATATAATGGACTTGATTCAAAAGTATTATACCCACCACCAAAACTACTTGGTAAATATAGAAATGATAATTATAAAGATTATATATTATATGTAGGTAGATTGAGTAATTTAAAAAGGCTTGAATTATTAGTTGAATCAATGAGATTTGTAAAAAATAATCTAAAATGTTTAATAGTTGGAGAAGGTATTATAAAGGAGAAATTAGTAGACTTAGTCGAAAAATACAATATAAAAGAAAAGGTTGAACTTCTTGGATTTGTAGATGATGATAAATTATTAGATTTGTATGCTAACTGTCTTTGTGTATTTTTTGCTCCATTGGACGAGGATTATGGATTTATAACAATTGAGGCTTTTAATTCTGAGAAACCAGTGATAACTTTATCTGATTCAGGTGGTGTTTTAGAATTTGTTGAACATGAGAAAAATGGATTTATATTAAATTATGATCCAGAAGAGATAGCAAATATTTTTGATTATTTATATGAAAATAAAAATATTGCAAAAAAGTTAGGTGCTGAAGGGAAAAAGACTGTTGAATTCATAACATGGGATTATGTAATTAATAATTTGTTAAGTGTAATATAAAAATAATCATTTCTATTTTAAAACAATTTAAGAAATATGAAAGGAGATCGATGATTGAGGGAGTTATAGTTAAAAAACTAAGAGTTATACCTGATGAGAGAGGATTTTTAGTAGAGTTACTAAGAAGTGATGAAGAAGCCTTTAAAGAGTTTGGGCAGGTTTATTTAACAACCTGTTATCCTGGGGTTGTAAAAGGGTGGCATTATCATGAAAAACAAATGGATAACTTCATATGTGTTAAAGGAATGGCCAAGGTTGTTCTGTATGATAATAGAGAAAATTCTTCTACTTATAAAGAAGTTAATGAATTTTTTATAGGTGAGCAAAACTATTCAAGAATTACAATACCACTTAATGTAGTTCATGGATTCAAAGGTGTGAGCAAGGAAATGGCATATATAATAAATTGTCCAGACAAACTTTATAATTATGATAATCCGGACGAATATCGCATTCCTTTTGACTCAGAGGAAATTCCATACGACTGGGATATTAAAATGGGATAGTGAGATTAATTCTTGTGTTAAGTGTTTTTAAGTTAGAAACATAGTAATTATTAAAAAGTAGGGCAAGGCTTTAGCCTTGCAATAAAATGCAACCCTAAAGGGTTGCCCTACATGGATGATAAGTTAAAATAGAAGATTTTTTGATACAAAATAATCAGGAGGATAAATTGAAAAAAATATTAATAACTGGAGGAGCAGGTTTTATTGGTAGCAATTTTATAAGGTATATGCTCAAGAAACACAAAGATTATAAAATAATTAATCTTGATAAATTAACCTATGCTGGAAATTTAGATAATTTAAAAGATATAGAAGACAGTCCATATTATAGATTTATTCATGGAGATATATGTGATGTAAATTTAGTCAACGATATTGTGAAAAATAATGTAGATATCATTATAAATTTTGCTGCAGAAACTCATGTTGATAGATCAATTGAAGACCCTTCAGAGTTTATGAGAACTGATTTCCAAGGTGTCTATGTTTTATTGGAAGCAGCAAGAAAATATAATATTTCTAAGTTTATACAGATATCAACAGATGAGGTATACGGAACTGCTTATGAAGGGTTTTTTAAAGAGGAAGATAACTTAAAGCCACGAAATCCTTATTCAGTGGGCAAACTTGCTGGGGAAAGGTTAGCATATTCATATTTTGCCACTCATAATGTTCCTGTGGTTATTACTCGTGCCTCTAATAATTTTGGACCATATCAGTATCCGGAAAAATTTATCCCACTTTTTATTACAAATGCATTAGAAGAGAAACCATTACCATTATATGGAGATGGAAGCCAGATTAGAGATTGGATTTATGTTATTGACCACTGTAAGGCAATAGATATGCTTTTAGAAAAAGGGGAAGTGGGGGAGGTTTACAATATTGCTACTGGAAATTTGATTACGAACATAGAGATTGCGAAAAGAATTGTTAACATCTTAGATATTTCAGAATCTATGATAAAAAGTGTTACTGATAGACCAGGTCATGATATAAGATATGCATTAGATTTTAACAAAATTCAAAGATTGGGATGGAAACCATCTAGGAATTTCGAAAATAATTTTGAAGATACTGTTAAATGGTATGTTGATAATAGATCATGGTGGAAAAAGATAAAGAATTCTAAAGAATATAAGAGATATTATGAAAAGCAATATCATGAAATAATTTAAGAGTAAATAATTTAATTATAAACAATTTATGGAGTAAATAACATTGAAAATACTTATTACAGGGAGTAAAGGTCAACTTGGATCAGAGCTTGTTGATTTCCTTTCAAAAGACAATAAGGTTTATGGTTTTGGTCATAAAGAGTTAGATATCACAGACAAAAATCTTGTAATAAATAAAGTATCAAAAATAGTCCCGGATATTGTTATTCATTGTGCAGCATTTGTAGATGCAGATGGATGTGAAAGTAACATAAAAGATGCTTTTGATGTAAATACAATAGGTTCTGGAAATGTTATTATTGCATCTAAAAAAACTAAAAGCATAATGGTTTATATCAGTACTGATTATGTATTTGATGGTAAAAAAGATTCACCATATATTGAATCTGATATACCCAATTCAATAAGTGTTTATGGTATTTCAAAATATGCAGGAGAACAAATAGTTAGACATTATTTAGAGAAATTTTTCATTGTAAGAACATCCTGGCTATTTAGGAGAAAAGGGAAAAATTTTGTTAATACAATATTAAATCTTACGAAGGATAGAAAAGAGTTAAGAGTGGTGAATGACCAGGTAGGTTCTCCAACTTATGTCCCAGATTTAGCAAGAGCTATCTCTTCTTTAATTTCAACAAAATATTATGGAATATATCACATCACAAATTGTGGTGAGTGTTCCAGGTATGAATTTACAAAAAAAATATTGGAATATGCAGGAATAGAAAATGTTAAAGTAACCCCAATTTCAACAGAAGAATTAAATAGACCAGCATCAAGACCAAAATATTCAGTTTTAAAAAATTTTAATTTAGAAAAGAGAAAAATATATAAAATGAGAAATTGGGAGTTAGCATTAAAGGATTTCTTTAAAAAGTAAGTTTATGGAAAAAATTTACAATATATTATCAAAATCAATAGAAAAGATTTTGGGGAGAAAATTTGCAAAAGAATTAGTTTTGCTATTTATTGCGATTAACATAGTTAATCTTTCAAATTATATTTATAACATAATAATGGCAAGAATGTTAGGTCCAGCTGAATTCAGTCTTTTTGCTTCATTAATTTCTATTTTTATAATTTTGTCTTCTTTGATATCTACTATTCAAACAGTTACTACAAAATATATTTCTAATTTTTTTGCAGAAAAGGATTACAAATCAATTTCAAACTTTTTTTTCGGTTCCTTTAAAAAGATAACATTAATCTGCTTAATTCTTTTTCTTTTTTTTATATTAACCTCAAAACAAATAGCCTTATTTTTAAATACAGTGTCTCCAATTCCAGTAATTATTTTGGGTTCAATGGTTATTATCTCAATTTTTGTTTCTATAAGCAGAGGAACATTACAGGGTATTCAAAACTTTTCTCATTTATCCTTAAATTTGATTATTGATGCAATCTTACGCTTGGTTATTGGAATATTACTTGTATATTTAGGTTTTAAAAATAGTGGGGCTATCGGTTCAAGCTCCATTTCTGGCTTTATAGCTATATTGATATCATTTATACCTCTTAGTTTTATCTTTAAAAATGGGAATAATAAACAGGATATAAATTTTTTTGAAATTTATAAATATTCTATACCTGTACTTATTGCATCAATTTGTTTTGTTATATTAATAAGTTTTGACCTTGTGTTAGTTAAACATTTCTTCAATGAATTAAAAGCAGGTCAATATTCAGCAGCTGCAACAATGGGAAGGATAGTAATTTTTATTCCAGG
>DAOWJR010000048.1 GCA_030640275.1 Actinomycetes bacterium | reverse complement strand
ATCACTTAGTAACTACGTACCCTTTACGATTTTGAGTGTAATAGGTAATATTATATTGATTACGACCAATTACTGGGAAACTTTGATAGAAGAGAGGGAGCTTAACCTTAAAAAGTGGGGTAACGAATATAGGCAATATATGAAAGAAGTTCCAAGGTTTAATTTCATAAAAGGATTATGGAATTTGAGAAAAAGGGAGTAATAAAATGGTGGGAAGAATATTAAAATTATTAAAGATTTATGATACTTAACAAAGTTTTATTTAGAGTCATGAGATAAAATAGATTGTAAATAAATAAAATATATTAAATTTTTTAAAAATGTATTTATACATTAAATTATTTTTTTTATTATAATAGATACTAAAACTATAAAATTTTCTTTAATGTGTAATAAATAATAAAATGATAATTTTTTAATTGAAAGGAGTGAGTAAAATAAAAATTTATCATAAATTCCAATTTTTAAAAGGTGTTTTGATTGAAGGAAGAAGGTGAGATTAAGAATGACAGAAAAGGTAGCTATAGTTGGTGTAGGTTGTACAAACTTCAGGTCAACTACACCAGATCTATCTTATCGAGAGTTGACTTATGAAGCAGCCACAAAAGCTTATGAGGAAGCAGGAGTTGAGCCAAAAGATATAGATAGTTTTGTGAGTACAGCGGAAGATTTCTTTGAGGGATATTCTATTGCTGATGAATACTGTCCAGATCAATTGGGAGCAGTCTTAAAACCAGTTAATACTATAGCCGGAGATTTTTTACAATCACTAATTACTGCCTATATGCAAATACTCACTGGAAGACTTAATATTGTTGCTGTTCAAGCAATGAGTAAAGCTTCTAACATGACCACATTAAAAGAATTAGAATTATTTGCCTTTGATCCAGTTTTTAATCGCCCATTAGCAGAAAATCCACATTTTGTAGCAGGACTTGAGATGAACAGATATCTTTATGACACAAAAATTACAAGGGAGCAATGTGCAAAGGTTGTAGTTAAAAACAAATTAAATGCTCTAAATAATCCCTATGCAGGACATGGAGCTAAAATAACTGTTGAAGATGTTTTAAATTCTGAGATTGTATCATATCCATTAACCCGTTTAGATATTAGTCCTTCTTCTGATGGAGCAGTAGTAATGGTCTTAGCTTCAGAAGAGACCGCTAAAAAATTGTCTGACAAGCCAATATGGATTAGAGGAGTTGGTTGGTGCTCAGATACATTCAGTTTAGAAAGTAGAGATTGGGCACAACCAATATCTACAAAAATAGCTGCTGAGATGGCTTATAAAATGGCTAAGATAAATGATCCAAAGAGAGAAATTGATTTAGTTGAATTAAGCGATCTATTTTCCTATAAGGAGCTTCAGCACTTGGAAGCTTTAAAGTTCTGCAGTAAAGGTGAAGCAGGTAAAATGGTAGATGATGGGGTAACAGAGATTGGAGGAGAACTTCCAGTGAATCCTTCAGGGGGAAGTTTAGGAGTTGGTAACCTGTATGAATGCTCAGGTGCTCAAAAAGCATTAGAAATTATTCTTCAGTTAAGAGGAGAAGCAGGAAAAAGGCAAATAAAAAATGCAAATATTGGCTTGGCACATGCTTGGAGAGGTGTTCCTACCACAACCAGTGTCATTGCCATTTTTAGTAATTAAGGGGAGGAATTGGATGATTTTAATGAATTTTATCTTAGATCCTCAAAATAATTGCATATATATTTTAAGTAATTGATGGGAGGTGTAAAAAAGTGGGAATGAGAAGAGTAGCAATAGTTGGAGCAGGTTTAACAAAATTTGTAAGAAGAGCTCAAGAAACTGGAAAGGAATTAGCTTACGAAGCTGCTAAAATGGCTTTAGATTCTTGTGAATTAACATTAGAAGATGTAGGTTGTGTTTCTTTAGGAACTGCTCCTGATGCATTTGATGGTGTTCATATGAAGGGAGAGTATTTAAGTGATGGTGCTGGTGGATGGAGGAAACCAGTTATGAGACCATATGTTGGTGGTGGTACGGGAGTATTCAATGCAATCCATGGATGGTTTCATGTAGCTTCTGGATTATTTGATATTTGTTTGGTTGTCGCCGAAGAGAAAATGTCAAGTTGTTATCCTCATCCAGCGGGAGCTTTCTTGACCATATTTGACCATACAACAGAACAACCACTAAAACCAAATCTGATCTGGATATTTGCTCTTGAGATGAGAAGATATATGGAAACTTATGGAATTAGTCATAGAGATATTGCCTTGGTTTCAGTGAAGAATAAAAAGAATGCAATGGACCATCCTTGCGCACAGATACCACAAGAGATAACTGTAGATGATGTTCTAAACTCAGAAGTATTGGCTGATCCAGTACATAGGTTAGATATTAGCCCAACAAGTGATGGAGCAGCAGCTTTAGTACTTGTAGCAGAACATATAGCTAAAAAAATAACAGATAAACCTGTCTGGATAGACGGTGTTGGTTGGAATGTTGATACAGCTTATTGGGCTACAAGAGACCTTTGTTATCCAAGATATGTTGAGAAGGCTGCAAGAATGGCTTACGAGATGGCTGGAATTAAGGAGCCCCATAAAGAAATTCAAGTAGCTGAACCATATGACCCATTTGATTACAAAGAACTTCACCATATGGAAGGTCTTCTCTTATGCGGTAAAGGAGAAGCCCCCAGACTTACTGCTGAAGGAGTTACAGCAAGAGATGGTAATCTGCCTACATGTCCATCAGGTGGACTATTGGGTGTTGGTAATCCGATAGCTGCATCTGGAGTAATGAAAATTTGTGAGATCTTCTGGCAACTAAGAGGAGAAGCAGGAAAAAGACAGGTTCCAGGAAAGCCAAAAGTAGGCCTCGCTCAGGCCTGGGGAGACCTAATGCAAGTCGGAACCGTCATAGTAATGAAGGTATAAGGGGGTATTTAAATGAATAATAAAAAATATGATTTTAAAGGAACACCACTTAGAGGGAGCGATATAAAGGAGAAGAAAGTTTTAACTACTTCGTGGAGGCCAAATCTTCAATATGCCTGGGATGATGGGGTGGCAATTGGTAGATATCTTAAGGAGTTAAAAAATGGGAAGATAATTGCAAGGAAATGCAATAAGTGTGAACGAATAATGATCCCTCCAAGAATGTTCTGTGAGTTGTGTTTTAGAGCAACGGATGAGTGGGTATATGTAGAAAATACTGGAGTTATAAACACATTCTCAATAAGTTATGTTCATTGGGATGCAAAAAGAATCAAGGAAGGAGAAAAACCATTCATTCCAGCAGTAATAGAAATTGATGGAGCTTCTGAAGGAATGGGAATACTCCATGTGTTAGGAGAGGTTGATCCAGAAGATGTTAAAAGTGGAATGAGAGTTAAAGCTGTTTGGAAATCACCAGAAGAAAGAATAGGTGCAATAACTGATATTAAATATTTCAAACCTATATAGGAGGTAGAGTTAATATGGGAATAACTGAGAAAATTAAAAGAAATATTGATATGACTTCTTGGAAGGACAAAATACCTGTTAATTATATATATACTGTAGGTATTGCTGGAGAGAAATTTTTTAGAGAGATTAAAGATAATGGAAAAATTGTGGGTACAAAATGTGAGAAATGTGAAGTTACATTTGTTCCTCCCAAGATATATTGTGAGAGATGCTTTAGCAGGTTAGAAAATTATATAGATGTGGGAACAAAAGGAACTGTTCATACCTTTACAATTTGTTACGAAAATGTAGATGGTACGAAAAAAGAAGAGCCAACAATTATTGCTATGGTAAAAATTGATGGAACAGATGGAGGGCTTGTTCATTGGTTAGGGGAAATAGATTCAAAGGATGTAGAGATTGGAATGTCTGTTGAAGCTATCTTTAAAGCAAAAGAAGAACGCGAAGGCTCAATACTTGATATAAAATATTTCAAACCAACATAAATTAATGGCTAATTAGAATATGATACAAAAAATTTTTCTTGGAACATTAAAAATAGTTGGATTGGTAACTATTTTAATGATTATTATAGAGTGGCTTCAAATAAAATTTGAAGATAAGATAAAAAAAATAATTATTAAAAATCCAAGAAATCAAATAATTGGTTCTTCATTACTTGGTGCAATACCAGGTTGTATAGATGCATTTTTAGTTGTTTCACTTTATTCTCACGGACTTGTAGGTTTTGGAGCTTTAGTGGCAGTTATGCTTTCTACAGCTGGTGATGAGGCTTTTTTTATGTTGGCAATGGCACCAAAGACTGCACTCCAGATTTTTGCTGTTTGTGCCACACTTGGAATTATTGGTGGTTTTATAACTGAGAAGATTGCCAGTAAAATAAATCTAAAAAGAGCAGAACCCTGTTGTATAGATATACATAAAGAGGAATTTGATATAAAGCATTTTCTTGAAGAACATGTATACAATCATATTTTTAAAAAGCATATCCCCCAACTATTTTTATGGATTTTCTTTACATTACTAATTATTCAATTTTTAATGCAACGTTTTGATTTAGAAAGTATATTACCTCAAAATAAATTATTATTAATTCTATTAGCAGCATTAATTGGAATAATTCCAGAATCTGGTCCACATTTAGTATTTCTTACTCTATATTCTAAAGGTTTAATTCCATTTTCAGTTCTTCTTGTTTCAACTTTAAGTCAAGATGGTCATGGATTATTACCACTTTTATCTTACTCTGTAAAAGATACAATTAAAGTTCAAATATTTACCACTGTATTTTCTTTAATAGTAGGATTGGCATTGTATTTATTAGGAATTTAAGATTTAAATTTTTTAAATTTATACATTCTCTCGGAGTGAAAGAAGAATAGAATAGAAGGAATATATAAAGACCAAATTAGTAGTTATTGATTTTCTAAATTTAGTTCTTCCAGTAATCCTAATTCTTCTAAAATATCCAAAGCCTCTTTGTATTTAGGATATATATCTATTGCCTTTTTTAATTCATCGATTGCTTCATCCATCTTCTTTTCATAAAAAAGTTTAGTAGCATTATTAAAATGTTCAATTGCTTGCATTATAAAATCATTGGCTTTCTCGATCATTTCTTTAGATACTTTATTATCTGGATCCATTTTTAATACTTCTTTAAGAAGTTTCTTTGCTTCTCCAAAGTCATCTTCTTCATATAGTTTAATTGCTTCATCCAGAATCTCTTTCCACTTAGGAGTCTCCTCTTCGGTCCTTTCCTCTATCGTTGACTTCCCTATTGTTGTTTCATCAGTCTCTGTTGCTTCTTTTAAGATGTTAGATTGTTCTTTTTTAGCACAACTTATAGAGAATGAAAATGAAACTAAAAATAAAATTAAAATAAAAACATCTAATATCTTTCTGAATTTCAATTTACCCTACCTCCAAAAATTATTTAAGTATAAAGATGCTACCCAAATAAATAAATTAAAAACTATTGTAAATTGTCGTTATATATTACCCCTTTTGAGTGTTTAGTCACATAAAGTTTTAGTAACTGTAAATAGTATAAGGAAATATCGCTATGTTTACAACAATTAGAATCTATAAAATAAAAAATATTTAAATAAGTTCAATACTTAAATGTTTAAATCCAAGCCTTAAATTAAAGATTGCAGTTTTTTACCAATAGAACTAACTGCTAGGTAAAAGGATATTGGAAATATATGAAGCAGATATCTTTCTATGGAAGTTAAAAAGTCAGGTACCAAGGATGAACCTATAAGATAGATAATTAATGAAAATATAATGATAGATAAAATTACTCTATTTTCTTTGCCAAAAACTTTTTTTGGAAATGTAAAAAAAGTAAGAATTATTATTATCCAATATATTGAGTAACTGGATATGAAGAAACCAGTAGTTGAATCATATTTAGAAAACAGAAATTCATTTAATAACCCAAAAATAGAGTTAATAAAATTTTCTTTATAAAAAGTAATGGAATTTTTAAAATCACCCCAATCAACACTTAATATACCTAAATTTAATTTAGATTTTAATAATAGCCAGGGTGTTATAAAGATCAACATAACTATGAACACCAAAATCAATATAACAAACTTTTTATAATACTTTTCAAAAAATTTATATTTATAGAGATTCTTACCTATTTTATTATTCTCTTTTAAAGGTAGTGTTTCATCTCTTATTACTAAATCAAACTCATCTTTATGATTACGATTTATATTATTATCTTCCTTTAATAGTAGAGATTTACTCTCATACTTATTGGATTTAAATATATAGTCTTTTGATTTAAATAAATAAAAGGTAAATAAAATAAAAATAAATCCTAAAAAAAGTATTCCCTCAGACCTTAGTAGTGGAAGCTGTGAAGCGAAGATAGCTGACAATATTATTAACCCATTAGTCTTTGATCTATCATCTTTAAATCTTATCCATAAAATCATAAACATAACTGACAGGTAAAGATAAAAAGCGAAAGCGAGGTTAGCATACTCAATATATGAATGATCAAAAATAATTGGGACAGCAGAGAGTATAAAAGTAAAAAACAAGGAGGTTGTTTTTGGATAGTTTTTCCTTAAAATTCTATTATCTTTTTTAATTTTTGTTGAATTGTTGTTTACTTTAGGATTTATTTCTGAATATTTTATTCTTAAAAAGCAATAATTAGCAATAAGTAATGATATGTAAAATAATGGAAATATTAGTTTCATCAGGTTTTCATTTGAAGTCCCCATAGAGAAATATGAATATGTTTGAAGAAGTGGAAGAAGTATTGGATAAGAAGGATGAGAAAATTTGTATGAATGTTTACTGTAAAAATCATAAATTGTTTTATCCAAAAAGAAAGCTTTCGCCTTAAAACTCCAGCAGGTTATTGCATCCCAGAATCTAACTGGAAAAATTACAGTAATGAATATCGAGGTTAAGACTTGAAATAAGATCAATACAAGTAGGATGAGTTCGATTATTTTTAATAATTTTTGTTTGTTAAGAACTTCAGAGTAATTTTTATAATTTAATATTTTTATTTTTAATTTCTTATTTTTAAAATAACCGATGTTATTTTTTATTTTTTTTATCCTTGTTTCTGAACTTAGATTTTTATAAGTATTGGTGTTATTTTTAACATTCTCTGTTTCATTATTTTTATTTGAAGTTTCATATATGTTTATATTTCTATTTAAAGAATCTTTATTATTTTTTACCACCTTCTCTAGAAGGTTAAAATTTATTTTCTGGTAAATTAAAATGGAAAAGTTTATTAAAATAATAATCGTCAAAAAATATAATATAGTTTTTAAATTAAAACTAATTTCTAACAAAGATATCAACATCATTACCAAAGAGATATTTCCAACTCCGATAGCAAATGAGATACTAATTAAAAAAAGGAAATTCTGCTTTAATTTCAATGGTAATAAAAGCAAGGCTAAAGGTAGTCCACTCAATATAATTGTGAGTAATCCTAAAAATAATCTTGATATTGTAAGCATATACATAATTTAGAATTTGGTTTACCAGTGTTAAGTTTACTAATTTTAAGCTAATCTTATTTTTATCCCAATGTCTTTGGTGTGAACCCCAAAAGTTGGACACAATGTTATCTAAGTTAAACCAACTGACGGACTTCATTTTTTTTCATTTCTCTTGTTAATCTTTAACTATATATTCAACCTTATAAATGAAACCAGTTTTATCTTTATATCTATCTATTAACTTAAGATTTTTGAAATTATTTTCTAAGTTTTTTAGATTCTCTAATGGTTTAAGTACAATTAAATAATTAACTGAGTTATCGGTTATTTCTTCATAGATTTCATCTAAACTCTTTTCCTCTGTTTTTATGGTAATTACATTTCTTGGATAAAGAACATATGCAGTTCTTGGATATATGTATTGTGTTTCCCTTGGATATAAAATTGCAACATTTTTATAAGCTGGAATTTTTTCATCACACCACCACAGGAAATAATCAAAATTTTCAAATCCTGCACAAGTCTTATCCAGATTCCCTTGAACGATTTTCTCACCATGACTTTTCCAAAGATAAGAGATTGTAAAGACCTCGTTTTTTATTTGACTCAGAGAGGACATTATCATTAATATTAGAAAGGAAATAACAAGGAAGTTTCTTAGATTAACAATTTTAAGATGTTGCAATTTCTTCATATTACTATTAACGACTTTTTAAGATCACTTATATTATAGTTTAATTGTAGTATAGCAATTTGTAATTTCAATATTTTTTTAAAATAAAATTTATTTTAAGCTTCATAAATTATTATTGATATCTTATTTTCAATAACTAAATATTAAAGATAATTACTTAATTTATGATTTAGATTTTTATTTGTAAGTTATTTCTGTAGGCATACTGTATTGGTATACTATGAGAAACGAACTTAGCCCATATTAAGTTGGACCAAAAGACAGTTTTTGTTTTGTTATTGTGTTAAAATAAAAAAGTCAAATTTATTTATTTTTTAAATTGATTCTTTAAGTGAAAGGTAATATTTGTGAGTTATCAGGCATTATATAATAAATATCGTCCTCAGACCTTTGAAGAAGTTGTTGGTCAAAAACATATAATAAAAACATTAAAAAACGCTATTAGCCAGGATAGAGTTTCTCATGCTTATCTTTTTTGTGGACCACATGGGATTGGAAAAACTACAATTGCAAGAGTATTAGCCAAAGCCTTAGATTGTAAAAAAGGCATGACCACAAATCCATGTAATAAATGCAATATTTGTAAAAGTATTTCAAATGGAAGTTGTATTGATGTGATTGAGATAGATGCTGCATCAAATAGGGGAATTGATGAGATAAGGGATTTGAGAGAGAAAGTTAATTATCTTCCAATTCAAGCCAGAAAAAAGATTTACATTATAGATGAAGTTCATATGCTCACAACAGAAGCTTTTAATGCACTTTTAAAGACATTAGAAGAACCACCAGCTCATGTGATTTTTATGATGGCAACGACTGAACCTAATAAAATTCTTCCTACTATATTATCCAGGTGTCAGAGATTTGATCTACATTTAATTTCTCCCGAAGATATAGTAAAACGCTTAGAATACATTGCTAAGAAGGAGAAAATAGAGGTTTTATCATCAGCTCTTTCATTAATTGCAGGACATTCAAAGGGGAGTCAGAGAGATGCTATTGGAATACTGGATCAACTCCATTCATTTACTGACAAAAAGATAACAGAAGAGGACGTGGCATCCTTACTTGGAGTTTTAGATTATAAAAATCTTTTTAAAATTATTAATCTTATTATAAAGAGTGACACTGGGGGCTTAATTTATCTGATAGATGAATTATCTCAGTCAGGAATAGATTTAAGGCAATTAGTAGGAGATATAGTTGAGTATCTCAGGGGAATGTTAATAACTAAAAATATTAAAAAATCAACAATGGATTTAGTTTATATTCCAAAAGATTTAAAAGCTGCTTTTACCAGACAATCAAAGCAACTTGAATTAGAAGAAATACAGAGACTTTTAGATCTATTCGGTCAAACATATAAGGATATGAGATGGGCACCTGATAATAAATTACTGCTTGAGATAAGCTTAATAAAAGCAACAAGACTCTCATTAGATGATACCTTATCCGGTCTTTTATCCAGGGTAAAGGAGTTAGAAGATCATTTAGAATTGAAAGTAAAGGAAGAAGTACAGGAAATTTTTGAAGAGGAGGAGAAGGAGGCATTAGAACCAGAAAGAGTTGAGGAGATTGAATATAAATCAGAGAAATTAGAAATAAAAGGGGAAGTTAAAATAGGAAAAAAAGCAAAAAAGAAAGTAGCTGATTTTAATTTTGAACTTGTACAGAAGATGTGGCCCTTAGTTCTTGATGAATTAAAAGAAAAAAGTAAACCCACACATGCATTTTTGCTTTATGCAATGCCAGTTAAAGTAACAGATAATTTAATAGAAATTCAGTTTGAACCAGAAGCAAAGTTCCAAATGGAGATATTAGAAAGGGAGGATCATTTTAAAAAGATTCAAGACACCTTGTCAAAAATATTAGGTAGAAAAGTGAACATTCATCTTAATATTAGAGAGGAGGAGAAAGAAGAATTCACACCAAAAAAAAAGGTTGCAAAGAAAGAAAAGATAAGTGAAAACGAGGTCGTAGAGTTATTAAAAGCTGAATTTGATGCTGAGTCAATGGATTAATTCTAAAGATATCTATTATCTTTTGTCATTTTTATTTTTTTCTATAAACATAAATTTTATATATAGTAAACTAAAAAACTAATTCCAAAAGATATAATGGTTTTATAATAATTTTAAAAGGGAGAATGTTTTGAATTACCACTCGACCACAGTTGAAAACCTTATAAATGAATTAAAAAAATTACCAGGGATTGGTCAAAAGACTGCTCAGAGATTAACTTTTTTTATATTATCAATTCCGAAAAAGGAAGCAATTAGTCTTGCACGGGCAATAGTTGATTTGAAAGAAAAAACCAAGCAATGCAAGATTTGTTTTAACGTATCAGATAAGGAAATCTGCAATATCTGTAAGGATGAAAGAAGGGATGGAACTGTTATTTGTGTCGTAGAAAATTCATGGGATGTTATAGCTTTAGAAAGGTCAGGACAGTTCAAAGGATTATATCATGTTTTAGGTGGAGCCCTTTCACCAATAGATAATATTGGACCCGGTGATATTAGAGTGAAAGAACTACTTGACCGGATTAAAAACAATAAAATTAAAGAAGTAATAGTTGCTACCAACCCCAATATTCAAGGTGATGTAACTGCATTATATATAGCCAAACTGTTAAATCCCTTGGGGATAAAGGTTACCAGAATAGCAAGAGGGCTTCCAGTTGGTGGAGATTTAGAGTACGCGGATGAGGTTACATTGGGGAAAGCCATTCAGGGTAGAACAGAAATAATATAATTTTATAAATTAGAGTTAATTATTTTAAGACATAATTTAAAAACTTTTTATTGAGAAGTCTATATCTATAATAAAAAATGATAAAAATAGTTTTATAATATGAGGATTTAAAAGTTTTTGATTTAATGAAAATGAAGGAGAAAAATAATGAAAGAAAAAGAATTTGAAAAAATTAAAGAGGAAAGAAGCGAGTTCAAAATTTATGGGCAAATTTTAGAAAAGGAAACAGGGAAAGGAATACCAAACTTAATAGTCAAAGCTGTTGATAAGGATTTATTATATGATGACATATTGGGTGAAGTAACTACTGATGAGAATGGCAATTTTGAAATTAAATATAACAAGAAAGATTTCATGGGACTTTTACTTGATAAAGAACCAGATATTTATCTAAATATTAGAAATGCAAATGGAGATGTGATTTATACAACTGAGACAAAAGTAGTATATGACGCTCTTGAGGAAGAAGAATTTATTATAAGAATTTCTAAAAGTTTAATTAAAGGAAAAAAAGAAGATTGATCTATACTAAGAGAAGTAAACCAACTAATAAAGCAAATAATATATTTTAAATAATATATTAAGAATAAATTTAATAATTTATATAGGAGGAAACTTGAAAGACTTAATTGAAGTGAGATGGCATGGTAGGGGAGGTCAAGGGGCAGTTACTGTTTCAAAAATGTTAGCTGAATCAGCTTTGAGTGAAGGTTATCATGTTCAAGCATTTCCAGAATATGGAGCAGAAAGAATGGGGGCTCCAGTTCAGGCTTTTACCAGGATAAGCAAAGAACCAATAATAATTCACTCACATGTTGAAAATCCAAAAATTGTATTGGTGTTAGATCCTTCATTAATTGTAAGTATTGACATTTTAGAGGGGCTTGATCCAGAGGGAACTATTATTATAAATTCAACACAGTCCCCTAGAGAGCTAAGGAAAACTTTAGATGCCGGGAAAAGAAAAGTATTTATTGTAGATGCAAATACTATTTCTTTGGAAGAGTTGGGTAGAGTTATTCCTAATACACCGTTACTTGGAGCCTTTTCTAAGGCATCTGGACTTGTTAGTCTTAAAAATGTGGAAGAGGCAGTAAAAAAGCAACTTTCAAAAAAATTCCCCGCCTCTATTGTAGATGCTAATATAAAAGCTCTAAGAAGGGGATACGAAGAAGTAATGGTAGATTAACTCCTACTAATTGTCATTTTTTAATTTCAATATAAATTTGTTATTGTGAGCTACCAAAGGTGGCGAAGAACCTTATAACGAATAGTTATAGAAAGAACAAGATCAAAATTATAAAAGCAATCTTTAAAGGTTGCTTTATTTTTTTAATAATAATAAAAAAATTCTTGCAATTTTAATAATTTATGCTATAATTAATTGAAAATGAAAACCATTATCATTTAGGAGACTGTATTTTGGGAAGAGGACCAAGATGGTGTCATGCAAGATTTAGAAAATTTGGCTATAAGATGACACAACCAAGAGAGATTATATTGGATGTTTTTAGTAGAGCTAAAAAACATTTAAGTGCTGAAGACATATATATGGAAGTATATAAAATATATCCAGGGATTGGTTTAACAACAATTTATCGCACTCTTGATATTTTAATTAATATGGGGATGATCAGTAGACATGATTTTGGTGATGGACGAAGCAGATATGAGCTAATTGGTGATCTAAAAAGTGAACACCATCATCATTTAGTTTGTTTGAGTTGTGGAAAAATAATTGATTATAGTGATTTCATAGATGAAGAAATAAAACTATTCGATAAGCTTGAAAAGGTTTTATCAGAAAAACACAATTTTGAGATTAAATACCATCAGGTAGGTTTTTATGGTCTATGTGATAAATGTAAGTTAACTAAATTATCTTAAATGTTAATGATTTAAATAAAAAACTTATTTTATATTAAAAAAGGAGGTGAAATTATGCCAAGAGGAGATAGAACAGGACCTATGAGATTTGGACCAATGACAGGCAGAGCTATGGGTTATTGTGCTGGATATTCTGTACCAGGATATGCTAATCCAATAGGTGGAGGTTATGGTTTTGGAAGAGGATTCGGTATGGGTAGAGGATATGGAGGTCGGGGCGGAGGATTTGGATTCAGGCACAGGTACTATGCTACAGGATTACCATACTGGGCAAGATCCAGACCAGGATGGGAGTATCCCCCAGTACCTTACCCACAAGAAGTTTATCCCTATGAAGGTGCATTGAACCCTGAGCAGGAAATGGGTGCGCTCAAAGAACAGTCTAAAGATATAAAAAACATACTTAAGGATATAGAAAAAAGAATGGAATCCCTGAAATCCAAACTTGAAAAGGAAAAAAAGTAGATATATAGAATGATGGGTAAACAGATTATTTTCTGTTTACCCTAAAATCTTTATAAAGGAGAAAGATTTGAAAATAGCTATTTCGACAGATGAGGGCAATTTTGTATCCCCTCATTTTGGAAGATGTCCCTATTTTACAATTATTGAAATTGAGGATGAAAAAATTCTAAGTAAAGAGGTAATAAAAAATCCAGGTCACCAACCAGCATTTCTTCCTCAGTTTTTATCGGAAATAGGGGTGAGTTGTATTATAGCTGGAGGCATGGGGCATAGAGCTCAAGGATTGTTTGCAGAAAAAAATATAGAAATAATAATTGGAGTAAATGGTGAAATAGACGAAGTAGTTTCAAGGATTGTCAGTGGAAAATTAGAATCAGGTGAAAGTACTTGTGTCCCGGGTTCTGGTAGAGGATATGGGATTGAAAAATCTATATGTGACCATGATGAACATAATCATGAAAATAATCATAAGAAATAATATACACCATACTTTAGATAAGCATGGATTTTCTTTTAGAAAGTTAGATTATAAAGATGCTTATCATAAACAATATAATCTCTTAGACTCATAAACATAATAATAGGAAATAATTAAGAATTTTATAGAAAGGAATCGTTATGAAAATATGTATTACTTCTCAAGGTTCAGATCTGAATTCAGAAGTCGATTCAAGATTTGGAAGATGTGCTTACTTCATAATCGTTGATCCAGAAACGATGGATTTTGAAGCTATAGAAAATTCAAGCATTCGTGCAACAGGAGGTGCAGGAATACAATCAGCCCAATTTGTTGCTAATAAAGAAGTTAATGTTGTTATAACTGGTAATTGTGGTCCTAATGCTTTTCATACACTTAAGTCTACAAATATTGATGTAATAACAGGTGCAAAGGGAACGGTTAAGGAAATATTGGAAAAATATAAAGATGGTTCTCTTAAGTCCGATTCTGGACCGAGTGTTTCACCAAAATTTGGATTCTAATAAATTTTAATTAAATTTTAAAAAATGGATGGAGGTTTTAATTTTGACAAATAGAAGAAACCCATTAAATAGAGGAAAAGGAGCAGGAAGTGGAGCAGGATTAGGTGGAGGAGGGGGTTCAGGTAGAGGTGGAGGTAGGGGTCGTATGGGAGGAACAAGACCAGGCGCAGGACCAGCGGGATTCTGTGTTTGTCCAAGTTGTGGGCATAAGGTTTCTCATACTGTAGGAGCTCCTTGCTATTCAATTAAATGTCCAAAATGCGGGATAAATATGGTAAGGCAATAATTGATAATATCAATAGCATGCTAAATAACACAGATATAAAATATTTAATGATTTACATAGAGAAGTGAGGCGATAGTTGATAATATCAGTCGCTAGTGGAAAAGGTGGAACGGGTAAAACCACTGTTGCTACAAATTTAGCTTTATCAATCGATAATGTACAATTTATTGATTGTGACGTAGAAGAACCCAATGCTCATATTTTTTTAAAGCCAAAAATTGAAAAAATATTACCGGTTAATATTCCCATACCAAAAGTTGATGAGGGCAAATGTAATTATTGTGGAAAATGTGCTGAAATTTGTGCCTTTAATGCAATAGCTGTTTTAAAAGAGAAAGTGTTAGTGTTTCCTGAGCTTTGTCACGGTTGTGGTGGATGTAGTTTACTATGCCCAGAAAACGCAATAACTGAAACTGGAAATAAGATTGGAATAGTGGAGATTGGTAAAGCTGATAATATTTTATTTGCAGATGGAAAGCTTGATATTGGAGAACCCATGTCACCTCCCATAATCAGGGAAGTGAAAAAATATATAAATACTGATAAAACTGTTATTATTGATGTCCCTCCAGGAACTTCCTGTCCTGTGATTGAAGCAGTTAAAGGGTCAGATTTTTGTATATTAGTCACTGAACCCACTCCTTTTGGACTGTATGATTTAAAATTAGCAGTTGAACTTATGGAGAAAATGGAAATACCCTTTGGTATTGTGATTAATCAATCTGATATTGGTGATAAGAAAGTAGAGCAATATTGTCTTGATTCAAATATACCAATTTTAATGAAAATACCTTTTGACAAAGATATTGCATTTGAATATTCAAAAGGTATACCTATAGTTGTAAAAAAGATTGAGAAAAAGCAGAATTTCAAAAATCTTTATCAACAGATCAAGGAGTTAGTTAAATGAAGCAAATAGTTGTTATAAGTGGAAAGGGAGGAACAGGAAAAACAACTATAGCTGCAAGCTTTGCTGCTCTATCCAATGCTAAGGTTATAGCAGACTGTGATGTGGATGCTCCGGATCTTCATCTTCTATTAAAACCAAAAGTCAAACAAACTTTTGATTTTAAAAGTGGTAAGAAAGCATTTATTAATGAAGAAGAATGTATAAACTGTGGGGAATGTGTAGAAGTATGTCGATTTGAAGCTATAGAAAAGATTATAGAAAATGATGTAATAAATAAAATGATAATAGATCCTATTTCATGTGAGGGCTGTGGAGTTTGCTTTCATATCTGTCCTGTTGATGCAATTGAGATGAGGGAGAATTTAACAGGAGAACTATTTATTTCTGAATCAAAATATGGAACTTTAATACATGCAAAACTAAATGTTGCAGAAGAAAATTCAGGAAAACTTGTAAGTATGGTCAGAAATTATGCGAAACATATGGCAGAAAAAGAAAAGAAAAATTTAATCATTATCGATGGTCCTCCAGGAATCTCATGTCCTATAATTGCCTCTATAACCGGAGTAGATTTAGCTTTAATTGTTACTGAACCAACTTTATCTGCAATGCATGATTTAGATAGAGTTTATAAGGTGGCTAAACACTTTAAAGTAAGGTCGATTGTATGTATAAATAAATATGATTTAAATCTTGAAAATACTGAAAAAATAAAAAATTATTGTAAAGATAATAACATTGATATAGCAGGGAATATATCTTTTGAACCAATAGTTACTGAAGCTTTGGTTAATGGTATTCCAGTTGTTGAGTATGTAGATAATAAGGTATCTAATGAGATTAGAGATTTATATAACAAGACAATTAGCTTATTACATCATACTTAATCAGATGGTCGTCTTCTTCTAGTTTCTCTCTCATTTAATGTCAAAACTTTTGGTCTTACCGCTTTATATACATTTAATGTATTTAATCCTTTAAACTCTTTTTCGATATGATCCATCTCTTCTACACTAAGAGGTGAAACAGGACTAGGTCTTAAAGGAGTGTTAAGTTGCACTCGATACGGTTTTATTTCTTTAGCAATATCTACTAACTCTTTAGCAAAATGTTTATTATCATCGATGAACATCATCTGTATTTCTAATCTACCATTGAAATTCTCAGAAAATAGTTTAATTTGTTCTATAATTTTTTCTATACCATAATTTACAAAAGGTCTATTTATTTTTTTAAATAAAATTTCATTAGGGGCATCTATTTTAGCAACAACAACATCAAACAATAAAAGATCTTTTAAAACATCTTCCCTGGTCATAAGTGAGGAATTAGTAAGAATGGCAATTGGTTGGGACATATTTTGACGAATTACTTTAACTAATTCGCTTAAATTTCCAGCCAATGTAGGCTCAGCTAATCCTGAAAAAGTAATGTAATCTATCGGTAATTCCTTTTCATTTAATTCTTTTTCTAATGATGATTCTCTAAGTAGTTTTTTTGCAAGTATTAATTCTTTAACAAAATCATCAGGTTTTACAAATACTTTTCGCTTAATTACTGGATTTATAGTACGACCAAGTTGACAGTAAACACAATCAAATGAGCATGTCTTTTTTTCAGTTGATACAGGGTCTACT
>DAOWJR010000070.1 GCA_030640275.1 Actinomycetes bacterium | reverse complement strand
GATCTGGGAGAGTACGACTCAGACGGGGTGCACAAGCCTTGTGGTTGGTAGCTTGCTTGCTTAGTGGGTTAGTCTTTGGAGTAATATTTTATGAGATGGGTCTTCTTGACTTAAATAGACCTGGTGATCCAATGATAATGATTAGTTGCCTGTTGTCAACTATATTAGCTGGTACTGCTTTTATTCTACTTCCCGGTATTACCCAGAGTATTGCATTTCATATTTGTGGTAGTGCAGTGTTATTCTCGTTTATTGGCTGGCTGAGTCATATTCTTCCACCCTTAAACGATTTCTATGAGGCTTTAGGTATTCTTGCGATAGGTATGGTATTTGGTAGCTTATGGTTAGCCTTATCTGAACAGTTATGGATAAAGGAGAAAAAAGGTCTTGTTATAGTATCTCGTATCTCTGGGGCTCTGACCATCTTGTTTTTCAGCTTAGTCTCAGCTATGGATAAATACCCTGCAACCTGGCAAAATACAGTAATGGAAACAATAGCTTTTTTAGCTAGTATTGCGTTTATCACTATCAGCATGAAAAAGCAGTCGCAAACTTTCCTCTATAGTGGAGCAGCTTTCCTTCTATTCTGGATTACTTATATAAACTTCGAGCATTTCGCTGATAGAATAGGAATGCCTGTCACTCTTCTAATCATAGGGGCATTACTTATCGGGTTAGGTCTTGGAACTGAACGCTTAAGCAGACTTATAAGAGCTTCAAAATAGATAATGCTTGACCCTCATAATTGCTTTTCTTTTTTAACTCATTCTAAATTCAAATATTATAGTGGTTAGTTTCAGAATGACTCCATTTCATAACTATCTATAGATAATATCTTTCAACCACTTAAAAATTCCTTTATCCAGGTTAGTGAATTTTTTAATATATTTATAAATTTATTAATGATTTGGAAATGTTGTATTTCAAATTTTTGGAAGGTTAATTCCTTTTAATGCTTGTTTAGCTACTTCAAATAATCGTATAGTTTGACCTATATCTATATCTGATGGGCATGGAAGGCAATGATTGCAATAAACACATTCTCCTGTAATATATTCATTAAAATCAGCTAATAATTCTGAAAAATCTTTTTCTTAAGTCTCATACCCCCTGTTCGCCAAGCTGCAATATTAACTGTTCTATTTCTCTGAAGCAACTTTCCTCCTGCAAAAACCTTCATGGCAACAAGACCAATTTTTTCTTTTGAACATGTATTTAACATGTCATTTCTTCCTGGCATTTTATTATTTGCTAAATTCACCTGAATCATAATTACATCTATTATTCCTGTTTTTGCAACATTTTTAGCAACTGAAACATCATGTGTACTAATACCAATGAAACGTGCTAGGCCTTTTTCTTTCAATCTAATAGCATAATCTAATAATCCACCAGGGGATATTACTTTATTATATTCTTTTTCATTTCTAACATTGTGTAAATTGGCTATATCTATATAGTTAGTATTCAATTTAGAAAGCAGTTTATTAAATATTTCTTCACATTGCTTAACCTTATAAGTCTTGTAATATTTTCCATTCTTTTCACCTGAACCTAAATGTCCAGTCATAATTATTTTATCTCTTTTACCTTTTATCCCAGTTGAAATATTATTTAGATAATTTGATATATTAAAAACTATATCAAAGTAATTCACTCCACAATCAATAGCTTCATTTATTACTGATGTAACTGTATTTCTATTTTGTGAAAACAGATATTCTGTTCCCAATCCTATTACGCTAACATCTAAACCTGTGTTTCCTAATTTTCTATATTGCATTGAATCTTTCCTCAAAATTTAATATTTCTATTAAAAATATATATTATTTCATTTATTTAAAAAAGGATTTTTCGAATGTTCATTTTAGTTTAATCCTCTTTTATTTATACTAACATTAGAAGATTTCTTCTTCTTTTTTTATTACATAACTTTTTATACTGTTTACTGCTTCCTTGAGAGCTGGGAAAACATTCTCTCTGATATCACCTGCAATTACTACATACATGATATCTTCTCCAACTGATAATTTTCCCTCTCTTATCTTAACTAAAACATCTACTATACCTGGTTTCTTTTTAATTCTATTAATTAAATCAGTTAGTTTAACATTGTCTAGTTCTACTTTTAATGCTTTTACTTTCCTTCCATCTTTAGAATATTCTCTAACTATTCCATTATGACAAAGAATCATTCCGACTTTTTTAAAATCTTGATTTTTCTTTATGATTTCTATCATTCTATTCATGTCTAACATCAAAACTCCCCTTTAAATTTGAAATTCCGGTTATCATTTAGATTTTATCAAAAAAAGAGCAGTTGAAAGATTAATTTTATTACTTGTAGAAGTAGCAACTGATATAAATTCATATGTTATTGTTGAGATTGGAAAAAATCCACCAACTGATTATTATGACTCATTTATAAAAGCTACTGAAATTGGATTAATATCAAAGCAACTTGGAGAAAAATTAGCTCCCTCGGCTGGTTTGAGAAATAGATTAGTTCATGAATATGATGAGATAAAAGATGATATTGTTTTTAACAGCATAAATGACGCAATAAAAATTTATACAACTTTTATAAAAGAGGTTAATAATTATTTATAATCTATATTTAAAATTTGACTTTAATGTTTTGTAGTTATATAGTTTTTTTGAATTTTACTTAAATGGAGATTGCTTTTAAACTTTAAAGATAAAAAGAGATTGGAGGTGAGAAAATGGCAAAGGATATCGCTACAGCCAAATATATTGAAAATGTTCGCACATTTGTTGATAATAATAGAACCCATACTATTATTTGTGACCTTCCTCCCGCTAAGGGGGGAGATGACACAGGACCAACTGCTATAGAACTGGCAGTTATGGCATTAGCAGATTGTACAGCTACCATATTTGCAAAGGTAGCTAAAGAAAGCAATATTGAAGTTAAAGACATCAAAGTAGTTGCAGAAGCAGAAAAGCCTGAGGATTCACCAATATTAACTGGTGTAAAGGTTAAAGTCAATGTTTCCGCTAAGGCAAGAGAACAACTGCTTAAGGCAGTCTGGAGAAGAACTGAGGCAAATTGTCCTGTTGTTGCAATATTTAAAGAACCAATACCAGTGGAGTTTGAAGTAGAGACAGAAACCGTAGAATAAATATCAAAAAGTCACTGTATTATTTAAACAAAGAATTCTTTTAAGAGCTAAAAAGACAATGAGATAATCAATTTATAGTTTGTGCTTATTGTTCCACTTAAGAATTTCCTGGAAATTATAATAATAGACAATATTAAAATTAATAATTGGGATAAGCTTTAAATATATTATCTATAAGATATTAAGGCTTGTCCCTTTTAATGTTAAAAGGAAGAGGTAATAATCTCAAATCATTAATAACTTCTAAGTTATGTTTTTATGACATATTGTGGAATCAACTTAGCAACAATATCTATTATTCCAGTTTCTAAAGCTCGCAGCACTACATTCCGTCCTCTATATTCATAAGGTAACTCCCTCACTTCTGATATGATTTTCTTACCTCTATCATTTTGCATCTCAACTTCAAAATATCTTTTCCCTTCAACTTCTATCACTTTATTTACAGTCAAAATATCAGGAAAGACATATCCTCCACCATGAGGTATTATGTTAGCATTTATGAGCCTGTCATAAACTCCCAATCTTTTTGCTCTTTTTTCAAAACCTAATAGCTCTATACTCTGTGGACTCAAATTTGGGTTACCTTTTACCAGATAAGCAGGTAAATCTCCTCTTAGTGTTATTGAAAAAAGTGTATTCAAATTCCTTAAATAGTGACAACCTAAGACTATCTCATTCATATTTATGAGACCTTGATGCATTTCATTAGAAATTTCTGTGAATTCTTCAAACAAGAGTTCAGCACCCATTCTCCTTTTCTTTTTTGCAAAATTCTCAACATAGTTATATTTTTCAAAATACTTTTTAGCATAATTACCTGTTAGGATATTAAAGATTCCAAAAGGTGTTTTAATATGTTCTGCCATATTATACAATTGTTTGCTCTTATCATAATATATTCCAAAGCCTAATTTATTATCCCCTCTAAATTCATCAGCAGATCCGTGTATTACAAAAGCATATGGGTGTAGATTTATATCAAATTTTACAACAGGTTCTACTTCAAATATATCTATAAAGTGATTTCCTTTGTAAAAGTCCCACTTCAATGTAACACCATCTATCTGTACTTTACTTGTTTCCATCTTATGCAATCTCCTAATTAAAACCTCACTATCGGGTAATTTATCTAATCCACCAGCAAGCATTCCACATGCGTTAGGCTTTGTATCAAGAATAATTAATTCATCTTCCCCTTCTCCCCAGCTTATCTTCCCTCCATATCCAAACCCGCTTTTCCATCTATTTGTGTTTCTAGTAATGGTCATATCTGGTGAAGCAATAAAGGTAGCATTTGGGCTCATACCAAGTTGATGTTGAATATAATGAATCGCTGCAATGCCATAAACAGTATTAGCTCTACATAATTCTGCTCCACTATCATTTAAACCAATAAAAAAACAATAACCCTTTGCATTCTGTAATATTTCTTCTCTTTTCATATTTCTCACCTTATTTTGTTCAAGTTATAAAATTTACTTATCATTTTTAGATTTCTCTACTTGTCATTGCGAGCCACTGAGGGTGGCGTGGTAATCTCTTTATAAAAATTTACCTATCATTTTTATATTTCTTTGCTCTGATTCTAATTAAAATCCTTTTAGCTGCCTTCTGAAGATCCTCATCTTTGTTTTTTAGAGCTTGAATTAAAGGTTCTATAGCCGGTTCTCCTATCTTTCCAAGAGCTGCTGTTGCTGCTGCTTGAACATATAAATTCTTATCTCTAAGAGCTTGAATTAGGGGTTCTATTGCCATTATGTTTTCTATCTTTCCAAGAGCTTCTGCTGTGTATCTCTTAACAACCGCGTCCTCATCTTTAAGAGTCTGAATTAATGGTTCTACTGCTTTTACATCTTTTATCAATCCGAGAGCTAATGCTGCTGCTGCTTTAACAAAGGTATGTTCATCTTTTAGTGTTTGAATTAGAGGATCCACTGCAGGTTCTCCTATTCTTCCAAGGGCTTCTGTTGTTGCTGCTTGAACGTGTAAGTTTTTATCTTTGAGAATCTTAATTAGTGATTTCACTGCGGGTTCTCCTATATTTCCAAGAGCTAATGCTGCTGCTGCTTTAACATATAAATTTTTATCTTTGAGAGCCTGAATAAGTGGTTCTATTATTCTTATATCTCTTATTAATCCAAGAGCTAATGCTGCCGCTCCTTTAACAAAGATATGTTCATCTTTCAGAGCTTGGATTAGAGGTTCTACGCCTCTTGTATCCCCTATATTTCCAAGAGCCCATACTGCGTGTCTTCGTACGACAAAATCCTTATGTTTCAAGGTTTTTATCAAACCTTTAACATCTTTTCTTTTTATCATTTCTTCTATATTCTGTTTAAATAAATTAGATATTTCCATGTTCATACCTGATAAAAAATAAAATCACTGGAGAAACCATCAGTGACCAAATGAACCTCTCTCAATGCTTACGGAGTTAGCTGACGGGTTTGGATCGAAAGACTTTAACCCTACTTGCTTTTGCAAGATTCACCCCAAAAAGATGGTTCCTCCGCTTCTTTTGAATTTAGCAAATTATTAAATTTTTTATTGTTGGTTAAAATTCTAAATCAAAAATTTATTATTTGTCAATACTTATAAAAATAACTATTATTTAACTCCACAAACGAGAAATCCCCCTGCGAAAGTTGGGGATAGTTCACAGAAAGTTGTTGAATAGGTATCCTAAGATAAGAATTTGAGGAACTGTTATAATTGGAAGCCAGAAAGCTGTTTTCTTACCTATATTATCCCAGATTAAACCTATTTCTGTGTAGTCTGTCGCTACACCAGTCATTAAAAATATAAATGAGTTACCAAAAGCACCTGTTTGTTTAAATATTTCAAATGCAAGAGGTGCTGTTCCTTCAGAAAGGATTTCCATAATTGTTGCTAAAATCAAGGTTACAATTAAACCGATTATTGTTGGACCTAAATAATTTATAGAGAAATCTTTAGATATGTAAGATCTTGCATAAGAAGCTAAAAACATTCCAACTAAAACTCCCCATAAGACTATTTTGATAGTTCCCAGGAACCTTTTAATACACCGATAACACCATTTTTTACACTCACTAAACTAAATCTGTGCTCTTTCCATCTTTTCTTTATGTCTTTTAGAATTGAAAAGTTATCATTAATTTCAACTATTTTCTCGTTGGATTCTATGAGACCTTTTTTATCCAGGAGCTGATAAATCAAGCCAGTAACTATTGCAATTATAATTGCAGAGATAATAACAAATAATGCCTTTATACCAAAAAATCCAAATAGAAAAATAGTAACTGGTAAATTTGCCCAAGGTGATGCCAATAAAAATGCAATAACAGCTGGGGTGGAAGCGCCTTTTCTATGAAGTTCCATCGATATAGCAAGAATTCCATGCGAAAAGGCAGACATTAAAAAACCTAATCCAGCAGAAATAAATATTGTTCTGCTTTTGCGTTGTGCAAAATATTTTGAAATATATTTTTTAGGAATGAAATAATCTATTAATCCTCCAAGAATTAAACCAATCAAAATAGCTAACCAAATCCTCTTAACATAATCATAAAATGAAAAAACTAGTTCGTTAAGAATTTTTATACCAGAATAATTAAGAATAAGATGGATGATATATATAACAATTAAACCAAGAATAACTAAAAAAGTTTTTTCCCTATACCATTTTTCTGATTTAGCACCAGAAATATAATCTTTTTCTTTACTAATATTATGTTTTTCTTCGTATGCCTTAATACATTCTTCACTACAAAAATAATGACCGTATGCTTTTATTGTTCCTTTTTTCCCGCATATCGGATCTATCTTATCCAAATCATATCTCCAATATATTAATTATTCCTATCTATCATTTATTCATAACCACCAAGTAAAATCTGTCTTTTTATATAAAATATGCATAAAATTACCCTGAAATATAAACTTTTTTAATTTTAACAAATTGTGGAATTATTTAAAATATACAAAATAAATTGGTTTACTCAGTAAAGTTAGAAATCCATTCTGGTTTCTCCGGAGGATTAGAAGCTAATATTTCTCGCCATTTCTCATCTGTGAGTCTATCTTTCATAGGCTGTTTGAATTCGTAATAACTCATTACTGGACCAGCACCAATCAATATTCTTCCATCTGGAACCCTGTAAGCAACAACAATTAGATTTACATAACCAACACCTTCTTCTAAAACCTGCTCAGTATTAGCATCTGTATGAACATCTGCAATTATGGTTGTCTTCTTTGCCTTATCATCAACATCCTCAATTACATTATTTAATTCATTGCCAAAATTTTTTATAAAATCATAATCATCCTGAGTTAATTCCTCGTTTTTTAGTTCTTTCTCTGACAATTCAACCAGTCTTTTCAAAATTATCTCTAAATTCTGTAATCTACTCTTCGCTAAATCATCTAGAACTCCCATGTCATCCAAACCTTTGTTGGTCATTTTTGTTAATGCCAATAACCTATTATAAAATTTAGGAACTGGTTCAATGTAACCAACAACTGGTTTTTCTTCTGGAAGAGCTGCTTCTAATCTTGGTGTATAGCTCTGCTTTGCATAGAGAATAGTATCGTGCCTTAATTCAGTCCATGATGCTAATGCTGTTATTAATTCCTTGTCTTGCCAGGCTTCTGTCTGCATAAATGTTGGATAACCATCTGTATACTCTTCTAATAAAGGTTTAAGAGCATATAACCAGGACCAATAAAGATTCTTCTGCCAATCTACTTCAGTAAATTTGTCAAATTCTTCTTTCAATTTATTAAACCTGGTTTCATAAGTTACTTTGTCTCCTTCTTCGTCTAAACCCTCATATTCTGTATCACCTGAGTTAATTAAAAGCTCTTTCGCTCTTTCAGACCCAAGTAATGCTATAACATCCAAACCTCTAGGAAAACACCTTGCTGGTCCTCCATCTGTTAATTCACATGTAAATGTATTATTGCAATTTTTACCAATATACATTCCAACATGAAGGGAAACCAGATTAGAAAACATGTAAGAATCTGGAATAAATCTCTGACCCATAAATCTAAATCCTTTTGTGGCTTCTAAACATTCATCTGCTTGTTCGGGAGTAAAAGGAGGCCAGATTGCACAGTCTCCTGTTCCACCGTAAATCTCTGGTGATCTGTATTCTGCTAACTTTGCTTTTAATCTTCCAATATTTTCTTCTGTTAAATCGTTTGGATCAAATTTTCCATTAAATACAGAGTTTAAAGCATCAATATATTCATAAGGTCCTAAATCGTCAGATAATCCAACATAAAATGCTGTTACTGAATAGATTCTATCCCATTTATCTAACAGTTCCTGACTTTCAGCAAACTTAGAAGTTATTAAACTTGCACTTATTGTTTGTATATTTGCATCATATAAAGAGATTAGTGCCTTACATGGAGGAAAATCATTGCAGGACTTTCCAGGACCCACCTGGTCTGTTCCTTTTAATAACATGCTAATTCTTCCATACCACATAAATGCCTTGAAATAATTTTTCAACTTTTCTGACCTAGTGTAATGACCCCGGGGAACATATTGAGAGTAATCCTCTCTATAAATAAAGATTGGTGAATCTGCAAAACCTTCATGTTTTTCTATTAGCCTTAATTCTTCTTCAATGTCATCTTTTACAAAATTGGGAATAGAAAAATCATATTTCTGTAAGTCCTCTTCTTTAAAATATGAACTGGCAAATCCCGGATCTTCACATTCTAATTTATCTTTACACAGCTGTTCCTCTTTTGGTCTCAAAAGTTCTAAAGCAACTGAAAAATATACAACATTTCTTCTCAATGCCTCCTTTAAATCACCGGCACTTGTATTATATTTTCCCATTGAATCATCTAAGAGTTCTTTACTGATTTTCCAAATATTGTCATAAAATTCTCTTTCCTCAATCTGTCGCAGTGTCTCATCGAACTGGATGTGATAAAGATGTAACATAGTGTCTGTGGTTATAAATATTGGAATTTCTTCATATTTTAAAATTTCATAGGGTTTTGTAATTTCTTCCTCATTTGAATTAAATGGATTACTAATAACTACAAATCCATTCTTTTCTAATAGTTCTAATGCATTATCACTCAAAGGAATTTTTGCATAAAAATCAGAAAAATTTAAAATTTCATTAGTTTCTATCGGTAAATTATATTGAGGAACTTGAATAGTTATGTCTAAAGAAGTTGATGAATAGTAATTTTTAAAGTTTATTTTTTCAGTTTTAACGTTAGAAAGATCAATTGGTTCTATATCTATTTCAGATGGTTCCTGAATCGGAGGAGATTGTTTAATACACCCACTAATAAAAATAATTCCTGTAAACACTAATAATAAAATTCGCCTTATTGTTTTCCAGGTATTTTGAATTGATGAAACTTTATTATTAAATATTAAAATATATCTCATTGTTTTCCTCCTACTTAAATACAAATAATATTTCTATTATTAGACTATTCAAATATTAAAAAAGTTCTATAGCTATATTATATTTAGACAAAAAGGCAGATATAAAATTTGACTAATTTAATAAAACAATAGGAACATGAAAAAAGTACCATATTCCTATTCTTCTAAAAAATAATTTATACGTGTATACATAGATATAAGTTTTAATCCTACAATTAAAGTCGCATTAATTTCTTACAATAAATAATACCACTATTTATTAATCATCTTAATGTTAATCTAAATAGGATTATGTATGTATGTTGCTAGACTTAATAGAATCAAAGCAACTTCTTAGTCATATGGATCACAAGGAGGGTTATAAGAGTTATTATTTATAGAATTAATACAATCTATATAGGAATTACTTAATTCTTTTAATTCTTTTGACTTTGATTCCAATATTTGTATAGCTCTTGTTCTTGAAAGATTGAATGATTGCCACTTATTATAGTAATTTCGGTGTTCTAATATATTTTCCCTTTTCCAATTCAAACCCATAGCAAATTCTCCCCTTAAATGCTCATCTTTTATATCAAGAACTTTTATAGTTACAGAAATTGCATCTTCAGATAATTGAGTTAGATAAAAAACATCCAACTTTCCTGTTTTGTAATAGTGTTTAATATTTTGATTTGCTATGAATGCATCGGGATTAGCTAAATTAATAAAGACTAAAAATATAATAATAGAAATAAAAGTACAAAGAACAAAAATATTTTCCCTTCTATTAATAAATATCTTATACAACAATAAAATAAAAATCACTGCTAACCAAATTATAAATAAGTGACTGTAAAGTCTTAAAACAGTAAAACTATATGCATTTTCATAAAGT
>DAOWJR010000049.1 GCA_030640275.1 Actinomycetes bacterium | reverse complement strand
TATCATTCCAGTGATAATATGCTGCTAAACGATCTTTAACACTATCTGTTGGTGATAAAAGTTTTAAAACCATATTTCCTTTTCTTATTAAATCAATTTTTTTTACAGGTTCAGCCCCAACTGAGGGAGGTGGGGGGAGGATTTGAACAGAATATTCTGTATCTTCGTGTTCAAAATACATTCCTTTTGCTTGAAAACCAATTTTTTCTAACAAATATTCTATTTTTTTAGAATCTATGAATGAACGTAGGACAAAATCTAAATCAAGTGAAATAAATTTATTATTAGTATAAATAGTAACACAAGCACCACCAGATAGAACGGTATCAACACCGTTTTTTCTTAAGTAATCGGAAATATAAATCGCCAAATTTTTAATCGAAATTCCTTTTATCTTCATTTTAAAGCGGTTTACCAGTTCGCCTAGGTCTTAATCTTGGCTTATAAAACTTTTCTTTCTCTTCTTCAGGAATAAATATCAATGCTTTTTCAAGAAGCGCAATTAATTCCTTTTTAAATGGATATCTAGGATTAATTCCGAATAATCTTACTTTTCCTTTCAACTTACTATAGAGTACTCCACCTTCTTCTAAATTCAACAATTGATTTTGTACAGTATTTAGATAGAATTGGAACTTATTAGCAATCTCTCTAGCATATGATTCACCATTAGTATAAATATATAAAAGTATTTTTTCCTTTTTATCAGAATTAAACAAAGGTTCTAACATAATCTACCTCCCGACCAATAAATTTGGTTATTTAACCAATTTATTTAGTCATATGACCAATTATATTGGTAATATAATATCAAGGAATTTGAAGATTGTCAATATCATTCTATATTAATCCTTTTAATAATTTCATGATTTTAAGTAAAAAATTTCTAGAAAAGTCTGTATTTTTTAGAATAACTCTTTTTTATGACTCATTTTGATACTTCCAATTTATAATTAATATTTAAATAAAAATAAAAAAATTGGTAAAAATACTTGACAATATAAAATAATATGCTATAATATATGGTAATAACAGAAAATTAAACAATTTTATTAATCTAATTAAAACTGTGAGGTGTAACAAAAGAGTTTATTTAAAAGAATTTTAATAGAAGAAAAATAAAAAATGATAAATATAAAAAAATATTTAAGAAAGTAAATAGAAGATTAATAAATATTTAATTTTTAAAAATTTTAAACAAAGTTATAAATCAAATTTTAAAGAAAGAAAATAAAAAAGAAAGGAATTAAAAATGTACAGGTGTAAGAAATGCGGAAACACTGATTATTTTAATGGTCATGTTAGCGAGAGTGGAAAAGCTCACATCTCACAATATGAAGATGAAGAATTAGATTGGGCTTATCTCCTACCAGATGAGAATGGATGGTCAGAGGTTATTCCTGAAACATGCTCAGAATGTCAATCAAATGAAATTGAAAATATAGATTTTAATAAAATTAATCTAAATTTAGATAATTTTAATTTGAAAGGTTGTAAGATTTAGAACCCACCACCTCCTAATCCAACTCCTTTCAAAAAATGGGCTTTATAAAGATCTATACTTTATAAAAGCCCATTTTTATTTTATTCATTCTATTTATATTAATTATTCAGTCCGTTAAAATTTTTATTTAGATTTTTTAAAAAAAATAATTTTAAACAAATAATATTAACTTTACTTTTTGGAGAAGAGCTTTTTATTGTAATTAATATAAGAAAATATACACTTAATTTAATGCTAAAAATTAGAGTATCAAAATTTTGTTGATAGAAAGTGTTAAAATTTTATTATTATGTACTATTTAAGAGTTGTGTTTACAAAAATCTATTAATTCTTCATCTTAAATAAGGGTAAAATTTTATTAAATTGTAAACACCAAGCTTAGATAGTACAATATATTTTCACTGGTAGATATAATAATAACCATCATATCCTTTTTCAAAGTTTCTAAAAGCTATTTTTAAAATGATAAAAATAACTAAAAATAAAAGTAACTTAAAACATAAAAATAAGATTATTCCTATTGTCACCTATATTTTCATTATTTTCTTGAGTATTACACTGTTCAATGGTTGCACTATTTATGATACCTTCTTAACAGTATATAGAGAAATCGATGAAGAAAGTACCTTAGAGATTGAAAAGAAAGAAGATGAGAAAATAACTGATGCAGAATTAGATGAAGAAATGAAAATTAGAAAAGAAGAGGTTTTTATTACATCTCTAAATGGTGAAAAAATCTATACTCATCTTCATATTCCTATTAAAGCTAACATTAATAACAAACTTCCAGCACTTATATTAATTCAAGATACATTTGAGGGTAGTAATGAATTTGATAATCCTAATTTAATCTTCAATGCTAACAATTTAGCAAAAAATGATTTAATAGTTTTGCATTTTGATCCTGAGGGAACAGGAAAAAGTTCTGGAGAAACTGATTTTGGTGGTTTTAAATCACAGGATGATTTGATTACTGTGCTAAACTTTATCAGACATCAACCTGAAGTAGACAAAAATGAAATAAGCATTTTATCATTTGGTACTGGTACAACTGTTGTAACAGGAGCATTGGCTAGATACCCAGAAGTCAATGTTAAATATTTGATTGACATTGAAGGTTATGTAGATAGATATGATCCTTATAATCCATTGACATTTAGTTATTCATTAACTGATGAAGATTTCTGGAAAGAAAGAGAGGCAATCAATTTCATTAATGCTATAAGCTGTAATTATATAAGATTCCAAGCTGATAACAATCAAACTGAAAATGAAGGGTATTTTTCTTACTTGATAAAATACATAAATAAAGCTACAGAAGGATATCCAATTCATACTCAGTTAAATTTTGCTCCACCTGATACTCTATTTATAGAAATTATAGAAATCCAACCTGAAGATGGGTCTGAAGATCAAATTAAATTTGAAGAAAGAGGGTCAGAAGATATTTTAAATCACCTTTTGAACGGTGAAATTAATAATTATTATCCTAAAATCTTAAATAGAATTGTAGAAATATTAAAAGAAGGAATTGAAATACAAGAAGAAGTTAAAGATTAAATAATAAGAATCTAAAATTTAATATAAGTATTCAGTTAAAACTATCATTGTGAGCAAAGTCCCTCACCTGTCATTGCGAACAAAGTGAAGCAATCTCAATTAAATACTCGGGTTAAACTCCATAATCTCGAGATTGCTTCAGGACTCCGTCCCTCGCAATGACACAGTCATTACTGAACTTTTATAATTCAATAATACTAATTTAATATCGCAAGATAAGCCAAAATCAATATTTTTTAATAAATTCCTTAAATTTAATCATTGCTTTCTTTATTAGGTTATCAGGTTGAGTTATTGAGATTCGAATATAGCCTTCACCATATTTTCCAAAAGCTGTTCCCGGAGTTACAAAAACTCCTGTTTTATCTAATAGTTTCATAGTGAAAGAGTCTGAACTATAACCTTCTGGTACCTTAGCCCAGATATATAATGTTGCTTTAGGTTTTTTAGCTTCAATTTTGCATTCTTTTAAGGTGTTTATTACCATGCCTATTCTTTTTTCATATATTTTACATGCATTTTTAGTAAATTCATCAATACCATCAAGAGCTACAACTGCTGCTTTTTGAATAGCTCCTGGAATCCCTGAATCTATATTTGTTTTTAATGTATATAGTGAATCAATTACATCACTATTTCCAACAACAAAACCGATTCTCCATCCAGCCATACTAAAGGTTTTTGAAAGTGAGTGAAATTCAATACTGACTTCTTTTTTTCTATCAATCTCCAATATACTAATTGGCCTGTAATCTCCATATGATATCTCTGAATAAGCATTGTCGTGGCAGATAATTAAATCATAATGTTTTGCAAATTCTATTGCTTTTTTAAAAAAATCTTCATTTGCAGTTGCTGAAGTTGGATTGTTTGGATAGCATATAAACATCATTTTAGCTTTTTTTGCTGCTTCAGGTTGAATTTCATCAAAATCAATTAAAAAGTCATTTTTCCCCAATAAGGGTAAATCATAAACGCTTCCACCAGCAAGCATAACCCCTGTTCTATGCACTGGATAACAGGGATTTGCTACAAGTGCCATATCTCCTGGATCAATTAATGCCCAGCTAATATGTGCAAGTCCTTCTTTGGTCCCAATTAAAGGAAGTATCTCTTTTTCATAATCCAGAGTAACTTCAAAGCGATTTTTAAACCAATTTGATATTGATTCCCTTAATTCTTTTATTCCTTTATAAGGAGGGTATTTATGATTTATTGGGTTCTGCGCTTCTTTTTGTAAGCATTGAATAATATAATCTGGAGTAGGAATATCTGGATCCCCTATTCCCAAATTTATAACCTCTTCCCCCCTCTCCCTTTTTCTTTTTAAAATTTCATTAAACTCAGCAAAATGATATTTTGGTAAATTTTTAATCCTATCAGCTTTCATTTTTAAAACTCTCTTTCTTACTAAATCATTACTTGTTTTTATTATTAATTATTCTCTTTGATAAATATTAATCATTGTCTCTTTTAAATATTAAGGGTTCTATGTTAAATAAAAATGAGCAGTTATTTTTATTAGTTTTCATTATTAATTGTTATTTACAATTATTATGGTATCTTACATTATTTTTTATAAATTGATATGAATCTTTCAATTGATCTATCAAAAGTTTTTTCAACATCATCTGGAAAAAGACAGGCTGGAAGTTCCCCAAGTCTCCAGTGATACTTTATACATTCACAACACTTTCCCTTTTTATCACAAGGCTCATAAGTACAGTTACAATTAACTAAATTTTCTTCAATATTACATTCAACCATTAAATATCAATTATCTCCTTTCTATTTCACATATTTAATTCGACTATTAAATTATCTTAAAAAATAAAATTATTTATAGCCAATTATATCCAAAATGTTCTTTGCAAATAAAATAAGTTGTTCTTTAAGAAGGATGCCTATAATAAGAAAGATAAGACCAAATATTATTGACCAACCTATAATTTCCCAGTAAGTTAATTTCTTTAAACTCATCTTTAAATGCAAATGTACTAATCAAGTTAGATATACGACTTATAATAAATTTTAAAATTTTATTTTTTCATGGATAATTATTTATTTTTTTATTTTTTTTATAGCCCAATCTGCATACTTTCTTATTATTTCATCATCATCTTTATAGACTTTTAAGAGTGAATCTATTGCATTTAAATCAGCTATATTACCTGAAGCAATTATTGCATTTCTTCTTAATGTATTTCTTCCAATCCAGGTAATTACACTGCTACTGAACAATTTATTATAATCAGATTCATTAATGTTAATTAATTTTGAAAGTTCTAAATCTTTACCTGTTTGCAGTATTGGTAAAAAATCACTTTCTTTTGTAAATTCGGCTTCTTTGTTATAAGGACAAACATCCTGACATATATCACATCCATAAATTCTTCTACCCATTTTTTCTAACAAATTCATAGGAATCTCACCTTTCTTCTGTGTAAGATGAGATATGCACTTTCTTGTGTCTATAATATATGGTGATATAATAGCCTGGGTTGGACAAGCCCTAATACATAAATCACAATCACCACAATCTTCAAAATTAGACTTATCAGATTGCAATTCTAAGTTTGTTATCATTTCACCTAAAAAGATCCAGGAACCGAATCTTTTTGTTATTATACAGCAGTTCTTTCCATATTGCCCGATTCCAGCTCTGAATGCTACTGCCCTATCCACCATTGGTCCTGTATCTACTAATATTTTATATTTAAAATTCTTTAAGGATATTTTCTTAATAAAATCAGCTAAAATTTCTAATTTATCTCTTAAAATTTCATGGTAATCAATTCCCAAAGCAAATTTTGAGATTATACCGGTATTTTCCTTGCTACCAGTTTCTCTCTCATTAGAATATATATTATATGAATTTACTACTCCTTTATTTTTTTGATCCTTTAAAAGTGTATTATTTGAATTTTCTCTTAGCTTATTTTCTATCTCTTCAACATGCACATTGTAGGATAATGCAATAGAAATTATACTTTTTGCATCCGGTAAAATTTTTTTAGGATTGCAGATAAATTTCACTCTTTCACTATTATAATTAAAACTTCTATAGTATCCTTTTTTGATTCTTTCAATAAATACTCTTTCAACATCATTAAAAGGTTCTGCTGATGTAATTCCTATGAGATCAATTCCAATTCCTTTACTAAAATCTTTTATCTTACTTTCTAAAGACATAATTCAAAGAATGTTGTTACAATAATAAAATGTTAAATTTTTATTCCTTACTTAAAATTATTATAAAAAATATTTAGTTAGTGAGATTGCTTCGTCGCTTACGCTCCTCGTAATGACAACCAAATAAGTTCGTCCCTCGCAATGACAAATGAGGAATCATGTTACTCGCAATGACATAGTATAAAGTTCACCTTATTATTGTAGTTACCTCTTCTATAGAATTTTTGTGTGTAGGACCTCTCTTTTTTACAGGATAACCGATTGGTACTATAGCAACTGGTCTTAAGTATGGTATCAAATTTAACACTTTTGCTGCCTTCTCCTCATTAAAAGCCCCAACCCAACATCCAGCTAATCCCATAGCTTCTGCTGCAATCAATAGATTTTCTGTAGCTGCTGCAGCATCTTGAATGCAATATAGACTTCTTCCCCTTTTACCATAACCCAAAGATGACCTTATTGGATTTACACATACTACAAATACAACTGGTGCCTTTGCAATAAATCCCTGTCCATATGCTGCATTAGCAAGTTTATTCTTAATTTTCTGATTTAATATAGCAAAAAAATGCCATGGTTGAATATTTCCTGCCGATGGTGCTCTTCTCATAGACTCAAGTAGATTTTCCAGCATCCATTCCTCGATAGGTTTATCTAAAAAATTTCTACAACTACTTCTGTTATATATAACTTCCAAAAGCTCGATAGCCATTTCATCACCTCCAATTTTTTAATAAAATATTGGAATTAACTCAAATAAATAATGAATTGAAATTAGATATTTTTTAATCATTTAGATAATTTAGTATCTCATTGATTTCAGATATAACAAAATCTGCATGTTCCCTTTTTTCATCTTTTTGTCCCTGATTTAGCCAGAATGTTTTCATTCCCACATCCTTTGCACCTACTATATCATAAGGATAGTAATCTCCAACAAAAGCAGCTTCTTCAGGTTTTGTATTTAACCTATTTAATGCAATATTAAAAATTTCAGCAAATGGCTTTCTTTCCCCAACAGCTGCTGAAACAATAACATCTTTGAAATATTTCTTTATTTCAAACTTATCCAAAACCCAAAAAATGAAAGGAGAATAACGGGCATTTGAAATAATACCTAAAATATAACCATCTTTGACTAATCTATTTAGAGTTTCTTCAACACCATTCCCAAGTCTTATTGTTGGAAGACATTCTTTATATAGTTGCTCAATTGCATTATTTATAACTTCTTTTTTTAATTTTATTCCTAAATT
>DAOWJR010000069.1 GCA_030640275.1 Actinomycetes bacterium | reverse complement strand
GTAATTTTAGATCTAATGATGCCAGAAATGAGCGGATATGAATTTATTCGAGTTTACAGTAAGGAATCAGATATTCCTATTATCATCTTAACTGCTAAATTGCAAGAAAGTGATAAAATTTTAGGACTTGAAATGGGTGCAGATGATTATATTACGAAACCATTTAGTATGCGTGAACTTACAGCAAGAATTCGCGCTGTATTGCGTCGTACAGGTAAAAAATCAACTAAACAAGAAATATTACGTGCAGCAGATATAACACTGAATCGTAAAAGTCGTATTGTAACAGTAGGAGAGAAGCATGTTGACTTAACACCTTCTGAATTTGACCTGTTAACTACATTAATGTCAAAACCTGGTCAGGTTTTTTCACGTCTTGAGTTGCTTAATAATTTACAGGGTAGTGTATTTGAAGGATATGAACGCAATATTGATGTTCATATACGGAATTTGCGTGCTAAAATCGAGCCAAACCCCAGCGATCCGAGTTATATAGAAACTGTTTATGGAGTTGGTTATCGTTTTACTACTCAAATAACTAAGGGAATTAGGTGATTAAGATGCGTTCTTTATCAATTAAACTTATAATAGCCTTTCTCATTATTAGTCTAACTGTAGTTATGATTGTTGCTTTATTCATTGGTCAACGGATGCGACCTGAATTTGGTAAATTTGTTTTAAACCGTTATAAAATTGATCTAATTAGTACATTAACTGAATACTATAAGGGAAGTAACAGTTGGGAAGGTATAAGTGTAATTTTAGTACGTGATAAAACAGGACATTGGAGACATTGGGGACGCATTTGGGTACCAGTAACACTTATTGATGCAAGTAGAGTAGTTGTATATAGTGGTCAGTACTATAAGGTAGGAGAGCAGGTTACTCAAAGTGATATTAAAAATGGGGTACCAATAGAGATAGATGGAAAAACAGTTGGTTGGTTGTTATTTGATTTAATTGAAAATAGTAGCCACCCCATATTGGAATCACCAGAGATGAATTTCTTAAAGCGCATAAAAGGAGTAATTGTTTTTAGTGCATTGATTGCTGCATTAACTGCATTATTATTAGGTGTTTTGTTAGCACGTAACATTTCTCGTCCAGTTCGTGAACTTACTGCTGCAACAAAAATCATTGCAAAAGGAGAATTAGGGCACCAGGTACCAGTTCGAACAAAGGATGAGTTAGGGGAATTGGCTTCTTCATTTAATAAAATGAGTTCTGATTTGGAACAATCAAACAAATTGCGTCACCAGATGACAACTAACATTGCCCATGATTTGCGAACACCATTGAGTGTAATTTTAGGTTATACTGAAGCATTGAGTGATGGCAAGTTAGAAGGCAAATCCGAAGTATATGATGTTATACATAGTGAGGCTCAACATCTTGGCTACTTAATTGATGATTTGCGAACATTATCTCTCGCTGATGCTGGAGAATTGTCATTGAATCGTAGATATGTTTCACCATATAAGTTGTTAAAACGAACTGCATCAGCATATATGACACAAACCAAAAAGCAAGATATTATTTTAGAAGTAAAAGCATCAGAGGATTTGCCAAAGATAGAAATAGATCCAGATAGGATGACACAGGTATTAGGAAATTTGGTAAATAATGCATTGCGTTATACACAAAAGGGAGGACAGATAATATTATCAGCTAAATATTACCCTGTATCAGTTAAAGGAAAAAATAATACAATTCACCTAAAAATCCACGATAATGGAGCTGGTATTGATCCAAAGGATTTGCCACACATTTTTGAGCGCTTCTACAGAGGTGATAAATCTCGTAAACAAAAAGAAGGTGAAACAGGCTTGGGACTTGCAATTGCAAAATCAATTGTAGAAGCACACGGTGGAACAATATCAGTTAAAAGTACACTTGGTAAAGGCACTACTTTTAAAATTTCACTTCCACTTTAAAATATTTATTATTTCACTTCTTCTTTCAAGTAAAAAATACATATTTATAGTACATTTTTGAATATTTTATTTTACTATCAATATGCAAAAAGAGGTGGAAACTACTAACATTTTTAAAAGCCCCACCTCTTTTATTAAATAATATGATGCTATATCATAATCAGCTTAGTTATAGCTCATCATATTTAGAGTCTATTGTTGTGGTGTTTTATCTGTATGATGTTCTTCCACTCTCTTATGCAACAGTTTCAACATCTTTTTATGATAAATAACAGCAGCAACAATAAGAGCAGTAATCCCTATGATTACTAAAATTCCTGGTATAACCCTGAAAGGAAAGAAACCACCAAACCCACGCATATTACCTCTTCCAAAATGACCATAAGGTCTTTTTAGCATCCTTGGAGAGGGGAAACCATAATGAAAGCGTGAGATACCTTGAATACGTTCTCCAAAATTAACTGTACTTAAAGATCCTACTCGATATCCAGCATAATAAAGAGCACATCCACCACCTGCTATAACAACAATAGCAAATAAAACAAGTAATCCTATAAGAATTTTACGTTTTGTAGACATAAATGCCTCCTTTTTTCTTCATTTTTATTAAGAAATGTTAATCAAATTAACCAACTTTAGAATAACAAAAAAATGTTTAGAAATTGTGAAGAAATAATTAAGATATTATTTAGATTTTTATTTCTTAGGGTATTTCCTATGATAAGACTGTAGCATAAGGAGATATCATTGAAAGACTTCTTATAATGGTATTTTATTATTGAAAGATAAGATGACTAATATTAAATTCCGATTCTTTTCTCTATTAATTTACCTTCTATTAAAACTTTTTCATTTAATATATTTTTATTTTTCTGAGATAGATAAATATCCTCTTGTCTAATAGCCATGATAACTTCCAATGTATCAGTAACTTTATACGGAATTTTTATTACTTGTTTATTTTTACTAAATTTTGATTCTTCAATCGTTCCATTTATTTGATTAATTGGAAATCTACTAAAAAGCTGAAAGATGAAAAGATTTGCTGGATCCGAATATAATTTTTCAGGAGAGCCTATTTGAACAATTTCTTTATTAAGTAAAACTGCAATTCTATTACAAAGCGCCATTGCTTCTAAACCATTAGCTGTAACATAAATAACAGTATTTGAAAGAGATTGTATTAACTTTTTAATCTTATGTCTTGACTGACTCCTAACTTTAGCATCTAAATTTGATAATGGTTCATCCATTAGAAGCACATTTATTTTTCTTTTTATAATGCTTCTTCCTACAGCAGTTGTCTGTTTATGACCCTCTGATAGTTGTTTTGGTGAAAAACTTAGATATTTTTCTATATCTGCATCAAGTATCTTTTGTTCACCAAAATATTTAGTTATATTCTTAACTCTTATTCTTGCCATTCTTTTAGTAGAAGATTATCCTATCTTTTTAGCAACCCATTTATAAAATCTCTCTGTAAGTTTTAATATTTCCTCAGCTTCTTGTTTAGAAATCTAAGCACATGTTTAGAAATCTAAACATAATATCCTATTCCAATACTTGGATATCAAGGTAAATAAATTTATTTTATTATAAGAAATTTTTTTAAATGGGTTTTCTCTTTTCTTTTACAAAAAAAAGGATGAAGATAGCTAAGACAGCTAAAACTAATGAGAAGATAAATGGGGTTGACATACCAATCTTATCCCACAATATTCCAGCGATAAAAGATGCTGGTAGAGCAGAAAGTCCAATTACCATCTGGTAGGTTCCTAAAATACTTGCTCGATACTTCTCAGGAGAGAGTTCAGAAACTAAAGTCCTTTGTACAGGCTCTAAAGAACCTTTATGTAGACCATATAAAACAAACACCAAAAAGATTATCCAATAGCTTTTTATAAAAGCAAAACAAATACATAATAAAATCCAGAAAATGTAGGAGAGAATAAGAATTGGTTTCCTTCCTAATTTATCGGATAATCCACCAAATGGAAGAGCAGTTAAAGTTGCTACAACTGAAAATATTAAATAAAGTACAGGAATAAATTTAATTTGGAATCCAAGTTCTTTTGCAAATATTAATAAAAATGAATAGCTAAAAGCACCTAAAGCAAAAATTGTACTAAGAATTAGAAATAATATAAGGTTCTTACTAAAATCTTTTAGAGTTAATGGTTTGAATATCTTGGTTAGTCCTGCTCGTCTCTCTTTTACGAATATTAAGATGAGAATTGCTCCAATAAAAGAGGGTATGGCAGCAATTAGGAAAAGGTTTTTATATCCAAGTTTATTAAAAAGAAGAAGGCATAATAGTATTCCACACACTGCTCCTAAATTATCCATTGTTCTTAAAAAACCAAAATTTTTTCCACGATTCTCATCGGTAGAAAGGTCAGCTATTTCAGCATCTCTTGGTGCACCTCTTATCTTACCTGCTCTATCTAAAATTTTAAATGGTATGAGATGTTGCCATATTGATGATATGGCATATCCGACTCTGGAGATAGAACTCATTAAGTATCCTGGCCAGATAAAAATCTTTCTTTTTCTTATCCTGTCAGAAATGTAACCAGAGACTACCTGGGATAATGAAACAATAGCTTCACCCAAACCATCAATGAACCCTAAGGTTGACATATTTGCTTTTAGAACATTTGTTACAAACAATGGCCATATAGGATATATCATATCTGAGCCCATATCATTTAAAAATGAAGCCAGACCAAATATCCTTATTGCTCTTTTTGATTCTCTTTCATCCACTATTAGTTTCCTTTCTTATAACTTTAATTTTTTAATTACTATTATAATATAAATGTTTTATAATTAATAAAATCTGATAAAAAAACTATTTTTAATTAAGATTTAAAATTTGAAAACACTATACCTAAGAAATAATTAAAGGAATCTCGAAAATATGAAATCTAAAAGTGATAAAGAGAGAGTAAGTGAAATTTTAAGAATATTGCATAAAAATTTTCCAGATGCTAAGACAGCTCTAAAACATGAAAATGCATTTGAGCTTTTGATTGCTACAATACTTTCTGCTCAATGTACAGATAAGCAGGTAAATAAGGTGATGGAAAATCTTGTTAAAAAATATCCTTCACCTTATGAATATGCTTATGTAAATCCAATAGATTTAGAAGAAGATATAAAATCAACAGGATTTTTTAGAAATAAAGCAAAAAACATTATTGCATGTTGTAAAAAACTATTAGAAGATTTTGAAGGGAAAGTTCCTGATAATATGGAAGATTTAGTTTCCCTTCCTGGGGTGGGTAGAAAGACTGCAAGTGTTGTTTTAGGAAACCATTTTAATATTCCATCTATTGCTGTTGATACACATGTAAATAGAGTTTCAAGACGTTTAGGACTTACTTCAGAAGAAAAAGCAGAAAAAATTGAACTGGATTTAATGGAAGTAATTCCAAAGGATGAGTGGATATTTTTTTCAAATGCTTTAATACTTCATGGTCGTAATGTTTGTAAATCTAAAAAACCTGATTGTTTAAATTGTGATTTAAATGAGCATTGTTCCTCCAGAGACCTTTATATTTAGAAATAACTACTCAAGTTTTTTAATTTTCTTTTTATGAAGTTTTTCTACTTGTTCTTTAATTTCAACAAGCTTCTTTCCATATAGTGGATAGAATGATATTGAGATGAAAGCTAAAGCCAGAGAAATAATAGGAATGATAGATATTAGGGAACGAATTCCTAATTCTACTGATGAGGGTTGCACTTTAAGTTCTGCATTATATCCAGTTGAAGTGAGAACGGATGAAATCATTATTGCTTGAATTGAAAGTGATATTCTTACTATAAATCCTTGCATTCCAAAATATATTCCCTCTCTTCTAACACCAGTTTTAAGTTCATCCTCATCAATAACGTCTGAAAGTAAGACATCAAAAAGAAAATTTAAACCAGCTAAACCTATACCAAGAAATGCAGAGACAATCATTCCAGTTTTTATATTGTTTATAAAAAATAGAGGAATTATTGCTATAGAAAAAGTTATTATTGCTATCCTGAATGCTTTTTTAGCTCCGAATTTATCAGTTATTTTTTTCCATATAAGTATTGTGGCAAAAGCAATTAAGAATATAGGTAATAACATTTTTGTATTGTCTTGATCTGTACCTTTTAAGACATATTTTGTGTAGAAGGGCAAGCAAGCTATGAGCATTGTAAAACTAAGTTGAACTAAAAAACTAGCTAAAACATAGGTTATAAAAGAACGATTTTTAAGGGAACATTTTAATGCTTGAGTGAAAGGAAGTGCTTTTTCTACACCAAATTCTTTTTTTTCCTTGCTTCCCCGTAAAGATATACTCATAACAATGATAAAAATTGTTCCATATAGAATTCCCATACCACGCCAACCAATTCTTGTATAGACAAGAGGGGAGAGGGCTGATCCTGTTATTAATCCAATAAATAGTAGATAATTCCTGTATCCAGCAACCTCGGTTCTTTCTTTTAAATTAGTAAACATTTCTGGAAAAAGTGCTGATGTGTTTAAAAATATTAGAGTGTAAAATGTGTCGAAAAGAAAAACTAAAATTAAATAATAAATGAAAAGCTGAATTGTCTGACCACGCTCTACTCTAAAAGGTGGGGACCAGATAAGAGCAAAACAAATTGCTAATGGAATTATGCTAAATGCAATATAAGGAATTCTTCTGCCCCACTTAGTTCTTGTTTTATCAGAAAAATGTCCAAATAGCGGGTCGTTAATTGCGTTCCATATACTATATAAAATCCATCCATTACGGAAGAGTTGTGGGCTCAGTTTCATTAAATCTATATAAAAATAATTTACATAAGTTCCAAAGGTATTAGAAACAAATTGAGAAGCAAATGAGCTAAAACTATAAGCAATCTTTTTTATTCTCTTCACAATCCTACACCATCAATTTTGAAACCGCAGTGCTCGCATACCCCATCTTTTATATGTTTTCTAATTATCTGATATCCTAATCTTTCTATTACCAAATTTTTAC
>DAOWJR010000045.1 GCA_030640275.1 Actinomycetes bacterium | reverse complement strand
TGAGACCTCCTATTTAATACTTCCTTTTTTGTCTCATCAGCTATTCTAACTTAATTAATTTTAGTATACAATGTGTCTAATGATAGGGGTTCAGTCCAAAGAGCATATTACCTGTTGCAAATAAGAGCATGTTTCTGACTGTCATTGCGAGCAGCTCCTTCGCGGAGCGTGTACTGAGCGATATTTAATTTGTCATTGCGAGCCACTGGATTTCCATTTGTTATTATTAGTAGAGTGATTCTAGTTGTCATTGCGAGCCACTGAAGGTGGCGTGGCAATCTCAAATAAGATATATTGTTAAATCTAATTAAAATGAGATTGCTTTGTCGCTTACGCTCCTCGCAATGACATATTGTCAAAATTAATATTTGATGAGATTGCTTCGTCGCTTACGCTCCTCGCAATGACATATTGTGGTTTATTTTTTTTATTAAAAGGTAATGTTTGTAATATAATTAACCCAAGAATCACCATATCCAATTATGATGTGAGATTTAACCTAAAATTATTATATTTAATTAAAATTTATTTTTTTATATGAACTATTTAAAAGATGTGTTTACAAACACATGTTCTTATACACTAAAAATAAATAACCTTGTCATTCTGAGCACATTCGCTTCTCTCAGTACAGGCTCCGTGAAGAATCTCATTATATTTATCTTTTAAAAGGAGATTATTCACTTCGCTATCGCTTCGTTCAGAATAACAACAAATATAAATTAATTCATATTTATATTTTATAAATAGTAAATTGTAAACATCAAACTTAGATAGTACATTTTTTATTATAAATATATAAATGATGTCTTAATCTACAGGGAGGTTAACATGGAAAGAAAAAAAGTAACAGTAAATGATCTATTAGAAATGAAAAGAAGAGGTGAAAAAATTGCTATGGTAACAGCTTATGATTATCATACAGCTGTTTTTGCTGATAGAGCTGGAATGGATGTTGTTTTGATAGGTGATAGTTTGGGTATGACAACGCTTGGATATGAGAGTACTCTTCCTGTTACCATGAATGAGATGATAATATTCTCAAAGGCAGTGACCAGGGGATGTAAAAAACCTTTAGTGGTTGGTGATATGCCCTATATGACATATCAGGTTTCAATTGACGATGCAATGAGAAATGCTGGAAGATTCATGAGTGAAGCAGGAACAGGTGCAATTAAATTAGAAGGCGGTAAACATATGGCAAAGACAGTAGAAGCTTTAGTTAAAGTTGGAATTCCTGTTATGGGACATATAGGTCTTACTCCACAAAGTATGGCAATGTTAGGAGGATTTAAGGTTCAAGGAAGAACTGCTCAAGCAGCAATAGATCTTCTGGATGATGCAATTGCGCTTGAAAATGCAGGGTCATTTTTTATACTTTTAGAATTGGTTCCCTCAGTAATAAGTAAGGTTATATCTGAGAGATTAACTATCCCTACTGTAAGTATAGGAAGTGGACCAGATTGTGATGGTCAATTGTTAATATTTCACGATCTTGTTGGTATATTTGAAGCTTTTACACCAAAACATGTTAAAAAGTATGCAAATCTATCAGGAGAAATAGAAAATGCTTTTAAAAACTATATAAGAGATGTAAAAGAAGTCAATTTTCCAACGGCTGAGCATTCATTTAAAATTTCTGAGGAAGAAAAGAAGGTATTTTTAGACTTATTGAGCAAGAGAGAAAAATAGTTTCTAAATGAAATTTTCTGTTCTAATTAAAGTGGTAAGGGAAGGGTGATTTAGAAGATTTTTATATATTACTTTTGAATATAGCCATAAAAAAAAGAAGATTTAATATTAGATTTATTTTTTTAAAAACAAATGAAAAAATAATTAAAGGAGGATTGATGGAAAAAGTTAAAAAGGCAATAGAAAAAACAGGTATTCCTGGAAGAGATATTTATGAAATTCCTAACTCTGACAAAACCTTTCCAGATGGAGCGCATTATCGCATAGAAATATCAGGTGTTGAAAGACCTTCTACATTAGAAGCATTAATTGATGAAGCAAATAAGAGAAACATATCTGTTCATAGACTTATTTCAACAGTAATGGGTTCAACCTTATTAGACAAGAAAGAATTAAAATCATTTGCGAAAATGGCTTCTGATGCTAAAATGGAGGTCATTATTACACCAGGACCAAGATCATTGTGGGATTTAGGAAAACAAATAGCAACACCAGAAGGAGCACTTTCAGGTTTAAGGATAAGGGGTTCAGATAATTTGAATTTTTTTATTGCCGATATTTTCAGATGTATTGAAATAGGTTTTAGAGGTTTCTTAGTATGGGATGAAGGAGTTTTATACATCCTTGATAAAATGAAGAAAAATGGAGATATCCCATCCGATGTGGTATTTAAGGTTTCTATTTATGCTGGTCATGCTAATGCAGGTGGAGCAAAAGTCCTGGAGAATTTAGGAGCAAATACATTTAATCCAGTTGGAGATTTATCACTTCCTATGCTTGCTTCTATCAGGAAAGCAGTAGATATTCCAATGGATCTTCATGTTATTCTCTTTGAGTCTATGGGTGGTTTCAATAGAATGTGGGAAACACCAGAGTTAGCAAGAGTAGCTTCTCCCTGTTATTTTAAGATTGAACCAGGTGTTTCAAGCAATGCTTTATATAGACCATGGGTATCTGAAGAACTTTTGGCAAATATGGCAAGAGAAAAGGTTAAATATGCTCAGATAATAAAAGAAATAATGGAGGAGAATCAACCTGATTTAAAACTCTCAGAAATTGGTCCAGAAGATTTAGCCATACCAAAAACTTAATTAATTAATTTAATAGAGTTTCACATGATGTTATTGCTTATTAGAAATTGTTATAAAATAATATCAAAGTCAATCAGATTTTTGCTTATTTCATTTATGTGCATTTTCCTTTTAAATTCTCCATTTTTTCCATATTTTATATCTGACAACAATATTTTTTTAAACAACAATAATAGTTTTTCAAAATACAGCACTATTTTTTTTGAAAACACACCTATTTTAAAGGTAGCTTTTGCGTATAATAAAAACAGCAAATCTTCTCATTATGGTTATTCAAAAAATATTTCTCATAATCTTTTAGAGTCTAATTCTTACAATAATCCTAATAATAGATTATTTTTTTCTCCAATTGATGTTGATAAAAATTTAATTTATAAAAAACTTTATCTTTCAGGTCAAAATTATTTTAATTCAGGGAACTATTTAAGAGCTGATAGTTGTTTTTCACGAATTGTAGATAGCTCTTATATATTAGCTGATTATGCATTATATTATCTTGCTCAAAGTAATCAGAAAATGGGGGATTATTCATCAGCAATTAAGTATTATGAACAATATAGAGATAAATACCCTGAGGGATATTGGAATGAAAAAGTTAGACTTGAAAAGGTGGACTGTCTTTATCAATTAAATGAGCTTTACAAAGTAGAAGAGACCCTGAGAGATTTTTTAAAGAATTATTCTGAATCTGAGTTAATTCCTGAGGTTATGTTTCAACTTTCAAGTTGTTTAGAGGAACAAGAAAAATGGGAAGATGCAGTAAAAAATTACTACCAAATCTGGTTGGACTGGCCACTATCAGAACAAGCAGGTAAAGCTAAGGCAAGATTTATGAAAATATCTGAAACTCATGATATTGAAATAAAACCTGCTAACTTAGCATCATTACATCAAAGAGCCAGGAAGTTAATGAAAGCATATCTTTTTGATTCTGCTTTATCAGATCTTTTAAAGTTGAAAGAAAGAGCTAATCTTAAACAGGAAACTGAATTTGTATCAAAGGTGAAATTGGATATTGCTATCTGTAATTATAGACTAAGGAAATATGAAGAAGCTGCCTCTATTTTATCTGAATTACTTAATAGTGATATTTCATCTGCTTTGAAAAAAAATGTATTGTTCTGGTTAGCTAAAAGCAATACCTATTTAGGAAATACTCAATATGCCATAGAGTGCTATTCATTACTTGTTGAAAAATATCCATACAGTGACCTTGCGCCTGAAAGTTTAGAAAATATTGCAAAGATATGGGAAAACAAAAATCAGACTGAAGAAGCAATGAATACTTATGAAAGAATTATCACAGAATATCCATACTCAGTATTTGCAAAGAGGACATTATGGAATACTGGATGGATTTTTTACAAGAAAGGGGAATTTTCTGAAGCACTTAAAAAATTTGATAGATTAGTAAAAATTGGTCGTGGCTCGTCTCTTTACTCAAAATCATTATACTGGAAATCTAAAGTCCTGGAGAAATTAGGTGAGAATGATTCAGCAATACAAGCTTACAAGGATCTTTTGGATAATAATTCTTATGATTTCTATAAAATAATTGCAATTTCAAGATTGGAGGAAATTGACCCAGATTGGATTGAAGGTTCAGTGCGAAATTCAAATTTTGAGGAATTAAAAAAATCAATAGAAAAAGAAATAGTATCTGAGCATTATAAGAAGGGTAGAGAACTTTTTATACTTGGATTTTATGATGATGCAATAAATGAGTTAACAATAGTTGAAAAGGAAGAATATAACAACAAAATACTAATGCTGGAGATTAGCAATCTGTTTTTTAAGACTGGTAATTACCATGGAACAATAAAGATTGCAGTCAATTATTTAAATGAGCTGCTAAGCGATGAACCCAAAGGAGAGGTTAAGAGTATCTGGAAAACTTTTTATCCAAGGGGATATCATGATACTGTTGAGAAGTGGGCAAATATTGAAAATGTTAATCCATTTTTAATTTATTCAGTAATAAGAGAAGAAAGTCACTTTAATCCTTTTGCTCTATCAGTATCTGACGCTCGAGGTTTAATGCAGATAATTCCTCCAACTGGTAAATGGATTGCTGAAAAAACCAATCCTCGAAATTTCGATGTTGGAAAAATGTGGGATGAGGAAACCAATATCAGAATGGGATCCTGGTATTTAAGGTTTCTACTTGATTATTTCGATGGAGTAGAGATGTTAGCTACAGCAGGCTATAATGCTGGACAAGGAGCAGTTGGAAAATGGGCTAATAAGTATGATGAAAAAGAAGCAGATTTCTTTATTGAAAATATTCCATACGAGCAGACAAGAGAATATGTTAAAAAGGTTTTAAGAGACTATGTTATTTATCATCAAATATATGGGAAAGATGATTTAAGTATATCTTCATTAGTAAATAACTTCACAACAGGAGATTAATTTCTGTTTTATATAAAATGCAGCCATAAAGGGTTGTTACAAATAAAACTCTTATTATAAAAATAATATGATAAGCATTAAAATTGCCAAGATTTTTGAAGAGATAGCAGATATGCTGGAGATAAAAGGAGAGAACCCTTTTAGAATACGGGCATATAGAAAAGCTGCTCGGAATATCAGGACCTTAACAAATGAGCTTGAAAAATTTGCTGATGAGGGTAGATTAGAACAAATTCCTGGAATCGGAGAAGGAATGAAAGAGAAAATATATGAGATCTTGGATACAGGTCGTCTTCAATTTTATGAAGAATTAAAGAATGATATTCCACCAAGTTTAGTAAAGTTACTTTCAATACCTGGTATTGGACCCAGGCTGGCTAAAAGATTCTATGATGAGCTAAATATTAAAGATATAGAACATCTGGAGAAGATGGCAAAAGAGCATCGGTTAGCAGAGTTAGAAGGAATAAAGGAAAAAACCGAGCAAAATATCCTGAAAGGAATTGAGATGCTAAAGAGGGGATTAGGGCGGATGACTTTAGGTGTTGCTTTACCACTTGCAAATGAAATTTTAGATCAATTAAGTAAACTTCCTGAGGTTAAAAGGATAAATACAGCAGGTAGTATAAGAAGAAGAAAAGAAACTATAGGAGATATAGATATTTTAACAATATCATCTAATTCAAAAAAGCTAATGCATACTTTTATAAATTTACCACAAGTTGAGAGAGTATTAGTTAGTGGTGAGACCAAAAGCTCTATTATAACTTATGATGATATTCATGTTGACCTTCGAGTTGTTGAACCTGAAAGCTATGGTTCAGCTTTAGCATATTTTACAGGTTCTAAGGCACATAATATTCGTATTAGAGAGATAGCCATGAAAAATGGTCTTAAGATAAATGAATATGGAGTTTTTGATGAAAAGCTAAATAAAAAGATAGCAGGTGAGAATGAAGAGGATATATATCAAGTTCTTGACCTGCCTTTTATAGTTCCTGAACTTAGAGAAGACAGAGGGGAAATTGAGGCTGCAAGAAATAACAACTTACCAGATTTAGTTAATCTATCGCAAATAAAAGGTGATCTTCATGTGCATACAGTTTGGAGTGATGGTGGAAATAGCATTGAAGAGATGGCAAAAGCTGCAAAAGAAAGAGGATATAAATATCTTGCTATATGTGACCATTCAAAAAGTTTAAGGATTGCTGGTGGTTTATCAGAAGACCAATTAAGGAAGCAGATAGAAGAGATAAGCAAGTTGAATAATAAATATAAAAACTTTACTATTTTAGCAGGTAGTGAAGTTGATATAAAAGCAGATGGTTCCTTAGATTATACAGATGAATTATTGGAGAAATTAGATATAGTTGTTGCAGCAGTACATACCAGGTTTAGTATGCCAGGACATGAGATGACAAAGAGGATAATAAAAGCCTTACAGAATCCATATGTTAATATATTGGCTCATCCAAAAGGAAGATTAATGGGGGTAAGGGATCCATATGAGTTAGATCTTGATGAGGTGTTAAAGGTTGCTAAAAAGAATAAAGTAGCATTAGAGATTAATAGTTTTCCTGAAAGATTGGATTTAAATGATATAGATTCAAAAAGAGCAAAAGAATATGGGGTAATGATATCTATAAATACTGATAGTCATATAACTAATCAATTAGATTATATGGCTTTAGGTGTTTCAGTGGCGAGAAGGGGTTGGTTAGAACCAGAAAATATAATTAACACAAAACCCATAGAACAAATTATCAAATTTTTAAAAAGTTAGTCAGATTTATTAAAACTATCATTTGAGAAAATATAATATATTATTAAAATTCATTTAGAAATAGCTTGAGGTGAATATTAATGAAAAAAACTTTAACATTTATAATGGCAGGAGGTAAGGGAGAAAGGCTTTACCCTCTTACTAAAGATAGAGCAAAGCCCTCAGTACCTTTTGGTGGTAAGTATAGAATAATTGATTTTACACTTAGTAATTGTTTAAATTCGAATTTGAGGAAAATAAATATTCTGACTCAATATAAATCCTATTCATTATATATGCATATAAAATTAGGTTGGAATTTCTTTAAGAGTGAGCTTGGTGAGTACATAAATGTAATTCCTGCTCAAAAGATAGGTAGGGAGGAATGGTATCTTGGTACTGCTGATGCCATTTATCAAAATATCTACTTCATAGATAAGGAAAAACCCGAGAGGGTGATCGTTCTTTCAGGAGATCATATATATAAAATGGATTACCAGGATATGGTCATATTTCATAAGATAAAAAGGGCTGATCTAACAATAGCAACTTTAGAAATGGAGAGGGAGAAGATATCACAATTTGGAGTAATAGAGATTGATGAAAATGGAAAGGTTGTAGGATTTCAAGAAAAACCAAAAGAGCCCAAACCAATTCCAGGAAAACCCGAATCCAGTCTTATATCCATGGGAGTATATATTTTCAATACTGATTTTTTAAAAGAAGAATTGGTAAAAGATGCAAAAAAGATGGATTCAACTCATGATTTTGGTAAAGATGTAGTTCCAAGTATAATTAAAGAAGCAAATGTTTTTGCTTTCATATTTCAAGATAGAAAAACCGGTAAACCAAGATATTGGAGAGATGTAGGTACAATTGATACATACTTTGAAGCCAATATGGATTTAATTGGAATTAATCCAAAAATAAATCTCTATGAAAAAGAGTGGCCTATTTTTACATTGCAAACTCAATGCCCTCCAACAAAAACAATCGGAATCAAGAATAAAGAAAAAGGTTTGGCAATTTCATCCCTACTTGCTGATGGTTGTTTAATTAAGGGTGGAAAACTTTTCAATTCTATAATATCTAATAATGTTATAGTGAATGATTATTCTGACATTTCACATTCCATTATTTATGAAGGTGTAGATGTAGGAGAAGGATGTAAGATTAAAAAAGCAATAATCGATAAAAATAACAAAATACCACCTGATACTATAATAGGCTATAAATTAGATGAAGATAAAAAGAGATTTACTGTTAGTAGAGGTGGAGTGGTTGTAGTTCCAAAAGAATATTTTAAATAATAAATATAAAATCTTTTATTATTCCTGTTTTAAAATTATGGCTTGCTTTGGATAAGGTATTTTTAAATCTAATTGACCTGCTTTTTCAATAAGTCTTTTTCTGAACTCTCTATTAATTGGATAGTTTTTTCCAGGTTTTACTTTACCCCAAACTCTTATTATCGCAGATGATTCTCCAAATTCTGTTACTCCCAAAACCTTGATTGGTGTGATTATATAGTTTTTATAGTCATTATCCTCAGATATTTCTTTGCCAATTTCATTTAAAAGGTTAAAAACTTTCTTCAAATCTTCATTATAGGGTACTGAGATATCAAGTATCATACGAGACCATTGTCTACTTCGATTACTCACTATTTTAATTTCACCATTTGGAATAAAATGGATGTTGCCATTTAAATCCCTGATTGAGGTAGTTCTTAAAGTGACATTTTCAACTTTACCTATAATATTCCCGACTTTTATAGAATCACCAATGCCATATGGATTTTCAAATATTATAAAAATTCCATTAATTATATCTTTAATTAAAGTTTGAGCTCCAAAGCCAAGAATTACTCCAATAATTCCAGCACTCGCTAATACAGTTGTAAGTTGAATGGGTTTAAAGATCTCATCAAAAATTAAGAAAATACTGATGATTATCACCAAAGCTGTTATAGCGTTTTTTGATATCATTATTATTGTTCCAAGTCTTTTTTTAGCCTTAGTTCTCTCCATTAAATTCTTATACAATCTGGATTTAGTCAATTGGTTAATAACAAATCTAACTAATAAAGTAAATAGGAAAGCTCCGATAATTATTATCAGGATACTCATTACTTTTTCATGGAGTATTAAATTTAATTTTTGCAATATTTCATTCAATTTTACAGTCCCCCTTTTTATATTATTTAACCTTTTTAATTATTTGAGGTCTATGATTTTAAATTACCTTTCTTATTTGAGATATTCTTGTGAACTACCCCCAGCTATCGCAAGGGGACTTCTCAGCTATGGAGTTAAAAATATAAAATTCACAATTATATAAAATGTATAAAGAATTATATCGTATTTTGAACTATATGAATTTATAAAAGATTTTAAGGATTTAGGAATGAGAAAACAGGACATTTTTACTTTGCGTTGACAATAATTGAAATAATCTCGACAAAATAATTAAAACGATGTATAATAATTACACATTTGTATATTTATACAATTTTATATTATTAATATAAATATCATTTTATTATTTTAATTAGGTATATAAGAGATGAAATCAATAAAAGAATGGCCAGAAGATGAGAGACCTAGAGAGAGACTCTTTAAATATGGTGAAGATAATCTATCAGACGCTCAGCTTATTGCTATTTTAATTAATTCTGGAAATAGAAAAACTAGAGAGAATGCAGTTGATCTTGGAAGGAACTTACTTAAAAAATTTAATGGGATCTCTGGTATAGATGAAGCACATATAAATGAATTGATAGAACTTCCCGGTATAGGTAGTTCCAAGGCTTCAAGATTGAAAGCAGCATTTGAGTTAGGAAAAAGACTCATTTCACAATCAAACGGTTCTCTTAAAAGATTTAAATGTAGTGAAGATGTTGCAAAAATTTTTTATCCTAAAATGAAAAATATAAAGAAGGAAAACTTTTTATGCTTACTTCTTGATGGTAAAAATAGAATAATAAATCAATTTAAAATTTCAGAAGGTTCTTTAAATTCTTCCATAGTGCGTATAGTGAGAAACTTGAATTTAGAAAAAAAATAAGTGTGATATGAAATAAACAATTTAAAAATTAATAATTTTGCTTATAAAACACTTCTAATTATTTTAGGGGTGTTTTTTTATTTGTAAAAATAATGAAAGGATAAGAATTAGTATGAATGGAAATGAAGTATTTAAGACAAGGGATTTTTACCTGACGTGTTTTTTAAGAGCTAAGGGATTAGAACTGATAGAAGCTTACGGTATAATTGAAGTTGGGCTGCCATT
>DAOWJR010000023.1 GCA_030640275.1 Actinomycetes bacterium | reverse complement strand
TTAATGCAAAAAAAGTTCTGTTTAGAATAAGCACCATTCCATAAGGAACTAAAGATAATGCAAGGTATGAAAGAACTACTGCTGTTGAAATAGCATTGTTTGAGGTAAATTTCCCTCTTTCAAATAGAAACTTTACTATTGGGTATGCTAAAGAAATAATACCCATAGATGATGGAATTAATAAGAAATTGGTTAATTTCGCCCCTGTTAAAAAGGAGTCTTTTAAATCTTCTAATTGATTTTTAGCTGCCTGTCTTGAAATACGTGGAAAGATAATTGTAGAAACAGCTACAGCAAAAATCCCCACAGGAAAGAACCATAAATACGAAGCATATTCTAAAATTGTTGTCTCACCGCTACCTATTGAAAGTGCAAAAACCTTATTTATCACATTATTCAACTGTGCACTTCCCAAGCTTAATATAATCGGAAAAGAAAGTAACATTACCTCTTTTACACCTGGATGATTTAAATCAATATCTAGTTCATAATTAAAATTTTTATTTCTTAAGAATGGTAAAAGAAATAGAAATTGACCTATTGTCCCAATTACAATACCAATAGCAAAACTTAAAATTCCATATTTTCTATAAAGTAAAAGAAATGTTAATATTATTAATATATTCCATATAACAGTTGAGAATGCGGGGGGTACAAAACTTTCATATGAATTTAAAAGAGCACTTACTATTGCAGTTAAACCCATAAAAAGAAGAGAGAGAAACATAATTCTTGTTAATAAGATTGCTAAAGACCGCTGACTTAAATCATCCTTAAGACCAGGAAGAATTCTATATATTGAAGGAATTGTAATAGATACTAAGATAATTATTAAAATAGAAATAATAATAAGAAGGTTTATAAGTGTATTAGTTAATTTTAATGCATCCCTTTTCTTGCCAAGAACAAGATATGAAGAAAAGACAGGTATAAATGCAGCTGATAGTATTGCATCTGCTAATAATTGTCTAAACTGATTAGGTATCAAAAATGAAATTCTAAATGCATCTGTTTCCCAGTTTGCTCCAAAGAAATAAGCAAATATCTGTTCTCTTAAAAGACCAGTTAATTTAGACAAAAGAATACAAATCGTGACAATAATAACTGTGCTGGTGAACTTTACTTTAGATTTGTTTATATTTGATGTTAAATTTTTTTTCTCTTTCAATTAATCATTCCTTAAAGTTTTTTATCAATTAATTTTAACATTTAGATTGAGTAACAATAGTATTTGAAAATTATATAGTATTTTCGATAACCTTGTATTATAATATTGCTACTTTACTTAAAAAAATAAAAATTAAACACAGGGAGGTAAATTGGCAAAACAAAGTTCTTTAAAAAGAGTTAAAACTTCAGCAAAGGTAAGACTAAGGAACAGGAAGAAGAAAGCAACTATAAAAACAGCAATAAAAGAGTTTGATAAGGTAATCGAGGAAAAGGATTTAGAGCTTGCAAAGCAATTACTTATAAATTGTGTTTCTTTACTGGATAAGGCAAAAAGTAAGAAAATATTTCATAAAACAAAGGTAAATAGAATTAAGTCAAAACTTAGTGAGAAATTAAATACTTTATCACAGAGTTTATAACTATTTTTTTGATAATTATATTACGAAATTAACTTTAAAAAAATTGTAAAAATCAATCTCAAATATTCTAAATATTCAGTATTTTAGAAACTAATGTATCTGATTAATTTTGAGCAATTTATAAAAATAATACTTAATGTGTTAAATATTTAGTATTTTAGAAACTAAGGTCTCCAATATTATCTCAGCTTTTTGTTTTCCTCTCTTTATTCCTTCATCTGCCTCCAACAAATAGAAAATGCAATTTCTTAAATCCTTTTTAGAAAAATTCTTTTGTTGATTTTTAAGTTTTTTAATAGCAAAATTTTTCGCAGATAAAATTTGTCCCATCTGTTTTATATCTATCTTCTTTTCAATTAAAGATTTTATTTTTAAGAGTCTTTTAAAATACCATCTCATTGTCCCCAAAATTCTTAAACTCTCAATTTGAAGTTTTCCAGGTTTGGTTCTAAAAAAAATAGATCTTAAAGAACTATATGCTTCACTTTCTTTCTTCTCACTTAAATAATCTAAAAATTTAAAAATATTTATATCGGGATTTCCAGCAACAAGTAATTGTACAGTTTTTTGGTCTATGACTTCTCCTTTTCCAACATAAATTGCAAGTTTTTCTACCTCGCTTTCTAAATTCCATAGATCATTACCCAAAAAATTTGTGAGTAAATAGACAGCAGCAGGATTTATCCTGACTTCTCTCTCCCTACATCTCTCTCTAACCCAACTTTCCAAACCTCTGAATGAAATTGGTCTAAAATCGTAAACTTTGCCCATCTTTCCAATAAAATTTTTCAATTTATCCCTAATTTTTCTGGTTGAATTTTTTAGATTTGAATTATCCCAAACAGTTTCTGCTATTAAGACTAAACAACAGTATGGAGATGGTGATTTTGCATATTCAATAATCTTTTCTAATTCATCATTAGATAATTTATGAACATTCCTTGCTATAACAAGTCTTTTTGATGATAAGAAGGGTAAGGTCTTGCAGACATTCAATATATCATCTACCGATACCTCTAAAAAATCGAATTGCTGGAAGTTGAGTTCTCTTTCACTATCATCGCCAAATCTCATTTTAAGTCGAGATATTGACTTCTCAATTTTCCAATTATTTTCCCCGGTCAATAGATATATTGGAAGTAAAGACTCTATGCTCTTTTTATTAGAATTTTTAAAACTATTATTTTTAATCATAACTTTTATAATTATATTATTTTTCGGTTAGGATTTTCCAATTTTTATTTTCTACAATTATATCTATGTCTCCTAACTTATCTGTACGGAGAATATTAGAGTTAATCTTTTTTAAAGAATTGATTGTTTCTTCTGATGGATGATCGTATTTATTATTTAATCCAACTGATATTATAGCTATCTTAGGTGAGACAGCTCTTAAAAATTGGTAAAAATTAGCATCTTTACTTCCCTGATGAGGTACCTTTAAGATATCAGCTTTTATTAAATAGTTGTTACTATCATTATATACATCATTATTTATGGATATATCTTTTAAACTATTTGATTTATTCATTGTTGGATTTTTTAAGCTATTTAATATCTCTCTTTGAGCCTGAATTTCAATGTCTCCAGTAAAAAGTATCTTTTTATTCTCATATTCTAATAAAAGAACTAATGATTGATTATTTATATTCTCTTTTAGATAGATAATATCATCAGGTTCTGGCCAGATTGGAATTAAATTCAACTTGGAAGATATTCTCAGAATATTTTTTGACTTTACAATAATTAGAGGTATCTGTTTAGTATTAATTATTTCTAAGAATAGATCATGTTTTTCAATAACAGATTGGTCGCTTTCAGAAAGATCTAAGTTACCCATTAAAACTGAATTAATCGGAATCTCATTTAATACCTCTATTAATCCACCTATATGATCTGAATGTGGATGAGATAGAATAACTAAATCTAATTTTTTAACACCTCTTAGATAAAGTTTTTTTACAATATCTTTACCTTCAGGACCCCCATCTATAAGAATATTAATTCCTTCAGGTGTTCTAATTAAACAGGCATCACCATTACCAACATCAAAAAAAGTAAGAGATAGATTCTTTGGTGGAAGGTATAAAAAAACCTGGTAAGCAAATACAAGTACTGTTAAAAAGATTATTAAATATATTATAAACTTTTTATTGAATTTTTGATCTATATTATTTTTTTTTAAGAAACTAACTGTAAATAATAGAAATAGATAATACAAAAATACCAAATGGATAGAAAATTTTGAAAAATATAACTGACCATATGGAATATTAGAACAGACTTTACTTATAAAAAATAGATAACCTGTTGCTTTATCTAAAACCCATAAAAAAGGATAGATCATTTTTTCAAACAACAAAGAGAGCCAAGCACAGATCATACCCAAACTCATTATCAAGGTTGATACAGGAAGAGCCAAGAAATTACTTAATATTGAAACTATTGAGAATCGCTTAAAATGATAAAGGGTGATGGGAGCTATAACTAAAAGCACTGAAAATGTAATCGAGAAGATATTAGTTAGAAAATTTGATTTATTGCCAAGGAGTTCATTAATTATAGGTGAAATCAAAAGAATTCCAGCAACAGATAGAAAAGAAAGCTGAAAACCTATATCATATATTGAGAATGGATCATGTAGAGTAATTAATAACCCTGACGTTAAAAGAAGAGCTACTGAATCCCTTTTTCTTCCCAAAATTAATGCCAGCATTGTTAGTATTGTAATGATTGAGGCTCTTATAATTGATGCTTCATAACCAACAAGATAAGTATAAGATAGAATAATCACTATTATTATAAGAATTTTTTTAAAAAATGAGAGTCTAATGAGCTTTGAGATAAACATTATAGAAGAAGCAATGACAACCATGTTAGCACCTGAAATTGCCAATATGTGGAGTAAACCCGATTTAGTAAAGTGATCAGTTGTTTCCGGTAAGATTTCACTTCTATCACCCAAAATTGTACCAATTAAGAAAGGGGCGTATTTATGATTCATATACTTTTTAAAAACTGCTTTAGCCTTATCAGTTATATGCTTTCTAATCCTGGATAAAAGAGGTGTTGAAGTCCTTAGAATTTTACTGGTATTTGTTATGAGTTTTGTTTGAATTCTTTTATTATATAAATACTTTTCCCATGAAAATTTTATAGAATCTTTTATTTCAATTTTATTTAATTTTCCCAGGACGGTAATACCCTGACCTAAAAATATAGTGTCTTCTAAATCATTTTTTGGATTTGATTTTTTCAAAACTTTGCTATTTTCATTTAGATTATTTTCATACTTATTAAAAAAGATTGATATCTGAGTTCTTTCATTTACTTTCCACTTATTTCCTTCAAATTCTAAATATTTAACATCCAGAAAGAATGACACAGAATTTTTAAAAAACATTGGTCTTGAACAAACAGTTCCCTCTAATGTAACATCTAAATTCCTCTCTGAAAATTTCAATAGAATACTATTTGACATTCTATTTATAACCAGAGTAACTATTAAAATTCCAATTAGGAAAAATAATGCTACTATCAGATATTTAATAAATTTTGTTCTATGTATGCTATAAGAAATAAGTATTAATAAAAAAATTGTGAGGATAATTAGAAGTAGTGATAGGGAGAATTTATAATTAAAACCTATTATTATTCCTATTAAATAGGAAGGTGTAATCCAATATATCCATGCTTGTAGGTTCTTCTTTTTCAAATCAAAAACTTTAAATTAACAAATTTGGATTTTTAAATTATTTAGAATATTTATTAATACATATCTTTTGATTGTCTAAACTTTTATAAATATGAATTTTTTAAATCTTTAAAGATTTTATATTTGTACTTTATCCTTTATCTCTTCAAATTTAGAGGGTCCTATTCCTTTCACATTCAATAGTTGTTCAATACTTTTAAATCTTCCAATATTTTTACGATAATCAATTATCCTTTGAGCCAATGTGGGTCCTATTCCCGATAATTTCTGCAAGGTTGATGAATCTGCATTATTTATATTTATTTTTTGATTTAACATTGAGTCTGAATAAAAACTATCTGATGAAACAACCTCTCCTTTCTTTGGAACATATATTCTCGCCTCATCAGATAATATTTGAGCCAAGTTTAAAAGATGAATATCCGCTTCTTCTGTAACACCACCAGCTTTTTGAATTGCATCATAGACTCGCCCTCCATTCTGGATATAATATACTCCAGGATATTTAACTTCTCCACAAACATGAACAACAATTTTTAAATTATCTAATCTAACGCCGTCATTTTCACCTGAAAAATTATTATCACTACTCTGAAAATATTTACTCTTTTCAGTTTCAATCTCATTTTGGTTTTTATAAATTGAAGAAAGATTTTGATTATTCTGATTGTTATCTATTGGGACAAGTAGTTTTGGTTTTGAATTGAAATACAAATAAACACCTGTAATAATCATAACTATTGCTAGAAAAATCACAGCCAAAATTTGCCATTTCTCATATGTCAAATTTTTAAAATTATAAAATTTTGATTTTGCTACATCCTTTATTATATCTAAGTAGTAATTCGCTTTTTTCCTAATTAATTCCATCTAAAAACTCAATAAAAAAATTATTATTTCTAAGATTTTTTAATTTTTACCCCTCTCCCTTCCCTCTCCCACAAGGGGAGAGGGGTTATGAGGAATACCAATAATTTTTCTAACCAATATTTATTAAATTATAGCATAAATATATAATTGTGTAAATATGTATTATTATACTATTTTAAATCAATATTTTTGATTGCAATCATTATTAGTTACACATTTATAAATTATGTAGGGCAACTCTTTGAGATTGCATATTTATGTAATATTTAGTTGTTTTTTGGATTTTAGAAAATGTTTAGTGTATTAAAAGGAAGGTAAAGAAGATTAATATATTGCTAAGGGTTCCAATGCCTGGATTTATGATAAATTATTAAATTTATTAATACTTTTAAAACAAAATTAGTGAGTTAAGAATTTATAACTACTTAGCTACTATACATTTATAGACTTTATAGTTACTTAACTACTATATTTATTAGTTTATTTGGAACCGTTACAAATTTTATTATCTTTTTATTTTTTATAAATTTTTGTGCATTTGGTGATTTTACTGCTATCTCTTTCATCTCCTCATCTGATATTCCAACGAGGGTTTCAACCTTATCTCTCAATTTACCATTTACCTGAATAATCAGTGTAAACTTTTCCTCAAAAACTAATTTTTCATCCCACTCAGGCCAGGACTGCATATGAATACTTCCCTTATGACCCGTTTTCTCCCACAGTTCTTCAGCCATAAAAGGAGCAATAGGTGCTAGTAGAATTATCAATATATCTATTGTCTTAAACCAAACTTCTTCAGAAATATTTTTATCCAATTTACTATATAAAAAATTAACATACTCCATAAGAGCTGCAACTGCAGTATTAAATTTGAACTTTTCAAAATCCATTGTTACTTTTTTAATTGTCTTGTGCATCATCTTTTGTACTTCTTTACTACTATCTTCATCATTAATTGATGGTTTCTGTTTAAATATTAATGGTCTTTCTTTAATTATTAGCCTCCAAACTCTCTTTAAAAACTTAAAAACTCCGTTTATTCCTCTATCATTCCATATAGCATCCTGTTCAAAAGGTCCTAAGAATAATTCATAGGCTCTTAATGCATCTGCACCATATTTGTCAACTACTTCATCAGGACTTATTACATTCGCTTTTGATTTTGACATCAATCTCCCGTCTGGAGCATGCATCATACCCTGATTTAACAATCTATTAAATGGTTCGTAAAAATTAATTAGATTTGAATCATACATCACTTTTGTCCAGAATCTTGCATATAGTAGATGCATTACTGCATGTTCTGCTCCACCAACATATAAATCAACTGGCATCCAATACTTTACTTTATCTGGCTCAAAAGGACCATCAGTATAATGTGGACTTGTGAATCTCAAGAAATACCAGGAAGAGCATGCAAATCCTCCCATTGTATCTGTCTCGCGTTTTGCAGGTTTTTTACATTCAGGACAAACTGTGTTAACAAATTCAGGAACTTTAGCTAATGGAGATTCACCAGTCTTGGTTGGTTGATATTTCTCAATATCTGGTAGTAAAACAGGTAAATCTTCTTCAGGAACTGGAACTATACCACAATCACCACAATGTATAATAGGAATCGGTGCACCCCAATAACGCTGTCTTGAAATTAACCAATCCCTCATTCTATAATTAACTTTTCTTTTGCCTATACCTTCCCTTTCTAAGTAATCACAGATTTTATTAATTCCGTCTTTAGAATGGAAGTTATTATACTCCCCTGAGTTCACCATAACTCCCTCACCAGTATATGCTTCTTCCAAGGGCTTACCATCCCAATCAGGTGGAGATATAACGACTCTAATTTCTAAATTATATTTTTTGGCAAATTCAAAATCTCTCTCATCATGTGCAGGAACAGCCATTATTGCTCCTGTTCCATATGTCATAGATACATAATCAGCAATATATATTGAAATCTCCTCCATATTAATTGGATTAATAGCATATGCACCAATAAAAACTCCCTCTTTTTCTTTCTCAAGAGAAAGTCTCTGAATCTCCGATTTTTGATAAGCAACACTTTTGTAAGTTTCAACACTATCTTTAAATTCCGAAGTTGTTAGTTCATCAACTAATGGATGTTCCGGTGCTAAAACTACAAATGTCATTCCATAGATTGTGTCCGGTCTTGTAGTAAAGACAGATATAGTTTTTACACTGTTCTTTATTTTTAAATCAAACTCTATTCCTTCACTTCTTCCTATCCAATTTCTTTGCATCAAAACTATTTTTTCAGGCCAATCGATAGTTTCTAAATCTGTTAAAAGGTCATCAACATAAGCTGTAATTTTGAAAAACCATTGCATCAGATCTCTTTTTATAACTTCACCGTTACATCTCCAACATTTACCATCTTCTACCTCTTCATTTGCTAAAACCGTAAGACAGTTTGGACACCAATTAACTGGTGCTTTTGCACGGTAAGCTAAACCTCTCTTATATAGAAGCAGGAAAAACCATTGGGTCCATTTGTAATAATCGGGGTGACTTGAGTTAATTTCCCTTTCCCAATCATAAGATGCACCAATTAGATTCAGTTGTCTTTTATAATTTGCAGTGTATTTTGCAGTTGTTATCTTTGGGTGAATTCCTTTACTTATGGCTTCCTGTTCAGCAGGCTGTCCAAATGCATCCCATCCCATAGGATGAAGCACATTAAATCCGCACATTCTCTTAAATCTTGAAAAGACATCAGTAGGAATATAATTTTTGCAATGTCCAACTGATAATCCATCTCCGGATGGATAAGGAAAAAAATCCAAACAGTAATATTTTGGCTTTTCTTTCGTCTCCTCTGTCTTATAGAGTTTATTTTCTTGCCAGATTTTTCGCCATTTTTCTTCTATCTTTTCAGGATCGTACTTTTCCATAATTATTAGCCCTATTATAAAAAAAATGGTGGAGATGATGGGACTTGAACCCACGACCTCTTCCCTGCCAGAGAAGCGCTCTTCCACTGAGCTACATCCCCACTTTCATTTATACTTATATTATTATCAAAAATCTATTTCAAATATATATTAACTATCCCATTCAATAATAGCAGCATCTCTCCAGAGACGTTCTAACTTATAGTACTGCCTTGATTTTGTATCAAAAATATGAACTACAAAATCAAAATAATCCAGAAGAACCCAACCTCCATTGGGAGTACCTTCTATTCTAAGTGGCATTATATTATTTTCTTTTAATGTTTTT
>DAOWJR010000059.1 GCA_030640275.1 Actinomycetes bacterium | reverse complement strand
TTTCTCAGGTCTACCAGACCCACTTCCCATTTTTGAGATGGACAAAGCAGATGTATTTGAAGCAAAAATTGTATGGGGCTCACATATTTTACTAAGTTCTTTGAATAATTTAATTTTTAAATCAACATCCTCTGGAATAGCTTCAATTATTACATCGACATCCTTTAAGTCTTCTAACTTTAAAGTACCACTTATCCTTTCCATAATCTGGTCTTTCATTTCCTGAGACATTTTACCTTTATCAACTCTTTTTTGCAGAATATCGTTAGCTTTCTTAATACCAGCATCTACAAATTCCTGCTTAATGTCCCTGATTATTACAGGAAGACCTGCATAAGCAGCTACCTCAGCTATTTCTGCTCCCATAGTTCCTGCTCCACAAATACCTATTTTATAGACATACATTTTAAAATCCTCCTTTTTTATAATAATTTAAGTTAAAAATTGTGAATTTTTTTTATTTTAAGTTCCTTTATTTTAAAAGTTATCTTATTTTAAATAATATTGTTTTAAAAATTTAATTAAAATATGTACTTTTTAACGAGATTCTTCCCCTTCCCCTTCGCTACGCTCAAGGGTCAGGGTCAGAATGACAGGAAATAATTTTCCTTATTTAATTTATTTAATATTAATTTAAGACTTTACATACAAGAATGACATTTTTTATGATATTATTCATGTCAATTATAATGTCTTTTTTTAAGAAAGTAGTTCACATTCTTTCTACAACCATGGCTATTCCCTGACCACCACCTACACATAGAGATGCTAATCCATATTTTGCATCTCTGTACTTCATTGCATAAAGTAGTGTTACCAATACCCTTGCTCCACTACATCCTACTGGGTGACCCAAAGCTATTGCACCACCATTTATATTTAATTTATCATGGTCAAAGTGAAGTTCTCTATCTACTGCTAAAACTTGAGCAGCAAAAGCTTCATTTAATTCAATCAAATCCATGTCTTCCAATTTCAAGTTAGCTTTCTTTAGAGCTTTAGGAATAGCATATACTGGACCTATTCCCATAATCGCTGGATCAACTGCTGCTACCGCATAAGATAATATCTTAGCTATAGGTTTTATTTCTCTTTTTTTAGCAATGTCATCACCCATTACTATTAAAGCCGCTGCACCATCATTTATCCCACAGGAATTTCCGGGTGTAACTGTTCCACCCTTTCTAAAAACAACAGGATAAAGAGCTAACTTCTCCTTTGAAATACCCGGTTTTGGAAACTCATCTATTTCAAACTTAATAGGCTCTCCTCTTTTTTGAGGAACCATCACTGGAACTATTTCTTCTTTAAATCTCCCCTCTACTATTGCTCTTGTTGCTCTCATCTGACTTCTTGCAGCATATTCATCCTGTTCTTCTCTTGTTATTTTGTATTTTTCTGCTAAATTTTCAGCTGTTGCACCCATAATAATATTTCTTATAGGGTCAGTTAACCCCTCCCATAGGGTATCAATAATCTCACCATGTCTTAATCTATAACCCCACCTTGCTCCTCTTAGAACATATGGAGCAGCACTCATATTCTCAACTCCACCTGCGACTATTATATCTGCATCATTAAGTTTAATTGCTCGTGCTGCATTAACCACGGTTTGTAAACCAGAAGCACATAATCTATTTATTGTATACCCTGGAATTTCAACTGGAACTCCTGCTTTTAATGCAGCTACTCTGCCAACATTAGGTTCATCACTTCTCTGCAGTATACATCCCAAGATAACATCATCAATCTCCTCACCTTTAACATTTGATCTCTTCATAGCTTCCTCTATAACAACTTTTGCCAAATCAGCAGGTAATACATCTTTTATGGTTCCTCCAAAATATCCAACTGCAGTTCTTACTGCACTTGTAATTACAACATCTCTCAAACTAAACTCCTTTTTAATCAAAAATCTTTATTAATTATTTATTATTCATCTTTGATAAATTTTATTATCTTTTAAAGAAAAATATAGCTTTAACCATAGATTTCTTTTCTAAATATCCTAACTGCTTTTTCAAGTTTTTCCATCCAGGGTTTTTGAGCTTCTTTGATCTCTTTATATTGTTTAAAACCTTGTTTTGTTATCGAGTAATACCTCTTGTATGGTTTTTTAGGTCTATCCCACTTACCTTTTATAAGATTTAATTCCTCCATTCTTTTTAGAAGTGGATAAATTGTGTTAGGATTTACTGTCATAATATTTCCACTCATCTCTTTAATCTTTGATATCAGTTTATTACCATACCGAGGTTCATTAACAATTAAATGAAGAATAAGTAGTGGAAATATATTTTTAGATTTGACTTCTCCTAAGAAGATGTCCTTAACAGTACATTCAAACTCTTTTGAAGATTTTTCCCGCTTTTTTCTTGGCATAGAGTTGTTTAAACCTTTAAAAATTTAGTTAGTCTTTTTGTTATGTAAACTTAATAAAAGCTATTTATCAGAAGAACTTGTTATAAATTTTTAAAATAGATACATAAAAATATTATTAAAAATAATAAAGTTTGTCAACTAATTTTAGTCAGTCCCAAACCCCTTATAGAATTTAATGGTCTACCAATTCTACCTGAATATTTCTTCTTTTTTTAAATTATTAATTTCTTTGCATAGTATCAACATTTTTATGTAAAATAATAGACAGCCTTTTAAATTTTATTTTTAATAGACTTTTTGTATTAAATTTAACAAAATAATTTAAGATTATAAGGAGGGTCGTATTAAATTCTTATACTAATTTAAGTTGAATTTAAAAAAATTTTGAAAGGAGATTCCATGGAAAGAGTATGGCAAAAATTCTATCAAGAAGGTGTTCCACACAGTATTGATTACCCTGATATAACAATTCCGCAATTTTTAGAAGATACAGTTAAAAAGTATCCTGAAAATATCGCATTAACATTTTTTGGAAAGAAGCTAACATATAAGAAATTTTCTGAAAGTGTTGATAGATTTGCTACGGCATTATCTGATTTGGGAATAAAAAAGAAAGATACTTTTTCAATTTTTTTACCTAACTGTCCTCAGTTTGTGATTGCTTTCTTTGCAGCACTTAAGATTGGCGCTACTGTTGTGAACACTAATCCTCTATATGTTGAAAGAGAGTTAATACATCAGTTAAATGATTCAGGTTGCGAAACTATATTGTGTCTTGACCTTCTTTATCCAAAGATTAAAAAGGTTAGAGATAAAACAAATCTTAAAAACATAATAGTTACATCAATTAAAGATTATTTACCATTCCCACTAAACCTGCTATATCCAATTAAACAAAGAAGAGAAGGTCATGTAGTAAAAATTGAAAAAAAGACTGGAATCTACTTCTTTAAAGATCTAATAAACAAATATCCCTCCTCACCACCAGAAGTTGAAACATTTCCAGAAGAAGTTGCTTTATTACAATATACTGGTGGAACTACTGGAATATCAAAAGGATGTGTCCTCGCTCATAAAAACTTGATATCTAATACTTTGCAATGTGAATCCTGGTTTGTAGAAGCAATTGAAGGAAAGGAAATTATGCTTAGCGCACTACCCTTCTTTCATGTTTTTGGCATGACAGTAGTTATGCTTTATTCTGTTCAAAGTGGATATAATATGATTCTTATGCCAAAATTTGATGCAGAATCAGCACTCAAATTAATAAATAAATATAAAACAACAATATTCCCAGGTGTTCCAACAATGTATGCTGCTTTAAATCATTATCCAGGTGTTGAAAAATATGATCTATCTTCTATTAAATATTGTATAAGTGGTGCAGCACCCTTACCAGTTGAGGTATGCAAAAGGTTTGAAGAATTAACTGGAGCAAAATTAGTAGAGGGATATGGACTAACTGAAACATCACCTGTTACCCACTGTAATCCATTTGAGGGTTTGAGAAAAATAGGTAGCATTGGCTTACCGTTTCCCGACACAGATTGCAGGATAATGGAGTTAGAAAAAGGGGATGAAGAGTTACCGGTTGGTGAAATTGGTGAACTTGCTATTTTTGGACCACAGGTTATGAAAGGATATTGGAATAAGCCTGATGAAACTAAAAATGTCTTGAGAGAAGGATGGTGTTACACGGGGGATATTGCAAAAACAGATGAGGATGGCTTTTTCTATATTGTTGATAGAAAGAAAGACATGATTATATCAGGAGGATTCAATATCTATCCAAGAGAAGTAGAAGAAGTTTTGTATGAACATCCAAAGGTTTTAGAAGCAGCCGTGATTGGAATTCCAGATCCTACATATGGTGAATCAGTAAAAGCTTTTATTTCTATAAAAGAAGGGGAAAGGGTTGCTGAAGAAGAGATTATTCAGTTCTGTAAAAAGAATTTAGCTAAGTATAAAATTCCAAAATCAGTCGAATTTAGAAAGGAGATGCCAAAAACACTTGTTGGTAAAGTTCTAAGAAGAGTTCTTTTAGAAGAAGAATTAAGCAAAAGTTAATAAGAAAGGTTTTGCAGTGAGAAAATATAATATTTATTTAACTCTATTCTCTATAATTTTAATTTTATTATTATTTACAATATCATGTTCAAGAGAACCTGTAGCTCCCCCTGAAGAGATTAAAAAAACACCAGAAGAAAATATAGCAGTAGAAAAAACGGAAGAACCTGAACCAGAAACTCCTTCCATGGATTACTCGGAAGAAACACATGATATTGAATATGAAGGTTTTATTCCCACATTTCTCTGTTCTGGAGATGAAAACTACATAAAAATCACTCTTAAAAACAGTAGTTCTTTTACCTGGCCAAGTACTGGAAAATTTCCGGTAAGAGTTGGTTATCACTGGTTTCCAAAAGGAGAACAACCAGAACCAGAATGGGATGATGGGGGCAGGATTACACTACCAAATGATGTTGCTCCAGGTGAATCAGTAACAGTAGTAGTTAGGGTAAAAGCTCCTGAGGCTATGGGTTGGTATATTCTTCAGATAGAAGCTGTTCAAGAAGGTGTAATATGGTTTCAAAAAGTAATTGAGGGATCAACTTATGTTGATAAATGTAACATTTAATTAATATTTAACAGGGTTTTCTAAAGCTAAGGTGATTAATTGATCTAAAAGTTCTGAAAAATTAATCCCGGCTGCTTTTGCTTCTTTTGGATATAATGAAGCAAATGTTAGACCAGGAATTGTATTTACCTCTGAAACATATACATCATCTCCACTTATAAACATATCCACCCTTGAAAACCCAATACATCCTAATACATTATGAGCTTTTAAAGCATATTTCTTAACCTTTTCGGTCATTTCCTCTGATATTCTGGCTGGACATATTTCATCACATTCCGATGGTGTGTACTTTGCAGTATAATCAAAAAATTCCCTTTTTGGTACTATTTCTATAGGTGGAAGAGCGATGGGATTTTCATTTCCTAATATTCCACAAGCAACTTCAGTACCCCTAATATATTTTTCAACTAAAACTATGGGATCGTATTCAAAAGCAAGCAATACAGCTTCCTCAAGTTCTTTTTCCTCTTTAATAATTGATACACCAACGCTCGAACCTTGACCAACAGGTTTTATTACAGCAGGAAATCCTATTTCATCTTTTATCCTACTGATTTGCTCCCCTCTATTTTTCTGCCAATCTCTTAAATTTATGTCTATGTATTTAGGTACTAAAATTTCAGTTTGAGTAAAAAGTTTCTTACTTAATAGTTTATTCATTCCCAGGGCACTAGCCATCACACCCGACCCTGTATATGGGATACTTACCAAATCAAGAAGTGCTTGGAATTTCCCATCCTCGCCTTGGGGACCGTGAAGAGCAATAAAGACTACATCTGCTGCTGATTTAAAGTCCTTAATTATTTTTTTATCCTTATTATTTAAGATAAGTATTGGATTTGCTTTCTCAGATAATTTGAATTCATCACCTGAGTACTTATCACTAATTTTCTTAATTTCTTTTAAATTAATCTCTTTAATCTCTTCCTTAAAAATAGATTCTGTTGGAATTTTACCCTGCTTTTCATTTAGTTTTTGTTTTTCAATTGATTTCTGTTTTTTAACTGATGATGGTTCCTTTGGATCAGATAACACTATCCATCTTCCCTTCTTGTCTATTTCTACTGGAATTACATCATACTTGTCTCTGTTAAGGTACTCTATTACACTTGCTCCCGTACTAAGAGAAACTTCTCTTTCTGCTGAAGTTCCTCCCATAAGTATGGCGACTCTTATCTTCCTTTTCATACTACAATTCCTTAATAAAAAAATATTTTTGCATTATTTTTTCTTGGCAGTGATGAATAATCTTATTACTTCCTCGGCAGCTTTTTCTAAGAATAATGATGCATTCTGTAAGGACTCGTTTATACTAATTGGTCTAGGGATAATTGAGAATATAGCATCAACACCACTCTCATGTAATTTGGAAATATCATCAGCTATTGAGCCTGAAATAATAACAACCGGGATATTCAACTCTTTAGCTATATTTATAACTCCCGTTGGAGCCTTGCCCATTAAAGTTTGAATATCAGTTGAACCCTCACCAGTAATTGCTAAGTCAACATTTTCCATCCTCTTTCTTAAATTTATAGTATCCATAACTATATCTACTCCTGGTCTAAGCTTTGCTTCTAAAAATGCAACAAGTCCAGCACCTAATCCTCCAGCTGCTCCAGCTCCTTTTAAGTATTCAATATCTTTTCCTAAGTCTTTTTTAATTACTTTTGCAAAATTTTTAAGGCCATTATCTAACCTTTTTACTTCATCAGGATTAGCTCCTTTCTGCGGACTATATATATAAGCTGCACCCTTAAAACCAGTAAGAGGATTATCAACATCACATGCAACCTCAAAGATAGTTTCAGTAACTCTTGGATCTCTGTTTTTCACACTAATCTTAAATAATTTTTCTAATTGAACTCCTCCATATCCTAACTCTTTACCTTCTTTATCAAAAAATTTTATTCCAAGAGCTTGTGCCATCCCTATTCCACCATCAGTGGTTGAACTTCCACCTATACCAACAATTATCTTCTCCACACCAAAATCCAGAGCACCTTTTATCATATCTCCAGTGCCATATGTTGTTGTGTAAAGTGGATTCCTTTTATCCTGAGGAACCAGCCATAATCCAGAGGCGGCTGACATTTCAACTACAGCTGTTTTTTCATCCCCTAATATTCCATATTTAGCACTTATTTTTTCCCCCAATGGTCCAGTAGCATCACAGATAACATATCTGCCAGATGTTGCAGCCACTAATGCATCTACTGTTCCTTCTCCACCATCTGCTATCGGGCATAGAACTGTCTCAATATTTTTATCGACTCTCTTTATGCCTCTCTCAATAGATTTTGCTGCTTCCATAGAAGAAAGACTCTCTCTAAATTTATCTGGAGCTATCAATATCTTCATTTAAATTAACCTATATAAAATAATTTATATTTAATATCTTAAAATAGCTGCTATTCCTCCAAATTTGTCAATAAATTCTGTTTCTGAAACAAAATCAACATCAATATCACGTTCTATTGCTTTATTTACAACTTCATCTACAATATCTTTTACCTCACTCATTTCAACTTTACACATTGGGCAAACTTTTGAACCTCCACTTCCTAAATAATTACAATTGTTACAAATCCATCCCGGTTCACTAAATTTGTGATGAATAATTAATTTATCAATCTGTCCTCTTTGCAAAGCTAAAAGAACTTGATAAAGCCTGATGGCTACCTTTTCTCTTCCCAATCTCTTTAATTGTTTTATTAATCTTCTATCAGACCTCATTTCACTTTTAAGTTCTTCTTTAAGTGACTTCTCAATAATCTTAGAATCATTGTCATGAGCGTCAAATTGAAATGTAGCCGAAACTATATTTTTAAGATGGTTTGGAAGATAATTTAAAAACATATTAGCATTTTTCTTTGTACCAGCAATTATTATTCTTTTAATATCTTTATCCATGTTATTTTTTATCATATCAGCTACATACTTATAGTGTTTTTTAATATACTCTCCCCTTCTTCTTTCAGCTCTTGATTTCTCTAAATCCTTCCATCCAGCTTTTCTGGTCTTTACCGGGATTTTATCCTCTTTGCAAATCCCTTCTACAACATCAGTTCTATCTATCACATATATACAAGAATAATCAACATGAAGAATAACCAAGATATACTTTCCATAATTATCTAATGTTTTAGCTAATGGCTTTAAATAAGGAGTATTCTTTAAGTAAAACAGGTTGGTTATTGGAAAAGGAACCTGGTACAATTTAAACAAATTCTCCCCTCCGCTTACAAAGAATGCTAAGCCTCTCACTGTTTTTCCAATCTTATAATTTATATAATCCTTTATTTTTTCTACATCCTCTTTAAAGCTTTTTATTAGTTCTTTTGAAAGTTTTTTCTCATATTTTGATGCCATTGATTTTAAAAAAATATTTGCTTCCTCTTTCCATTCAAAAGGTGAGGAGGCCGTAAAATAAAATGTTATGAGAGGATATTTTTTAGTTCTTATCTTAGAAAGCTTTCTTAAATCAAGTCTTTTTTCCATTCATCCTCCAATTTTAATAAGTAAAAAATATTTTTTAAATCTAAAATAATTTTGTCAAAAGGAGTGTTTTTTTAAATAAATTGAAATATTTAAATTATTGCATGGTTGTAAAATTCTAAGTATTTGAAAAAAAAGTTCTTTTGAGGTTTTAATCGGGTAGAGCATATATTTATGATTAAAAATATTTTTCATAATGCTTTTTTCTTCGTTTTTTATGATGAATTCTTTAATGGCCTATTTTCATTATATCACACATTGACATTCTTAATTTATGTTAAAATATATAAAATATTAAACCAAATTGTATGGCTTATCTAAAAAAATTAAGATTTTAAAAGTATGAAAAAAAGAAAAACAGGAAGAGCAATCATTACAATAATCATAGTTGTGTTGTTAATATATACAATAGTAGATTCCATTAATAAAAGTATTCGGGATCGCCAAAAACAAGAATCTGAACTTGAATCCAGAATTGAAAAACAGAAAGAAAGAACAGAAGAAACTGAAAAGTTAAATATCGAAAATTCACCTCCTGTTGTAAGAGCGGGAGAAGATAGGAAAATAGAAACAAATTCTACAATCATATTATCAGCATATAGAAGTACTGACCCTGATGGAGATGATTTAACATACATGTGGGATTTAGGAGATGAAAGAGTAGCTGAAGGAATAATGGTTCAGGTGCAATATCCAAATGTTGGTGAATATACTGTAACTTTAACAGCTTCAGATGGCTTAGCAGAATCAAAAGACTCCTTTGCTCTTATAGTTACAGAGTCAACTTTAGACAAGGCTCCCACAATTACACTTGAGGTAATTGAAGGACCATTTCTTGAAACAGGTTTCTGTGTATATAGGGTCAGAGCTTATGTTGAAGGAGGTCCATTTCCAAAACTATATTTCAACAGGGATGATGGCCTGCCAGCAAATGATAGAATAGCTCAAGTAAATTTAGCAAAAGAAGAGGAAAAATTTACACTAATAGCCACAGCAGAAAATGAATTTGGAAAGGCAGTTAAAAAAATTACCCTCATAAATACTTGTCACTAAGTAGAACGTGAATTTAAAAAAATTATGTTATTTCACCACTTAATTTTCTACGTTTATAATAAATTGCTAGAATAACTGTTGTTATAAAAAGCAAAAGTGAACCTGTTAATTGAATATATATCCCGGATCCTTTTCCAAATCTCTCAGAAAAATATCCTATGAAGGGCTGAAAAATCATATTACCCAATGATAACATCCCCAAAATATAGCCTGAAATAAATCCTGATAGTTCAGGTTTTTGACTTATTGCTAAGGAGGTTGTTAAGGGAGTAAAGCCTCCCAAGAAAAGACCTATTATTATAGAGGCAATAACCTTAATAACAATATTTCCTGAAAATGTAATAATTATCATAAAAATTGCATTTAATAAGCATCCTAAAAGAATAATTTTATATTCTTCAAGAAAATTCATTGCAATTTGCTTAAGCTTAACGCCAGCCATTAATGATAACCAATATAATGAAAGACCTAAAGAACTAACTGCTACCTTAATTCCAAATGATGAAAAATATGTTGTATACCAGGTAGAAAAAGCAACTACTGTTCCACCAAAAAATATTAGAAGTATTCCTGAAAAAATTATAATCGGATTCTTAAAAAGAGTTAAATATTCTTTTAAGTGAATTTTTTCTGATTGATTTTTTATACTCCTTATGCCACGATTTTCTATATTTTTTACATTCTCTTTATTAAAATCTTTAATTTGCTCATCTTGTAAAGAATTTGTATTTTTTTCCTCCTGTAAACTTATCTTGTGCTCCATAGCTTTTTTTCTTAAAAAATACAAGGTAGTAAAAATATAAATAAAAAAGAATGTGATAAATGAAAATCTCCAATTCAATTTCAAAAATAGAATTATAGAAACAATAAAAGTACCAATTGCTGTCCCTAAACAGAAAAAAGAACTTAATTTTAAAAGATTATCTCCTCTTTTTTCAGGATAAATATTAACTATATGTGCATTCATTCCAGCCATTAGTGTACCTCTCCCAATTCCCATAAGTAATCCACTAATTAGTAAAATAAAAAATGTATAGGTCAAACCAAATCCCAGAGAACTAATAATTGACATTAAAAGACCTAAAGTTATAGTAAGTTTAGTGCCGTATCTATCTGACAGATAACCAGTTAAAATCACGGAAATAAAAAATCCAAATGAAATAGTAGATAATACTATCCCAATCATATCTAATCCAATATTTATATCCTTAGATACTATTGGGATTAGAGGTCTTATCACTATCCCGGTTAAACCAATAATTAAATTTAAAATTGAAAAAAATATTATTTCTCTTTTCATAACCTTTTATTTCTGTTTGTGAATTATTATTCTAAAAATGTCCCTAAAATATACCTTAAAATCATAAGTAAGTCTAATGTATTAAAATTAAAGAATTATTTTCAATTTTTTATAAAAGATAAATATTTTAAAAATATTTTAAACAAAATACCACTTAGAAAAATGTCTTATGGAAAATTTTCAAAATATTTTAAAAATCTCATTGACATACAATATATTGCGTATTAGTATTTTTAAGACACTATATTTTGTATATGTCAATAATTTCCTTTTATATTTTTAAATTCTATTATTTTATTTATTTTTTGTATTTTTAACCTACAGACAAAATTATTATTAAGCTATCTCCGGTCCCTTTATTGGATTGTCAAATACAAAATTTTTCATATATTAGATATTTTCTTATTTCTAATTTTGTTATTATCTTTATCTTTGATTCTTATTTCATTTATTGATTCTTATATTTACAATAATTTTTACCAGATATTAAATTTATTATATTTTCTCAAAATAAAAATATTTTACTAACAATTAAATACTACTAATTTCTGATAAATGTTACAAAAAATATAGTTTTAAATGTAGAAAGGTCGCAACAATGTTCGAAAAAATAAAAAAGAGAGATGGAAGAATTGTCAAATTTGATCAAAGAAAAATCACTGATGCAATATTGAAAGCAGGTCAGGAAACTAAAGAATTTGGACTAAATACATCACGAAAACTTTCCAATAAAGTTGTTAAAAAAGCT
>DAOWJR010000008.1 GCA_030640275.1 Actinomycetes bacterium | reverse complement strand
TACCTAATTATTTAATTTTATCCTATACCACTCTTCTAATAATGTAACCAAAAAATATATGGTTAGTATTATTTTATATTTTTATAGTTTCTAAATGAAATATAGCCTAGATTTAGGTTAACACAAGCATTAATAACACATTTTTTTATAAATATAAGAATTTTTATAATTTAATAGTATTTTTATTATTATTTAAATTTATTAATAATCTGAACTATTTAATAGAAGAATTGGAATAGACAGTATATATAAAAAACTTTTTATACTACAAAAATATAATTTATTTATCAACAGACATTGTCAAATTTTTTGATATAAAAATATTAAAAAATAATATATTGACAACGTTGCTATTTTTTGAAATAATGATTCTAATAATTACCAATTACCTATTTAACATTGAAGAAAGGATAATTATGGAAAGAATAAGATGTGGAATTATAGGATTAGGCTGGTTTGGTGAACACCATATTGATACACTTCAGTCTCTCCCTTTAGCAGATGTAACTACTGTTTGTACAAGACGAGAAGATCATCTAAAAAAGATTTCTGCAAAGTATAATATTAAAAAAAGCTATACTAATTATCATGATCTTTTAGCAGATAAAGATATTGATATGGTTTCAGTTGTAACAGGAGTTAAAGATCATTATCAACCAACTATAGATGCACTTAGAGCAGGCAAACATGTATTTCTTGAAAAACCAATGGCTGATAATATTGAAGAGTGTGATAAAATTATAGATGAGGCTAAAAAAACAGATAAATTTTTTATGGTAGGGCATATATGCAGGTTCGATACTGCTTATGCTCTTGCAAAAGAAGAAATAGATAATGGCAATATCGGAAAGATAATTTCAATACACGCAAAGAGAAATCTTGCTGCATGGATCACTGATTACCACCTTAAACAGATGAGCTCTTTATTTGGGGATGGTGTTCATGATCTTGATTTAATATTCTGGTTTACCAAAGCCAAACCAAAAACCGTTTATGCTCAAATGATCAATACAAGACCTCATCTACCCTATGATGATGTTGGTTGGGCATTATTTAAATTAGATAATGATTCTATTGCTGTAATTGAAAATATATGGTGTTATCCTGAGAATATTCCATCTGCAATAAATGCAAAAATGGAGATTGTTGGAACCAAAGGAGTAATCAACATAGATAATTCTGGATCTTATTATAAAGTACTTACTGAAAAAGGACTGAGCTATCCTCAATCAACCTACTGGCCAAAAGTTCACAACATGAGAAGAGGATTCCTAAAAGAAGAGTTTGATTACTTTTTAAAGTGCATAGCAAAAGGAGAAAAACCAAAAGTTGTAACCCCTCAGGAATCAAGAGATGTTGTCTATGCTATAAAAATGGCTGAAAAATCTGCTAAGGAAAATAAAGTTCTTAAACTTTAAATAATAATAATAAAAAAGACTAAAAAACTATTTAATATTATACCTTTCTTAATAATACCTTCTACTTTCAAATTTAAAATAATTATTTTTCAAGTGAAGATAGTCAAACTAATATTAAACCAATAAACCTCATCTTTATGTGACACCTAAACTAAAAATTAGGAGATTATTCTTTTATTATTACTCTACAGGGCAGTCCTGTTGTATTTATAACATTCAATGGACAAATATATAATTTTACTTTATATTTAGTGATTTTCTCTGTATTTACAAGTGGGGCTACAACTAAAATATTATTGCTGTATATAAGATCCCAAAGTCCCTGCTGTTTATCAATATTGTCATATGAAGGAGTATCGGCAGCTAGAATAAAAGGTTTTTTGTTTACCAAATATTCAGCAGCATCTTTTTTAAGAAACCAATTATGAGTTAAAAAATCATTCATCTCCCAGTGCTTTCCCCAACCTGTCGCAAGTATTATTGAAGAACCCTTAGGTATATTTTCTTTTTCCGTTCTTTTTATATCTTTAAATGTTACATAAGGTCTATTACCTTCTTTTGCTAATTTATTAAGGTCAAATTTTAAAACATAAGCCTCTATACCAAATAGTTTCTCTATCGGTATTTTATGAATTGGATAAGAATTTTTTAATCCAAGTGCATGAGCCGGACCATTAATATACGTTCCAGTTGTCATACAGAAACCTTCAAATGCTTGTGAATATGCAGTAAAATTTACCCATTTTGGATTTTTTAATTCCACTAGTTTAAATTCTGGAAATGGTGGGCCATATGACCACATCCCATTATAAATTGGCCCAGATGCATCTATGATTGTCATTTTTTACTCTCCTATCTCGTACTAACAGCTTAACAATTAAAATTTTATATCTAAACTTATAGATTATTTACTGAATCTATTTTTAATTAATTATACTTTTTCTTTATAAATCTTTACTCTAAAGACAAAATTCTTACTTTAAGACCCTTTTTAATAAATAATTTCTTTCTTTCAAGCAATATTTCTCGAGTCTGTGCTTTCATTTTTCTATCGAAGTACTTATTTATGCTTTTACAGTTAATTCCAACTTTTTTATATTTTTCTTTTGCTAACTCGTTATAAGGTAGGAGCTCAATATCATATTTTCCCAATTTATTATTTTTAATAAAATCTATAATATTTATTAAATTTTCATCAGTATCTGTAATCTCTGGTATTAAGGGTATTCTAATAACAACCTCACTTTTTTCTCTTGAGAGTTTCAGTAAATTATTTAAAATCAACTCATTAGATTGCCCAGTATAGCTAATATGCTCGTATTTATTTAAGATTTTTAAATCAAAATAAAATATATCAGTATAGTTAATAATTTTATAAAAATTATCCCACTCCACAAATCCAGCAGTTTCAATAATTGTATTAACTTTATACTTTTTTAACTTTTTTAAAAATTTCTCAATAAAATCAATTTGGAGCAGTGGCTCTCCACCTGAAAGAGTTACACCACCTACAGATGTTTTGTAAAACTCTAAATCCTCTAGAGTTATTCTAACCAACTCATCAACTTCATAGCATTTTCCTATTTCATAAATTGCTCCCGAGGGACAAACATCATAACATTTGGAACAATCATTTAAACATTTTATTTCATTAGAAAATCTGCTGGAGATAGATTTATTTATTTTTCCAATAGAGCATACTGTTAGACAACTGTTACAATTTATACACTTATTTTTATCATAATATAACTCAATTTTAGCACTGTGCCCCTCTGGGTTTTGGCACCATTTACAATTTAGACTGCAACCTTTGAAAAATATAGTTGTTCTTATTCCTGGGCCATCATAAATTGAAAATTTTTTTATATCAAAAACATTTGCATAAAGCACACTAAATTTAACCTCAATTTTTATGCCTACAATAAAACCTATTTGATTCTAAAGACTATATTAAAATTCTTTATTAAACCCCGAGTTCTGTTCTTCTTATAACATGGTCTTGATACTCTTTTGGGAGTTCAACAAAGTATGCACTAAATCCCCAAACTCTAACTGTAAGATCTTTATACAGTTCAGGGTGTTTTTGAGCCTCTCTTAAAGTTTTACTATTAACAACAGTAAACTGCAGCTGGATATTACCTAACTTGAAATATGTTTTTATTAGATTCTTAAATTTCTCTTTATTCTCCTGAGTTGAGAATAAATCTTTTGAAAATTTTAAATCTAATATAAACCCACCTGCAAACTTTAATTTATCAATATTGCTTACAGTTCTTATAATTCCCGTGGGTCCTTCTTTATCACAACCCAACTGTGGAGATGCATTAAAACTAGTATAGTCACCAATTTTCCTACCATCAGGAGTGGCACCAATTAATTTAATATTATCTACATAAGATTGACCTCCAGTTATTCTTGCCCTAAAAGGTCCACCCCAACCATTAGTATATCTGGTTAATTCACCAGCAAAAAACTCAGCTACCTCTTTTGCTATATCATCTACTTCCTTAAAACCATTGCCATATTTTGGAAGTTTATTAATTATTTTTTGTCTTAAATTCTCATAGCCACAAAAATTATCTTTTAATATTTTTGCTAAATCTTTAAGTGTACTTTCTTTTTCTTCAAATACAAGCTTTTTTATAGCGTATAGTGAATCAGCTATGTTGGCTAATGAAGATGCTTGCAGGTCTGTTTCTTTATATTTTGCACCACCATCTTTTATATCTTTCCCAGCATCTAGACAATCATCAACAAAAGTAGATATAAACGGATTATAGGCAAGTCTTGTCTTAATAATATTTGAAACAACCATTAAAATGTAATACCTAAGTTCCGTTTTATATGCATCCATAAATTCTTCAAATGTCTTATATTTATCAAGACTCCCCAAATTTATTCCTGTATATTTATTATCTATAATAGGATTTCTTTTAGGGTCTTTATCTATTGCATTATGTCCCTTATATAATAACCATTCAAGGGGTCTTAAAAGTTCAATAGTCCCGCATTGACGGTAGCTCGACTTTCCTGCAATTATCTGTTCCCAACAGCCAACTCCTGTGTAATTTGCTATATCTTGGCCTGAATATATTTTTACTTTTTCTAAAGCTTTTTCGATATTATCATCATAATTTAATAAAATGTTAGCCCTGCCAAGTGAAAGAAGCTTAATTATCATATTCCAAACTTTTTTATCTGAATTTTTCATAATTCTTACATGAAGATGTGGGTCTATTGGTCCTAGTTCTTCTATTGCTTTAAGTATAATAAAAGTTAAATCATTCTCGCCACTTTTATTCATATTTCCTTCTTTTGTTCCACCTATAGTTACAGCCTGACCAGTATCTCCCTTAAGCCAGGTAAATCTACTATTCGGTCTGTCTACTTCATGATTTAGCTTAATTATAAAGCACTCAATAATTTCAAGTGCCATATCTTCTGTCATAATGCCTTTTTTAAGGTCTTTTTCATAAAGAGGCCATAGAATCTGGTCTAACCTTGCCAATGATACAAGGCATACACCCTCTACCCATAGTAACGTATGAATAAAATATATTAGCTGAACTGCCTGGAAAAAAGTTTTGGGGGGATTTATTATTATATAATTAATATCTTTCCTAATCTTAGCCAGTTCTCTTTCTCTATTCTCTAGTAGCTTCTCTTCTTTTATTTTTTTATCTATAAGTTCAACATATCTTCTTATATGGCTTTGTACTCCTTCAATCACTATCTTTACAGACTTATAATAATTAGCCTGATCAGTCTCAAGATTATCTTCGTTAAGTCTCTCGTTAGCAAAATCCCAATACCACTGAAGTCCATTTTTAATAATTTTTCCATAATTTGGCGGATTAGTATCAGAGACATGATCTCCAATCTCATCTATACTTTCATTATATACATTGTTAAAAATAGGATCATAGATATTATTATTTGAAAATTTAGATTCTTTTATTTCTTCTCTTGTATGATATTTTGGCAAGTTAAAAATCGTTCTTCCACCAATTATTAGTTCTTCCTCTTGAATATAGATAGGCATCTCTTCTACTGCTTTTTTAAAAGCAAGAGCCTTTCTAACGTTGGGGGGGAGATTTTCAGTATCTTTATTAAGTATTGTGCCATCAAATTCATCTAATCTATATTTATGATGAGAATTAGCAAGAAGTATCTTTTTTAAATACTCAATTCTTCTGTCCATCTCTTTATTAACTCCTCATTGTATAAATTTCCCTTACACCCTTTTAATTTCTATTTTATACCAAAAACCTTCTTATAAATACATAAAATATCATCCACATTTTTTAGTTACACTAATATATTCTCCACAAAACAAAGTATCCTTGCCGAACCCAATGTACCTAATTCTGGCTTCTGATATTCCACTCAATATCTATTGGCCTTTATTATACAGTTTTATTCACTCCAGCTAGCCCATTTTCTTCCAACATTTGCCATAATTATCCATATAGATATTCCTATCATTGAAACCATAAGGATGACTGCAAAGAAATTAGCCATTCTTGCAAGGGATGAATAATATGCTATTTTATTACCCAGTCCCATTTTCCCTCCTACCATATCTGAGCCTACAGCAGTTATAAGTCCAAAAATACCTCCAAC
>DAOWJR010000066.1 GCA_030640275.1 Actinomycetes bacterium | reverse complement strand
TAAAGAATTCTCTCTAACATCTCCAATTGAAATCTTTCCAAACCAATCCTGGGGACAGGGAACAACTTTTCCATCATAAAATATAGTTAATGAATACCATAAAAAGGGACAAGGAACATATTTAAAACCCATTTTCTTTAATTCTTCAGCATTTTCTAATATTGGAATACTTCCTCCCCAATTATGAGGTATTCGTACAACCCATTCATTGACTGGAAGACCTTCAAAATTTTTTAGAAACAATTCCTTCTGTTTCTTTAGTTTCTCTTTATCATATCCGTTTGTATATTCCATTACCTGAATTTTTGTGTATGGAAGACTTGCTCCAATATTTTTCTTTAATTTTAAAAATTCAATAATTTTAAAAAGAGTTTTTTCAAATTTAGCAGGTGTTCTGTTTGATTCATACATCTCTTTATCATAACCATCGAAAGAAAATGAAATAAAATCAAGTTTTGCGTCAATGAGTTCTTTTGAAAGTTCTTCATTTAAAACTGTTGCATTTGTATGTAAAACTGTCTTTAAATTTTTTGAATTTGCATACTTAATCATATCTATTATCCGGGGATGAAGAAGCGATTCACCTCTATGGAAAAGATATATATCATGAAGGTAGTTATATGACTGATCAATTATGTTTTTATAGAGTTCCCAATCCATGAACCCCTTTTGTTCTTTTGGGATATCCTTATTGGGACATAGTCTGCATCTCAAATTGCAAACATTGGTAGCTTCAATCCAGAGTTTTGTTGGTTTATAGGAAAGGGTACTATTTCTTCTTATATAATTAAGGTATATTCTAAATAAATTAAATATTTTTTTGCTTTTTTTCATTTCTAATCAAGTATTTTTTTAACAAAATAAATAGGTTTATTCTGTGCTTCATGATATGTTCTAACAGAAAGTTCTCCCAAAAGACCCATAGAAATAAACTGAAATCCTAAAAAGATAAGAAGAACTGCTAATAGCAGTAATGGCCTATCTCCAATGGATTGTTTCTGCACAAGTTTTACATATGATAAAAAAAGTGCAATTAGGAATCCTAAAAATGCAGTTATTATACCAATAGATCCAAAGATTTGAATTGGTCTTGTTGAATAACTGAGTAAAAATTTTAATGTAATAAGGTCTAAAATAACTCTTGGTGTTCTTGATAATCCATATTTTGATTTCCCGAATTTTCTTTTATGATGAGAAACTGGAATTTCTGTAACATTTATACCTATCCAGCTTGCCAATGCAGGAATATATCTATGCATTTCACCATAAAGTTGTACATTTTTTACTACATCTTTAGAGTAAGCTTTTAATGTGCAACCATAATCGTGAAGGTGAATGCCTGCTAAAATTGAAACAAGCCAATTAGCGACTTTTGAAGGTATTATTCTAGTTAAAAAAGGATCTTTTCTTTCCTTTCTCCAGCCACTCACAACATCATATCCTTCTTCCATTTTCTTTAGTATCCTGGGGATATCTTTCGGGTCATTTTGAAGGTCAGCATCTATTGTTACAATTACATCTCCTGTAGCATAATCAAATCCAGCTGAAATTGCTGCTGTTTGACCATAATTTCTTCTGAATTGAATGACCTTATATTTTGGATTTCTTTTACGAATTTCAGTCAATTTATCAATAGTTCCGTCTGTACTTCCATCATCAACCAGTAATACCTCATAACTTTTATCTAATTTTGATAATACTTCTTCTAATTTTTCATATAAATTTTCAACATTTTTAGCTTCATCATAAATGGGAATAACTACTGATAAGTCTAAATTTCTTTCTTCATTTCTTTCAATTTTCGAATTTTTTGAAATTTGCAAGATCTTTCTCCTGAGAATTTATTTGTTTTTAATAAAAATTATTATTAGATATATTATTAAATATTATCATTAGAAATCTGGAATTGCTGGTGTTTTTCTTTTATGCACAGATTTAATAATCATTTCTTCTATTTTTTCTTTAAAAGACTTCTCAATCCTTCCTGAGATTAAATATTTATCTATTTGATTATAGGTTACTCCCATCTCACCTTCATCAGTTTGTCCTTTCCACAAGCCTGCTGAGGGTGCTTTTTCAATTATTCTTTTGGGAATATTTAAGTATTTTGCAAGTTCTCTTACCTGCGATTTTGTAAGATTAGCAAATGGAAGAATATCTACACCACCATCTCCATATTTTGTGAAATAACCAACCGCAAGTTCACTCCTATTACCCGTTCCAACTACTAAATAGTTTAAGCTATTTGCAAAATAATAAAGAGTTAACATCCTTAGTCTTGGCTTTAGGTTTGCTTTTGCAATTTGATAACTTTTTTTATCCAGAGTAATCTTGGGTAAGATGGATATTAAATTATTATATACTTCATCTAAGAGAACTTCTTTGCAAGGGATAGAAAATTTATTTATGATAAGATATGCATCTTTTATATCCTTTTTGATGCTATTGCAGGGCATAATTAGCGCAAAACATCTATTTTTTAGTGATTCCTTGCAAAGAACAGCCGTAACTGATGAATCTATTCCTCCGCTTAAACCGAAAACCACACCACCAGTTCCAGCCATTTCAACCTGTTGTCTTATCCAATTAACTAATTTATTTTTTAACTTTTCCATCTTATTCCTTTTGATTTAGATACCATTTTACAAACTTTTCTATTCCTTCTTCAATACTGACCTTGGGTGAGTACCCCAGTAATTTTTCTGCTTTAGAAACGTCTGCATATGTTCTTTCAACATCTCCTGATTGAGGAGGTAAAAAACTCAACTTTGCTTTTTTATCCATCTTCTCTTGAATTAAATTTACTAAATCCAGTAGTTTTATTGGATCTGAACTACCTAAATTTATAATTTCAAATCCTGAATCTTTTTTTATTGCAGATTTTATTCCATCCAATATATCAGTAATATAAGTATAGTCTCTACTGCTACTTCCATCACCATATATTGGTATTAGTTCATTGTCATTCATAAGTCTTGTAAATTTATGAATTGCCATCTCAGGTCTTTGTCTTGGTCCATAAACTGTAAAAAATCTCAAGCATGTGATAGGGATTTTATAGAGATGATAATAATTGTAGCAAAGTAATTCCGCACCTTTTTTAGTGGCAGCATAAGGAGATATAGGTTCATCAACTTTATTATTTTCACTAAAGGGGACTGAACCATTTCCATAGATTGAGGACGAAGAACCAAAAATCATTTTTTTAATTTTATATTTCTTACACATTTCAAGTAAATTTAAAGTACCCAGGACATTTACTTTTGTGTATAATTCTGGATTTTTTATTGAGCCTCTTACACCAGCTTGAGCAGCCATATGGATTAAAACATCTATATTAAATGATGAAAAAATCTCATTAAGTAGTTCTTTATCTAATATATCTCCTTCAAAAAGTTTGAAAAATTGGTTTTTTCGAGCATCTGAAATATTTTTCCACTTAATATCTGGGTCATAATATGAATTGAAGTTATCAATTACGATAACTTCTTCTCCCGAGGAAAGAAGCTCATCTACAATATGAGAACCTATAAATCCTGCTCCACCTGTTATTAGAAATCTCATAGATAAGTCTCCTTTTTTTTAAATTTGTATAATTATACATCAATATGGGATTTTTTTATAAGAGGAACTTTTTATTTATATTTAATTATGTGTATAATTAAGCATAAATTAAACAAAATATTAAGAGTTATCAGGATTTGATTTTATAATAAAAATGAGTAAAGTTCTTATATTAGGTATGGCACCTCTTCCTTTTGAAAAGGAGAGGAAAGTTTATGGAACAGGCATCAGAACATGGCAATTTGCCAAATCTTTACTGGAAGATAAACATGAAGTTTGTATTGTAGCATACAAAATACCATCCACTTATGAAAATAATAATAAAGTTAAGGTCACATATCCAATTGATTTAAACAAATACAAACAGGAATTTGAAAAATATTCCTTTTATCTCATTCCTCTTGAGAAAAAAGAATTTGAAGATGAATTGATTTTAAATAATATCCATGATAGTTTCATTCCAGATTGTATTGTTGGTGCCACATTTTACCCTTCATTTATTGCAACTAAAATAAAATCCAATGCCCCTTTCTGGGCTGATCTCTTTGGTCATGTAATGGCAGAGGCACAGGCTAGAGCTACATCTATAGATGATGATGAGGTACTTTTTCATTATTTAAATCAAGAGATGAGAATAGTCAATAATGCTGATATTTTTTCATGTGTTTCAAAACGACAAGAAAGTGCAACAATTGGTGAATTGGGGATTTTAGGAAGATTAAATCGATATACTTCTAAATACAACTTTACAAGATTGATTCCATGTGCGGCACCCGAGGATGATTTTTCTCACACTAAAAAGGTCCTAAGGGGAATTGATGTAGAAGAAGATGACTTCGTGATTCTTTATAGTGGTGGTTACAACACATGGGTTGATGTTGATACACTTTTTAATGCTTTAACATTAGTAATGAGTAAAAACCTAAAAATAAGATTTGTCTCAACGGGGGGAGAGATTAAAGGAATTGATGAAAAGACATATTCTCACTTTTTAAAAATGATTGAAAGCTCACCTTTTAAAGATAGATTTATAATGAAAGGATGGATTCCTACTCAAGATGTTAAGAACTATTATTTTGAAGCCAATTTGGGAATTAATGTAGATAAAAAAATATATGAAGTTTTTTTAGGAAGTAAAAATAGGATTTTAGAATGGATGAGAGCGGGTCTTTTAGTGTTAAGTTCAAAGGTTTGTGAGCTTTCACATCTTTTAGAAGAAGAAGGATTGGGATTTACCTACATAGCTGAGGATGCAAATTCATTAAAAAACAAAATAATTGAAATAATATCAAATCCAAATTTAGCAAAGAAAGTTGCTGAAAAAGCAAAAAATTATGTAATTGAAAACTTGACTTATTACAAAACAACAGAACCTTTGAGAGAATGGGTAAGAAATCCAAAAACATCACCTGATAGAGATAAGGAAAGGGTACTTGATAGAAGCAAAGAAGAGGCTTTTCAGAATTTAGAGAGGATTGTTAAATCTCAACAGGAGATGATTAAAGTTAGAGATGAAAGAATATCTGAACTTGAGGGAATTTTCCATAAGAAACTTATTTACAGGATTTATAACTACCTAAAATTTATTAAAAAAAGAATATTTTTAATATGAATGAAGAGTCAAATTTCATAAAAGCATCAATAATTATTGTTAGCTATAATAGTGAAGAGTACATATTTGATTGTATAAACTCTATTAAAAAACAGAAATATCCTTTTTATGAAATTATTGTTGTAGATAACGCCTCTATTGATAATTCTGTATCATTAATTAAAAATGATTTTCCAAATATAAAAATTTATGAATCCTCTAAAAATTTGGGTTTTGCTGGAGCAGTAAATTTAGGGGTTAGTTTATCAAATGGGGATATAATTGTTATTTTAAATCCAGATGTTGTTGTTAGAGAGAAATGGCTATTAAGTCTAATTAAAGCTTTTAAAGTAAAAGAGATCGGAATAGTAGGAAGTATTATATTAGATAGTAATCAATCATTTATTCAGCATGCTGGAGCAGTAATTAAAGAAAATGGTATAACTGAACATATTGAATTAAACTTAGAAGAGGTTTCATTAGAAGATAATAAAGGGATAAAACAAAAAATAAAAGAAAAATTAAAGAGTAAATTTGGTAAAAATGATGTAGATTATCTTACAGGAGCATCGATAGCATTTAGAAAAAGTCTTCATAAGAGATTAAATGGATTTGATGAAGCATATTTCCCTGGATATTTTGAGGAAGTAGATTTTTGTATAATGGCTAAAAATTTGGGATATAAGTTGATATTAGAACCAAAATCAGTATGCATTCATAAACAAGCATCATCAAGTGGCTTATTTAGTTCAACTTTTTATTATTTTTATCATAAAAATAGAATCAGGTTTATTTTTAAAAACTATAGTTTTAGAAAATTTATCAATGTTTTTTTACCAAGTGAAATAAATTGGATAAGGAGAAAGAGAATATCAAAAGAGAATATACCTCTTTTAAAAGCATATCTTATTAATATAGTAAATATTTTTTCAACTTTACATAGAAGAAAGAAATATATTTCATAAATTTATTTAATAATTTTTAATTGTTTTTAATAAGCCAACATAGGTTAGGTGAAAAAAATTGAAAAAGAATAATATCTTAATAATAAGCTACGATGTTGTTGGAAGCCAAATGGCTGGACCAGGAATAAGATACTATGAATTTGCCAAAACTTTATCTGATTTAGGTGAGGTAACCCTGGCTGTTCCAAATGAATGTGACCTACCCACACCAGGTTTTGAGACAAAAAGATATGATTACAAAGCTCCAGATTCACTAAAACTATTTACTAATGATGCTGAAATAATAATTATTCAAGGTTATATATTACATTTCTTTCCATTTCTGAAATTTTTTGAAGGAAAGGTTGTAGTAGATTTGTATAATCCTTTTCAATTTGAGAGCCTGGAGATGTTTAGTTATCATGATATGGGTGAGAGACTAAGAATCGCAAGTAATGATCTTTCTACAATTAAAAGTCAATTACAACTTGGCGATCTGTTCATTTGTGCTAGTGAAAGACAAAGAGATCTCTGGTTAGGTATGTTAAGTTCTGTTGGAAGAATAAATCCAAAGACCTATGATCAGGATAAGACTCTTAGGAAATTGATAGATGTTGTACCATTTGGAATTCCAGCAGAAAAACCCAAACATACGAGGAAAGTTATAAAAGGAGTTATAGAGAATATAGGTTCAAATGATAAAGTCGTTTTATGGGGAGGAGGTATATGGAACTGGTTGGATCCAATAACTCCCATTAAGGCGATGGGAGAAATATGTAGAAAGAGGGAAGATATAAATTTGATATTTCTTGGTGTAGAACATCCAGATCCGAGACTTCCTCAAATGAAAAAGGTATCTGAAGCAATAGATTTAAGTAAAAAAATGGGACTTTATAATAAGAATATATTTTTTAATAAGTGGGTTGATTATAAAGATAGGCAGAATTTTTTACTTGAAACTGATATCGGAATAAGTGCTCATCCTTCTCATATTGAAACAAGATTTTCATTTAGAACAAGAATACTGGATTACATCTGGGCTGGTTTGCCAATTATTACAACAAAGGGGGATTGGTCTCACAATTTAGTTGAAAGATATAGTATGGGAAAAGTTGTTGATTATAAAGATTATCTGGGATGGGCGAGAGCTATATCAGAAATGATAGACAATACCTCAATTTATACAATCTATAAAAATAATGTAGCTAATCAAGCTAATAATTACATATGGCCAAATGTAGTTAAACCATTAAAGGGATATTTCAAAGAACCTTATTATGCTTCTGATAAAAAATACATTCATATTTTAAAAAACAAAGCTGAAGATGAGTTAATAGAAATATGTAATAATGAATTTAAAAATTATAATAAGATACTTCTATATTCAAATAGGAAAGATTTTCTATTTGAAAAGCTTGGTAAGGAAAAGGATATAAATTTTGTCCTAATTGAATTTTTAAAAGACATCGAAAAGAAAGATGATTATTTAAGAGCAGAAATAGATTTTCGTAATTTAGAAGATGAATTAAAAAAGAGTAAAAGATACGAGGCTGCTATTGTAAGAAGTTCATTTAAACCCATTTCCTATCAGGATCTTTATAGTATTATCTCTCGGATATTAATACTACTAAAGAAGGATGGATTATTAGGAATTATATTGCCAGGTTTACCTTATTTCGGTAGATTTGTTACTGAACAAGAATCAATTGATACTCTTTTGGAGAAATATATATTCACTATTGAGCTTCTTTTAAAAAATATAGGGTTTAAGATTTTAGATAAAACCGTTCTTAAATATTCAGCAATATTCAGTAGAGCATTAGAAGAGAGTCTGAAAGATTATATAACAAAAATTGAGGAAATATTAGGTGAACCAAGGATAATAAAGCTTGATAGAAAAGATTTTAGAGATATAAAACTTATTAGTAGATTTGATATTTTAGGAGATGATTTAATAGAAGAGTTATCCTATAAAGAGATTAATGAGGTTAAAGGAGAATTAATAGAAAAGGAACCTAAAGTAAAGAAGCGAAGAGGAATAAGAAAGTACTTTGATTTTGTTGCAAGTTTATATTTTGAAAATATTAGAAGAAGTTATAACAAAACAATGCAGTCTATAAATCATAATGTTCACTTACAATTAAACAGGGAAACCAATCAGATAAATTCATTGTTAAGAAATGGTCTCCTGGCTATTAACAGTGACCTGGAAGAATTATTAAGTAACAAACTAAACAGAATTTTAGAAGAAGTAAGAATGATAAAAAGGAGCTTTGGGCTCATTGATACTAAAAAATTAACTGATCATGAAGTGAACAACTTAAGGCAGAGAATAGAAGACATCTCTTCTGAATTAAGTCTTTTAGAAAATTTTGATATGAGAATATCAAAGCAGATAGTAATATTTGCAAAAAAATAACTACTACTTAAAAATAATTGGAAGATTTGGGCATAGTTTCTTGACTAAAATGTCTTCGAAACCATGCTACAAATCTATAAGAAATTAATTAATTTAAGTATTAATGAAAATTAAGTATTTGATAAGTAGAAAGATTAATGGAATTTTGGCCTTTTGTATCCATAATAACTGTAAATTTCAATGGTAAACATTTTTTAGATGAATGTTTTGCATCGATATTTTCAATAGATTATCCTAAACAAGGATATGAAGTTATTATGGTTGATAATGCCTCTACTGATGGTTCAGTTGATTTTATTAGAAGAAATTATCCTGAAGTAATACTTATGGAATCCTCACGAAATCTTGGTTTTGCAGGTGGAAACAATTTAGGGATTAGAAAGTCAAAAGGGGAGTATATAGCTCTAATTAATAATGATGCTCAGGTCGATAGAGATTGGCTAAAGGAACTTGTTTTAAGTGCAGATAAATTTCCAGGAATGGGAGCGACCACCTCTAAAGTTTATTTCCATTATTTCTATTTACCTATTAAATTAGATTGCAAAGCTGTTGTGTCAAAAGAAATGGTAAAAGGAAGGGATACAAGAAAGTTAGGTATAAGGGTAAATAAAGTTCTTATAAATAGGATAGATGTTACGGAGGATGTTAAATTTATTAAAGGATTTTATCTTCCAGAAAAAACAAAGTCGGGTAATTTTTGCTGGAGTAGAGATGGTTCGGTTCTGGCAATTCCAATCAAAGATGTGGGGAAAAAAATAAAAGTTAGTTTATTTCTACAGTCTTTCTTACCCGATAATTCTCTGAATATAACTTTGGAGGATGAGTTAATATATAAAGGTGATATTGGATTAAAGGAGATAAAAACAGTATTTTCCATTTCAAAAGAACAATCGTATCAGGTAAAAAATTTAATAAATAGTACTGGTATATTTATAGACAAGCAAGGATATGGTGGTGATAGAGGCTTTGAGAGCTTTGATGAAAGTCAATTTGATGAGGTGCAAGAGGTTTTTGGCACGAGCGGTGTGAGTGCATTATTTAAGCGCGAGATGTTAAATGAAGTTGGGCTATTTGATGAGGATTTTTTTATGTATTATGAGGATTTGGACCTTTGCTGGAGAGCAAGGTATTTAAATTGGAAGATTTTATATAATCCAAAGTCAGTTGTTAGACATTATCACAGTGGTTCTAGCAAGGAATGGTCACCACTTTTTACATTTTATGTTTTAAGAAATAGATTATTAACCTTATTAAAAAATGCCCCCTTCAAAATGGTTATAAAATATTGGTTCAAATATTATTTATCAATTCTATATTTAATAGGGCATTTCTTTAAAAATCTACTATTAAAAGGAAAAATTGAAAATATGCTTAAAATAAGATTAAAGGTCGCTGTTAGTCTTTTATTGAAATTACCAGGTCAATTAGCAAAAAGATTTAAGATACAAAAAACAAAAAAGGTTGATTTTAAGGAAATTTACAAGTGGATGGAAAAAGGGGAGAAATATAAAAAAGAAAAGTAGAAAGCTTTAAGCAAAGTTTCTCGACTAAATGTCTTCGAAACCATGCCACAAAGCTTTTGAAATGAAATAGTTCAACAAAATATTAAATTTTAACTAAATAAATAAAAATGGTTATAGTTTCAAAAAAAGAGATACCTAAATATCCAAAGATAAAAAGAGATGAAAAAATATCTGTAATAATAGTTAGTTATAATGTTGTTAATTTGCTTGAGAAATGTCTTAAGTCATTGACCTGTGAAACTAAACTGTTGTTAGATATCTGGGTTGTGGATAACAATTCTGGTGATGAAAGTGTGGATATGGTAAAAGAGAAGTTTGAGCAGGTAAATTTGATTGAGAACAAAGAAAATGTAGGTTTTGCTTGTGCAGTAAATAAAGCTTTAGAACTATGTAATGGGGATTATATACTACTTTTAAATCCAGATGCTATTATTAAAAAAAATAGTATTGAAAAATTGGTTGATTTTCTAAGGTCAAATCCAGAAGCTGGAGCTGTTGCACCAAAAATTTTATATCCCGATAATTCATTACAACTTTCCTGCAGGACTTTTCCTAATATAACTACACAATTTCTTGAAAGTAGTTATTTATTCAAACTTTTTCCTAAAAGCAGTTTTTTTGGTCAATATTTTATGAGCTGGTGGGAGCATAATAGTCTAAAAGAGATTGACTGGGCATCGGGGTCTGCTTTAATGATAAAAATAGAAACATTAGATGAGGTTGGATTTTTAGATGGGGAGATGTTTATGTATAACGAAGACACAGATTGGTGTTATAGATGTTGGAAAAAAGGGTGGAAAATATATTACTTACC
>DAOWJR010000064.1 GCA_030640275.1 Actinomycetes bacterium | reverse complement strand
ACATATGATGGTGATACACCAACCTCTGTTAGAAAAAGACTTAGAACTTATGGAAACATAATAATTACAAATCCTGATATGTTGCATACAGGTATTCTACCTCATCATACAAGATGGTTAGGATTCTTTACAAAACTAAAATATGTAGTAATTGATGAAATACACACCTACAGAGGACTCTTTGGTTCTCATATGTCAAATGTACTAAAAAGACTCGATAGAATATGTAAATTTTATAACTCTGTTCCAATATATATTTGTAGTTCTGCTACGATTGCAAATCCAAAAGAATTAGCAGAAAAACTTACAGATAAAGAGTTTGTCTTAATTGATAATAATGGTGCACCATCAGGTGAGAAATGGTTTATATTCTGGAATCCTCCCAGAGTCGCGGAGACAATCGAAAGAAGAAGATCACCATTACTTGAAGCTAAAGAGATTGGAAAGAAATTAATTGAAGAAGGTGTTCAAACTATTTTCTTTACAAGAAGCAGGGTTTCAGCAGAAGTTTTAGGTACATATCTCAAACAAAGTGTTGACCCAAAATTAGCAGAGAGTATTAAATCTTACAGAGCTGGATATCTCCCAATTGAGAGAAGAGAAATTGAAAAAAAACTGTTTAGTGGAGAAGTTATGGGAGTTGTATCTACAACTGCACTTGAGTTAGGTATAAATATTGGTGAACTTGATTCATCAATTTTGGTTGGCTATCCAGGTTCAATCTCATCAACCTGGCAACAAGCTGGAAGAGCGGGAAGAGGTGAGGATTTTGCTTTATCAATACTGATTGCAAGTGATAACCCTATTGAACAGTTTCTAATGTATAACCCTGAATATTTCTTTGGTAATCCAGTTGAATCAGCCATCATAGACCCAGAAAATATTTACATACTGGTAAATCATATAAAATGTGCAGATTTTGAAATTCCATTTAAAGATGGTGAGATGTTTGGAAGCATAGATATAATTCCCTATTTAAAATATTTGGAAGATAAAAAGATATTAAGACATGTAGAAGAAAAGTGGTATTGGACAAGTGAGTCATATCCTGCCGAGGATATAAGTCTGCGCAGTACTTCATCAGATTCTTTTGTCATTCAGAATAGAACAAACAATTATGAGGTGATAGGTTACATTGATGCGGATACGGCATTTGAACTTATCCATACAGGTGCAATATATTTACATCAAACTCAACAATATGAGGTTGAAAATTTAGATATTGATAAAAAAATAGCAACGGTTGCTCCAGTAAATGTTGATTATTATACTGATGCAGTTACAAAAATAAAATTAAATGTACTTTCAATAGATGAAAAAGAGGACTTAGGCAAATATCAAAAAGAATATGGGGATGTAAAAGTAACTTCTACGGTTACTGCATATAATAAGTTCAAATTCTATACGAATGAAATTGTTGGTGGTAATAAGCTAAAACTTCCTTCACAATTAATTCATACAAATTCAGCCTGGATCGGGATAGAACCTTCTCTTTTAGAAAGATCAGTAATTGCAGGAGGAAAAACTAAAGATGTATTAAAGGCATCAGCAATTTTGTTGGAAAATGTAATACCTCTTTACATATTATGTGATAGAAAAGATGTTAGAACACATTGGGAATTAAAAGATGAAATCAATGAATTACCAACTATCTATTTTTACGATTGTGTTCCAGGAGGAATGGGACTTTCTGAAAAACTTTATGATATCTTACCAGAAATTTTTAATGCAGCATTAAAACTTATAAAAGATTGTGATTGTGCAAATGGATGTCCATCCTGTATAGGTCCTATTTATGGAAGAATGGGAAATCTCATAAAACAAAGCACAAAATACCTCCTATCTGAACTCATATAATAAACATAAGGAGCAACTAAGATATAGAATATATATTGTTTGAACTTATTAAATAAAAATAAGGAACATTGGAAATATAGAAATGCATAAGGATTTAAGAGATTACCTAAGAAAGTATAGTATAAATAATCATGATGATTATTATGATTATCAACCGAAATCAATTGATGAAATAGTTGATGGCTCCTATCAAAAAACAGATTTTGGTAAAATTTTCGTTGCTAAAAAAGAATATCTTCCTGGTTACTATCATGGAGAAATGCCTCTTGAGAGTTTTTTAAAACAATCACCAAAAACTTTGGCATTAATTTCAAAAAATGATGAAATTAAAGACCTGAATTTAAAAAAGGCTGTCTTTATCGATACTGAAACTACTGGGCTTTCGGGTGGGACAGGAACAGCGGTCTTTTTAGTAGGTATACTATTTTTTGAAAATAATGAATTCAAAATAAGACAATATTTAATGCAGGATTTTAATGAAGAACTGGCGATGCTGAGTGCATTAAAACAAATATTTAAAAATTTTGAATTTATTATCTCTTACAACGGTAAGGCATTTGATATTCCCCTATTATCAACAAGATATCTAATCAATAGAATGTCAGATAAGCATTTGAATCTACCACATGTTGATTTACTTTTTCCATCCAGGTTTTTGTATAGAAAGGATTTGCCAAATTGTAGATTAAAAACAATCGAGAATAAAGTTTTAGGGATCTGGGAAGATAGAATTGGTGACATTGATAGTTCACTAATTCCGTATGTATATTTTGATTTTTTAAATACCAAAGATGCAAGGATTTTAAAGTCAGTTTTTAAGCACAATATTGTAGATCTCATTTCATTAGTAACTCTAACAGCAAAATTAGCTTCCTATATTGAGAATTATAATGAAATAAATCTAAGTTACAATCAAATAAGATCACTTACAAAAATATTTTTTTTGAAGAAGAATTTTAATGATGCAGAAAAACTCATATTGAGAGCTATACAAAATGCTGATAATAAAGAAGATTTGGAAGAATGCAAAATGTGGTATGGCTTTATTTTAAAAAAGTTAAGAAAATTTGATGACTCATCTAAAATCTTTGAGGAACTTGTTTTAGATGACACAAAAGAGATTGAAATTTATAGACAGGTTGCTATTCACCAGGAACATCGAAATAAAAATTATCAAAAAGCGATTAACTTCTGTAATAAAGCACTAAAAATTATGAAAGATGAATATAATATACGAAGAAGAGATTATTACATTAATGATATAAACTATCGACTTACAAGACTTCATAGAAAAATTGCAAAAATTGATAATAAAATTAAAGAAAAAAAGGAGTTATTTTGAGTAAGATTGATGCAAAAATTAGTTCAAGTCTATTTCCAATAGGTGTATTTTTGATATCCTGTGGAGAGATTGGTAAGGATGCAAATATAGTGACTATGGGATGGGTAATCCCAATTTCGAGTAATCCCCCACTTTTAGGAATATCCTTAAGAAAGAAAAGACACTCATATGAATTAATTAAAAGATCTAATGATTTTGTAGTTAACATACCAACAAGAGAAATTTTAAAAGAAACAGATTACTGTGGAAATGTATCAGGGAGAGATGTTAATAAATTTAAAAAAACAGGGTTAACTCCTCTACCCGGAAAAATAGTTAAGTCCCCTCTTATAAAAGAATGCCCCATAAATTTAGAATGTAAGGTAATAAAAGATATAGAGTTAGGAGACCATAATTTTATTGTAGGTGAAGTTGTAAGTAAAAGTCTTGATGAAAAAATTCTTAATGAAAAAGGGAAAATAGATATTAACAAAATAAATCTTTTCTCCTATGGTTCAAATAGATATTTTACTGTTGGGGAAGTAATTGGTACATGGGGATTTTCACTTAAGTAATATTAGAAAATTAAAAATCTACCATTCTTCATAATAACGTTGTCATCAACAATAACTGTAGCATTTTTAATTAAGAGATCCCAATGAATATCTGACACATTTTTTCCACCTAAAAATCTGTTTTCTCCAAATGCTATATGACAAGTTCCAATAATCTTTTCATCGGTAGCCAAATATCCAATCGCTTTCTTTATCTTGGGATTTAAGCCAATTCCCAATTCACCAATTTTATCTTTATCACCAGTTGCATTTTCAATTCTATTTGTAAATATTTTAAAACCTTTCTTAGCTTTCAGGGGTTTCACTACTCCATTTATTAGTTCTACCTCTAAGTCTTCTATTCTTTTACCTTTATAATAAGCAATATCGAAAACAACTTTTCCATTTGCTCCATCTTCAATAGGAGCTAAGCATACCTCTCCACTTGGAATATTTAACCATGGATCACCTCTATTAACATCATCTTCATCAATTACACCATCATCTTTTCCAATTCTACGACCACTAATTTTTATCTCAACATTTGTCCCCTTAGGAGAATTTATTTTAACAATATCTTTACCTTCTAAATGAGATGCTAACTTACTTGTTCTTTTAATCAAATCCTCATAATCGATATCTATAGCATCCCAGTACATGTTATAAAGTTCTGAAAAACTTATGCCGATAGCCTTAGCCTGTTGTTCCGTAGGAAAGCTACATCCTAACCATTTTCTTTTGCCATCAAAAACTGTCTCACTTATGGGTTTTTCCGCGATTCTTTTTATAGCAATCTTTTCTTCAGGGACCTTACCCATTAACTTTGGATCTTTCCATTCGAAAGCGGTAGTGATAATTACATCACTTTCTTTAATTAATGCTAATATATGACGTGGAAGCCTTTTTAAAAACTTGATTGGTGTCTCAGTTAAAGTTTTATATCTGTAATCATCGCTATAAATTATAACCAGAGGTATTGCACCAATTTTATAACATTGCAAACCGATTAACTCACAGAAAAACAGATTATCATCTCTTCCCAATATAGCTACTGTTTCATTATCTTTTACCCTGGCACAGTACTTTACAAGCTTCCTTGCAATTTCTTTATAGTCTACATATATTAAATCTTCTTTTTTCATTTACCCTTCCTTTTAGATTTTTAAAAATAATTTAAAAAATAAGAATTTGCATATTTTAGCAAATATTTGACTTTTTAAAAAGTATCTCTATAATAAATCTAAAAATAAAAAATATAAATAGGGGTCTCTATTCTTAGAAATATTGAATTTCTCAAATTTTCATACAGTATAATATAGAATAGTTTATATATAACAATTTAATCTTAACTATAAAAAATTGTAACTTATAAGTAAAATATTGCGTCTTAAATAAAACTGAAATTGATCTGATTATGAATATATCACTAAAAATTGAATTATAATTAGAAATATTTTTTAATTTTAAAAACCAACTTTAGTCACAAATAATATATTAAAAATAATTATATATATAGAAATACAAATTTTTTTAAGGAAAAGGATTATATTAAATGGTAGATATTATAAAAATTGTCACAGATAGTACAGCAGATTTGACATCTGAGATATGTAAAAAGTTTGATATAGGTGTTGTTCCATACTACTTAAACTATAAAGGAAAATCTTATAAAGATAGATTGGATATGAAAATTAATGAGTACTATGAAATATTAAAGAAAATGGAAATACCCACAACTTCCATTCCATCTATTGGTGATGTGTTACAAATCTATAATAAGGCTGCAAAAAAGGGTGTAAAAATAATCTCATTACATGTCTCCTCAAAACTTAGTGGTCTTCTTAATGTAGCCAATAATGCAAAAAATTCTCTTAAAAATATGGACATTCATTTATTTGATTCACTCACAACAAGTGGTGGGTTAGCTCTTCAGGTTATTGCAGCAGCAAGGTTGGCTAAAGAAGGTAAGTCAATAAAAAAGATTATAAAAAGATTAAAAACGATCAGAAATAAAATGGAAACTTTTGCAATATTGGACACTCTTGAATATTTAAAAAGGGGCGGTAGGATAGGTGTGGTAGAAGGTTTTCTAGGTTCCATTTTAAACATAAAACCAATAGTAAAGATCATAGAAGGCGAACTTAAACCATTCTCTAAAGCCAGATCAATATCTAAAGCTATGGATAAAGTATTAGAGAATATAAAAGAAAAAATTGAAAAAAATAAACAAATTGAAGTTGCAATTATGCACACAAATGCAATAGAAAAAGCAGAAAAATTAAAAAGAAAAATGTTAGAAAAATTTAGCTGTAAAGAAATTATAACATTATTAGCAGGTCCTGCTATTGCAACACATGCCGGACCAGGAGGAGTAGGAATTTCTTACTACCCAGTTAGTGATGATGATTGAGTAAAAATTAAAAAATAAAATTTTTGAAAAATAATTGATTAGAGTTTTTAATCATATTAAATTAGAAATCAAATTAAATTTAGATTATTATTTAAAATTTTTTAGAAATTGTTTTAAAATTTGCTCTAGTGTAAGATCACCAACCTCTTTTAACTCATATTTAACTTTTACTGCTGGTTTATCAATCTTTATAAGTTTTAATAGATTTATTGGAGTACCAACAATAACCACCTCACATGGTGAATTATTAATAGTTTGTTCTAGTTCTCTTACCTGCTCATCACCATATCCCATTGCTGGCAATATCTTTTCAAGATGAGTATATTTATTATATATATCCTTAATTGAACCTACTGCATAAGGTCTAGGGTCAATTATTTCCCTTGCTTCCGCTCTTTGAGCTGCTATAAAACCTGCTCCAAAAGACATTCCTCCATGAGTCAGTGTTGGACCATCCTCTATAACTAATGCTTTCTTATCCTTAATTAATTCTGGGTTATCTATAGAAATTGGAGATTCAGCAAAAACCACTTTGGCTTTAGAGTTAACAGATTTTATATTTTCCTGAACATTTATAATCTTATCTGATGTAGCTGTATCAGTTTTATTTATAATAATTACATCTGCCATTCTGAAATTAGTCTCTCCAGGATGATAAAGGAGTTCATGACCTGAGCGATGTGGGTCAGCTACTACTATATGTAAATCTGTGAAATAAAACGGAAAGTCATTATTTCCACCATCCCAAAGTATAATCTCAGTTTCCTTTTCTGCATTTCTTAAAATCTCCTCGTAATCTACCCCTGCATATACTACTATCCCTCTTTCAATATGAGGCTCATATTCCTCCCTCTCCTCAACAGTACATTCATATTTGTCTAAATCTTCATAGTTTTCAAATCTCTGACATCTCTGTTTAACTAAATCTCCATATGGCATTGGATGTCTTATAACAACCACTTTTTTACCTAAATCTAAAAGTATCTTGCTTACTCTTCTTGAAGTCTGACTCTTCCCACTCCCGGTTCTTACTGCACAAATAGAAATAACAGGTTTTTCTGATTTAATCATTGTTGAATTTGGACCAAGTAAAATGAAATTTGCGCCAGCTGAATGAGCTCTTGATGCAGAGTGCATAACATGATTATGAGATACATCACTATATGCAAAAACAACATCATCAACTTTATCTTTTTTTATTATTTTTTCAAGTTCATCTTCTGAGTAAATTGGTATGCCATCTGGATATAACCTGCCAGCAAGTTCATAAGGGTATTTTCTACCATGTATATCTGGTATTTGTGTTGCAGTAAATGCAACAACATTATAATCAGGATTATTTCTATAATAGACATTAAAATTATGAAAGTCTCTTCCAGCTGCTCCCATTATTACCACATTTTTAGATTTCATAAATCACTCCTTTTTTAACAAAAATTCTGAATTAGTTCTTTCTCTAGAATTATTTTAAAAAACATTTTATTAATGAGATTGCACAGCCTGTTCTGAGCAAAGCGAAAAATCTCGCTCCTCGCAATGACACATCACAAAGTTTTTTCTGATTTTGTTAAATTATATTTTTAGGTCAATACTTTGTTTTGCTAATTTTATTGACTGTTCAGGATATTTATCACATAGACATCCAATACTTGAAAAAAGATATAGACTGTCTATTAAAATTTTTGCATCTTTTGAGGGTAATAAAATCTGAGAAGGTAAAATCTTGGCTTTAGTTAAAATTTCATTAACATTTATATCCGATTTTATGCTTTCCAATATTTTTTTACCACCAGGGTTTCTAACAAGCACTCCTCCAGTTCCAATAATATACTTTATAGCTGTTAAATCCTTTCCTTTAGCTACCTTTTTTCTTCCAGTTGGGCTAAATAGCTCCTTTATTTTTCCTGCATGTCTTTCAACAGCTTTTTTAGCTGCAGCTTTTCCTAAAATCTCGTAATATTTTTCCTGCTTTTTATCTTGTGGAATTTGCTTAACTTTGGATTTGAAAACATCTATATCTTCAATATTAATCTCATCAAAAATTTTCTTGTTAACAATTTCAATAACATTTTCAGCATTGTAAAAAACTCCCAAATCACCTTCAACCGTTCTCTTACTGTGTGGTTCTGGAGAAATAGTAATCTGCTGAATTGAAGGTGAACCATCAGTTATAGAATGAACATCAGTGGTTGCTCCACCTATATCAATAACAATTAAATCCCCTATCTCATCTGCTAAAAGAGATGAAATTTTCATCACTGCTCCTGGAGTAGGTAAAATAGCTTGATCAACCATATCTCTTAATTTTTCCATTCCAGGTGCTTTTACAATATGCTCTTCAAAAACTTTTTGAATAATTTCTCTTGCTGGCTTAACATTTAATTCATCAATATTGGGATATACATTGTCAACAACATACACTTTTTTATTAGCATTTTTTAGAATATGCTCAACCTCATCAGCTGCCGCTATATTACCTGCGTAGATTATAGGTGAGAAAAGAGGTGCTTCTGAAATAAACTTGGCATTGTTAATTACAGTTTCTTTCTCACCATAATCAACTCCACCTGATAAAATTATAATGTTTGGATTAAGTTTAATTAAACTATCTAAATCATATTTGGATAGAATTCCAGCTGTTACCATTTTAACTACTGCACCAGCTCCTAAGGCTGCTTCATTTGCTGCTTTTACAGTCATTTCTTTAACTAAACCATGAACACTCATTCTAAGCCCGCCAGCAGCACTACTTGAAGTATAAAAATCTGACCATAAAAGTTTTTTTATATTTAGATTGCTTTCAATTTCCTTGATAGCCTTATATAATCCTATTGTCACATCACCATCTTCGACTGTAGTTATAGATTCTCCCCTACCTAAATATAAGAGATTGTTATTACTATCAAAATTAAAAGCATTTACTTTAGTGGTTGTACTTCCAACTTCTGCAACTAATATATCAACTTTCAAAATTTACTCCGTCCTATATTAAAATTAGGTATATTTATTAAGTTTATTTTATTTACTTAATCTGTGTTAATTTTTTATTATAAAATATATTGTTAAAAAATTAGGCTAATACCTTTCTAAAATTTTAATAATTAATTACAAAATAAAAAAATTCACTCTGTTATTTTTCTAATAATAAAAGATGCCACATCTATGCCCTTAGTTCCTCTGCCAAACCCTGTATCCATTCCTTCTTCTTTAGCCATCTTATCTTTTATTTGAGTACCACCTGCGATTAAGATAACTTTATCTCTTATTCCTTTCTCTATAGCTAATTGATTAAGTCTTCTCATATTTATTCTGTGAATTTCACCATGGGTAATTATTGTACTTATTAAAATGATTTTAGCATCTACTTCTATGGCTGCATCTATCACCTTCTCAATAGGTATTGATGTGCCCAAATAATAACACTTGAATCCAAATTTCTCTATACCTTTATTTTTTATATCCAAAATTTCCCTCATACCTACTGAATGTTCATCCTCTCCAACTGTAGCTGCAACAACTTTTAGGTTTTTTTCTCTTACAATTTTTTCAACATACTCAGGCTCTAAATTAGGAATAATTTCAGGCATCCTTACCTCTTCTAAGTCAATACTAAATGGTACAACTCCTTTTACCTCAACATAGGTTCCTTCAGCGGGATGCATTATCTGTTTATGAATAACCTCTGTTTCCTTTAATCCTAAATTTCTTGCAATTTCAAGTGAAGCAAAATGTGATGTTCTCTCTCCTGTAGGTAAAAACATCGATAATACAATTACACCATCACCAGCCCACTGAACTTCTGGCTTTACTTTTCTTCCCAGTCTATATTCTTTATTTTCCTTAAGTCTTACATTTACATTATCTATTTCATCAAGCTCATCAATGTAAGAAATTTTGCCATGAACACAAAGTGTACAACCATCTATTAAATCACACACCTTATTATTAATTTCTCCCATATTTTTGCTTTCTTTTATTTTTTTACCTTTTTCAATATCTTCGCTTTCCTTTTCTATATCTTTGTCTACAATTTTCTTACCTGTTATCTCTTGGGCTAATGAAAGATTATTGTAACCAAAATGACAACAAACAGGAGCAAAATAATCTTTATCCCTCCTGATAATAGTTCCTGCTGCTACTCCTCCTTCTTTATATCTAATAATTCCATCATTAGCTCTTTCTGGATAACATCCTGAATCTACAAAAAAGCCCTTTTCAACTGCTTCAAAATATCCCCCAACTTTGAGTATTTCCTCTAAGAAAAGAATGGCTCTTTCTTTTATCTCTCTTACCTTTTCTTTAAGAATTCCTTCATCTTTAATTTCAATTAATTCTTTAATATCATCAAGTGCAATTAAAGACTGCTTCGCTGTATTTACTCCATGAATACTGTTATAATGCCATGGAACATTTCTACCTTCATCAGGTGTAATAGTACTTTGCAGGTGTGCAGATGTTAAACGTGATATCAAAGCATTTAAGGTATGGGAAACAGTAACTTCTCGAGTGCACGATTCCATATATCTGGTATTCATCTGCGCTCTAAAGATAAAATCTTCGAAGAAATCTCTTAATGCAACAGCATATGGCAAATCTATTTTAATACAAGGAGCAGGAGCAGATGTTGGGGGAACTGTCGATAAAGCAATTAAATTTTGAGGCATACCTGCTTTAATTGAAAATGCACAGTTTATAGAATGTTGAACTAATAATTCTGGCATCACCTTCCATGCTTCCTTGGCAGTAGCATTGGCATTATGAGCACCATCAATCTGAAGCATTTTAGCATTAGCCATTATTTTCTTAGCCTCAGCTGCATCTACATAAGAACGAAACATATTTATTCCTCTATATAATATGTTATATTGTGGATCCTGATGAGCTCCGTTTACACCTTCTTCGTTAAATAATACTGCTATCTCTGGTCCAGCAACACCACTAACATAAGAATGAAAATTGATTGGTCTTCCAACCTCATTTTCAATTAAATCTAAAGCTTTTCTTGAAGCTCTTACCTGTTTCCTGGTAATTGGAACACCCCCAACACCTTCAGGGGTTCCCTCAATTAGACCATCAAAGTGGCTCTGTCCTGTTGTTCTTATAACCATTATATGATCAGCCCCATGATATGCTGCCATTCTGAATCTTCTTATATCATCTTCAAATCTTCCTGAAGCTATTTCAGATGTTATTATGCAATCAGGTTGAGGGTCAATATTTTTAAAATAATGAGCTGCTGGAAGAGGCTGACTGTTTTCTAAATTTTCTGAAATTTGATTATATGTAAATGGTCCTACTAAAGTTCCTTTTGGAAGTTTTTTCCGCCAAGTCCAGCCTTTTCTTCTGGGCTTGTATTTATCTAAATCATTCAAAATTTTTAAAACATCTATCTTTTCATTAGTCTTTAAGACATACTTTTTTATATTTTTATCCATTTTCCCTCTACATTCATTTACATTTTTTATTTCACTCAATCTTTATTCTCCTTTTAATCCTTTTAAATGAAAAATTAATATTTCTTAAATTTAATGAGATTGCGTAGCTTGTTACAATAGAAATTGCTTCGTCGCTAATGCTCCTCGCAATGACAACCAGAATCTTGCTCCTCGCAATGACAGTAGGATTTAAATTATCTTATTATTATTTTTTTAATTGTTTAAGCTTTAATTTTAAAAATCCTTTTGACTTTCTCTATTAATTCTCCGCTTGCTAATTTTTCACCAGCCTCTTTGTAGGGAATATTTTCCTCCTTAGCCAATCTTAAAACTATATGACCTGCTCCCTTTCCTAAAATATCTAACTCCAAACATTTATTAACAATAGCCTTTGCTTGTAATGAATTAAAACTCATTCTTAAAAGTACAGACCTTTCAATTGAGGGAGATGTATATTCTTTAGCCATCTCAATCATAGGCTCTACTACTTTATTTGCTAAATCCCAGAATCTTTCCTTTAACTTCTCATCTGAGAGATCTTTTATATTTTTTCTCCTTATCTTAAAATCATCCTCTCTTTGCAACTAATACTCCTTTTTAAAAAAAGAATTTGAATAAAACAATAAAATAATCTTAATTTTTAAATTCTTTAAGTAATTTCTTTAAACTTATGTATTATATCAAGATCTGAAACTCTCTATCTTATAAAAACTGTTCCATTTAGTAAGATTCTTCATTAGTCTAGGTAGATTCTTCAGTCGCTACCGCTCCTTCAGAATGACAAAATAAGTAGTTCCTTTAGATTTTTTAATATGTACCATTTTAAGATTTGACACAAGATTTTATAGCTTGACATTATATTATTATTCGTCAAATTCTTTAAGTAATTTTTTTACATAATTAATATTGGTGTTGGTTTCTTCTGCTAAGAAATCTATGTCTTGCTCTGTTAAATTCTGTGGTTTAATTTTATTTTTTTCCAATGTATT
>DAOWJR010000080.1 GCA_030640275.1 Actinomycetes bacterium | reverse complement strand
CAGTAAACGCAATTATTTTTGTGTCACTTGTTGCAATATTTGGTTGTGCTGCTGAAGCTGATCTTTTTGGAAAGAGCGGTATATACTTAGGTGAATTCATACACTCAATCATAAATCCTGCTGGAGCTATTGTAGCGACTGACATATGGGATGCAATATTCTTCTTAGTTGTATGTATTGCAGCATTTTATTTCCCAATAAAAAAGCCTGATATATTTGAGAGGTCACCATTTAGAGCTAGTAAAACAGTTACTCAAATAATTGCAGCCCTGGCAATAATAGGAAATCTTATTGCTTTATGGGTATTCGCTACTAATGAACATGCGTGGAATCTTTTGAATATAGACAGTTTGAGAGCTGCAATGCCATTCTTGTTCACAATTTTCCTTATCGCTTTAGGGTCAGGAATCTACTTGTACTACAGTAATAAAGCCAAGGCAACAGGTGTGGAGTTGACAACAATATTTACGGAAATTCCTCCAGACTAAAATTTCTGGATTTTGTTAATATACTATTGCTATAGATTGATATATCAGCTCCTGTTTTAAGCAGGAGCTGATTATCATTTAAATATTATAATAAATAAATAAATAGGAATAAAATAACATATTTAATATATAAAGTTAGGTCTTGTTAAACAGTTTTCCCTCGTTATACTCGGGATAGGATCTAAATGAAGCCAAGGAACTACAAAAAACTGGAAAAATATATGAAAAGAGTAATTGATTTGAGAAATTTTATAGATAATATAGAAAATCAATTGATTAAAGGAAGAGGAAAGTGGATTGCGGAGTTCAATGAATCATTTATAAACTATTCACTTGATAATCTTGTTTTTCCATTAGTTGTTAGAGGACAAACTAGAAGTAAAGGTTTTTTACTCTCGAGATTATTTGCTTACTTAGCCATGCCAAACTATTTGGTATCATGCTTTGTATATCCTTCAGAAATAAATTCATATCTTAAAAAAGAGAAACTAAAAATATTACTTAGAGAGATATCTAAAATGATGAAGAAAAACAATGTAAAATGGTCCTGGCTTATCATCCCAAAAGAGGGTGAATTTAATCAAAGAATAATAAAGTGGGTTGAAAAAAATGACCTTTCTAATATTGGTGTTGCTTTAGTAAACTTAAATACTAAAAATATTTTAACTAATAATTCAGTTATAGGAAGAAAAATAAAAACTATTTTGAAATTCTAATGAAAAAGATATCAAAAATAAATTTTGGAGATTTAGGAAAATCATTCTCTGTCTTTTTTATTCTTATAGTAACATTGCGGGTTATAACAAATTTCTTATTCACAAAGATTATAATTAGGGATTGGTGGATGTTAACAATAGAGATAATTTTAGCTGCTATTTTGTCTTACTTATATTATAGACTTAAATATCACACCACTTTTAGCTATGACAAAGATGATTTTATCTTGGAAACTGGTAAAGAAAAGATTTCTTATAAGTGGAAAGATTTTAAATTTATTTCTTTGTATTATTCTGGTCTGGGAAAGATTTCTTTAAGACTGTATAGAAGTGATATATATAAAGATGATTATATTGAAATCCCAGTCTATGATTTAGGACTTTCTCCAAAAGAATTTAGAGAAGAAGTTTCAAAATTAATTTCAATATAAATTAACCTTCTACTCTCTGGAGTCTAAGTATCTTATCACCTTCAATCTCTACCAAATAACCTTTAAATATGCCCTCTCCATATTCACTTCCTGGATTGAAACATACAGTCCTACCAATTTTTATATATCCTGGGCTTTCATGAATGTGTCCATGAAGTCCTACTAATGGTTGGTATTTTTCAATAATTTTTCTAACAGCATGACTTCCTACTGGTATCTCCCGAGGTTTACCACCTATAACTATTATATTTAAATCTTTATCTACCATTGGTGCATAATCAAGATAAGAATCATATGGTGGACAGTGGATGCAAAATACAGCAGTCTCTAAATTCTTAACTTTAGCTACTACCTTCTCCAATTTCTCCTCCATCTCTTCCTCTGAGCATTCTCTTGGTGAATCAAAAGGAGTAGGATTTGTCCAACCAAAACAGAGAACTTCGTGCTCTCCATCTAAGTCAACCACCTCTTCCTCACCAAATGTAATTCTTGGATCTTTCTTAATTACTTCATCAATAGCAAACTTATCATCATTTCCAGGACTCATTATAACCTTGCACTTATCAGGTACTCTATCCGATATTAATGTTAACCAATGTTCAACAATATCACATTCTAATTTCTCAAATAAATTTTCCCTGTATTCCTCATTATTTCCTATTTTGACACTTTCCTCCGGAGTAGTTCTATACGGAAGATATGAAGCCATTCTTACTTTTTTTTCATATTCAGGTAATTCTTCTTCAGATAGAATATACTCTCTTCCTAAAAGATGTGAAGTATATTTCCCGTCCTCCCTTTTTATAATTGGAACCATTATTTTACCAGTCATATCTCCACTTAAAACAAGAGCATCCAAATCATAAATCTTTGCAGTATTCAGAAACTTTCTCCAGACTGTTTCTGAACCATGCAAATCTGTTGAGAACATAAATCTTGTTTTAGCCATTTTTACCTCCCCACTTCTTCAACTTCCTTATACCATTTTTTCTTTATACCAACCTTAGACCTTATTTTCCATTTCAGGCTTTTAGGTTCACCTTCTATTCTTTCAAGTATTTTATCAATTTTATCTGCAACTATTTTTCCATTTTCAACCGTCAGAGATTCAAATTCGCCAAGGAAATCTTTAACTTTTTTAAGGTTGGTTGTCACTGTATAATAATATCCCCAATCTTTTGATAAGAGCTTAGATATATAGTTCATGTTTACTGTTTCTTCTTCCTTATCCCCAACATCGTGCTCGAGTAGCATTATAATAGTATCTTTGATATCCTTTGGATTTATCTCTACTATCTGCATCTTTTCTAATAATATATCAGTTAGAGTGATGGTAGGGTCATCCAATTCCAATCTATTTCTAAAATCAACCTTATGGCACATATCTAACTCATTAAAAAAGACATCTATTTGCCAACCTTTTTCATCACTCCAGTAAATTTGTCTTTTCTTACCATATAATGCAAAAAATCTCGGGTTTATTGGTTCATAACCTAAGTCTTTAAAAAACTTTCTCATTCCTTCTCTAAACTTTCCATATGTCATTAAATCTATATCTGTAAGTGGTCTCTTCATTTCATCATAAAGGTACCTGTATTTTGGACTATGATGTTTTACTGCAATTGAACCTATTAATCTAAAAACTATACCTTTTTCTTTAGCTATTTTAATTATTCTAAATGCTTCTTCAACAAAAGCTTTGTCTCTTTCAGGATCCATAACCCTTCCAATTTTAATTAATTATCGATAATTTAAATTATATATAATATATTTTATCTCATGAATTAATTTATTAATTATATCAGTAAAATTTAAAGAATCAATATGTTATTATTCATAAGAGCTTTTCTTTAATATCTTTTCTAAAGCTCTTACTTGTTCTTCTGATAAATTTTTAGGTTCACCTACCTGAAGAGCTTTATGATAAATTTTTGCTGATTCTTCTACTAATATTGCAATTAAAACTGCATTCGATAATGAAGAGCCTACTGTTAAAACTCCGTGACTTTCTAAAAGAACTGCTGATCTATTAGAAAGTTTTTTAAGTGATTTTTTTGCCAATTCATCTGAACCAGGAAGTGCAAAATCCACAACGGGAATATCTCCACCTACTGAAAAGAAAGTCTCAATATGTATAAGAGGAATACCTTTTTTGAGTACAGCAAAGCATGCTGCATATGGAGAATGTGTATGAGCAATTCCAAAAACATCTTCCCTATTTTTATAAATCTTTAAATGAATTGGAGTCTCATATGATGGCTTATT
>DAOWJR010000081.1 GCA_030640275.1 Actinomycetes bacterium | reverse complement strand
GTCTTACATGTGGATCCGAAATATCCCTTAAAGATTGGTAATTATGTAACAATTGGTCATGGTGCAATTTTACATGGATGTGAGATTGAAGATAATGTTTTAATAGGTATAAATGCAACTATTTTAGATGGAGCCAAAATAGGAAAATGTTCAATTATTGGAGCAGGTTCTGTTATTCCTGAAAAAAAAGAGATACCACCATATAGTTTAGTAGTAGGTGTTCCTGGTAGAGTTATAAAAAAATTAACAGAAGAGAGTGAGGAGAGATTAAGAGAGTATGCACTTCACTATTGGGAAATAGCAAAAAATTATAAAAAGTATTAACTTTAATTACTACATTTAATTATTTAATAAGAGGATGTCATGGGAATAAAAATTGCAGTTATTGATAGTATGGGTGGTAGTATTGGAAATCAAATAATAAATCAACTAAGGCAGAATTTTGGTCAAGAATTAGAAATATTTGCTTTAGGAACTAATGCTATTGCTACAAGCAATATGCTAAAAGCAAAAGCTAATAGAGGGGCAACAGGGGAGAATGCTATAAAAGTAACTATTGAAGAAATGGATTTAATATTTGCTCCCATTTCAGTAATAATAGTCAATTCTATGATGGGGGAGATTACTCCAACAATAGCTGAATCTATAAGAAAATTTAGCAAGAAAAAAATATTTATTCCGCTTTGCAATCCACCATTAAACATATTAGGGGTTGAGAAAAAGCCACTTCCACAGCTTATTGATGAAGGTATAGAGATAATAAAAGAGATGATTGTTAAAAGTGAATAAATTATTACCTTTGTATTTTTAATTTTTTGTATTAAAATATAAAAAATAATGTTATGCTTTCTTATATAGAATATAAAACATAAATTAAAATCTAAAAATTAGATTATATGTTGTATGTTGTATAAAAAATATTTTTAACATAATTTAAAAAATAAATTTAAATAAAAAGGAGATTTAAATGTGTGAGACTAAGGTATATATTGAAAAGGATGGGAAAAAGGAAGAGATACTTGAGAATGTAATTAATATACAGAGTGAAGAAGATGGCTTACTCTTAAAGGACCTTTTTGGTGAGCAGAAATTAGTCAAAGCCAATATTAAATATATTGATTTTATGAAACATGAGATGGTGCTCACTGAATCTGAAAATGATAAGTAATTTAAGCATCTGGATGTTTTCAATAAAAAGCAAAAAATATCTCATAGTTGCAATGTAAAAATACCATCATTGAATTAATAGTTGATTTGATTACATATAAATTATATGTTAGTATTTAAAACTAAATTAGAAAAAGACTTTCTAAAAATATAATTTTTTTTAATTAACTTAATTTTAAATTTAAATATCTTTTGATAATAGGACCACGACGGTCTGATTTGACTGAAGTCAAGTTTGTCGTGGTTTTTTATTTTAGGAGGTGAGGAAAAAATATTTGATTTATTAAATTTTTGTTAAGAAAGGAGATTAAATGCATATTACAGAAAAATTGGGATTGACTAAAGTGAGAAACATGACCAAAAATAATAAAAATAGAGGAAAGATAAACATATTGCTCATTGCAGCGATAATCGGAATTGTAATTATTAGTTTTTCAGGATGTATCAATAAAGATAAACAAAGCAGCAAAGGAGAAAAAATTACAATAACTGATATGGCAGGAAGAACTGTTGAAGTCCCAGCTAATGCAGATAGAATTGTATGCTTTGGTCCTGGCACATTACGGCTAATCACATATTTACAAGCAACAGATAAAGTTGTTGGAATTGAAGGTGGCTTTGAAAAAGAAAGTCCCAGTGGAAGACCGTATCGTTTAGCACACCCAGAACTGACAGACCTTCCGGTAATTGGCAGCGCAGGACCTTCTTTTGTTCCAAACCATGAGGCAACCATAAGTGTTAAACCTGATGTAATATTTGTCACATATATTGAGCCGAGAATGGCAGATGATTTACAAGAGAAAACAGGAATTTCTGTGGTAGTTTTAAGTTATGGACAATTAGCAACATTTGATAATGAAGATGTGTTTAATTCCTTAAAAATATCAGGAAAAATTATAAATAAAGAGGATAGAGCAGAGGAAGTAATACAATTTATTGAAAATATTAGCAATGATTTAAATGACAGAACAAAGGACATAGCAGATGAAAAAAAGAAGACCGTTTATGTTGGTGGTCTTGGATACAAAGGGCATCATGGAATCACAAGTACAGAAGCAGGGTATCCTCCATTTAAGTCATTGAATGCAAAAAATGTTGTAGATGAATTAAATAATGATGGTCATGTGTTTGTTGATAAAGAAAAGATACTTGAATGGAATCCCGATATTTTATTTATTGATGGCGGTGGTTATAAATTAGTAATTGATGAGTATCATGAGACCCCTGAAATTTTTAATTCACTTAAAGCAGTGCAGAACGAAGAAGTGTATGGATTACTTCCTTATAATTTTTATACAACAAATATTGATACTGCATTAGCAGATGCTTATTATGTTGGAAAGATTATATATCCTGAGGAATTTAAAGATATTGATCCCGAGAAGAAAGCAAATGAAATTTATACATTTTTAGATGGAAAACCAGTTCTTGAAGAAATGAAAAATGACTTTGAAGGATTTAAGAAAATTGATTTAAAACAATAATTGGTAAAAATAACAAAAATAGAATAGAAAACATGGAAAATGTTCCGGAAAAATATAAAGAATATACAAGAAGGAAATTAATTTTTGGTATATTTTTTATTATTCTTATTTGTATAATTTCACTTTACGCAATATCCACTGGCTCAATGAATTTAAGTATTGGTGAAGTGATTAATGGATTGGCACACAATGGAGATATTAATGAAATAGTAATATGGAATATTCGGCTTCCACGAATAATCGGGGCAATAATAGCGGGAATAGGTTTAGCAGTTGCCGGGGCTGTAATGCAGTGCATTTTAAGAAATCCACTTGCATCTCCATTTACAATGGGTATCTCGCACGGAGCGGTTTTTGGAGCTGCCTTTGCAATTATAGTTCTCGGTGCAGGAGAATTACATAGAATAGGAGGCACACCATTAACTTTAAATAACCCATATAGTGTGACAATATTTGCATTTATAGGAGCATTAATCGGTGTTTTTGTAATTCTCTTACTTGCAAAATTGAGGGGGTTGTCCCCGGAGGCAATGATACTTGCAGGAGTTGCGATGTCTTCATTATTTAGTGCAGGAACTATGCTGTTGCAGTATTTTGCAGATGATGTAAAGGTTGCATCAGTTGTATTCTGGACATTTGGAGATATTGGAAGAGCTGGCTGGACCGATATTGGAATTATGCTTTTTGTCACAATTCCTGCATTGTTTTATTTCATATATAAAAGATGGGATTACAATGCACTGGTAAGTGGTGAAGAAACAGCAAAATCGCTTGGGGTAAATACAGAAAGAACAAGATTAATCGGAATGATTATTGCTGCACTCATTACATCTGTGTGTGTGGCATTTCTTGGCATTATCGGATTTGTTGGATTGGTAGTGCCGCATATAATGAGAATGATTATCGGTGGAGATTATAGATACTTAATTCCAATATCTGCTATATTCGGCGGATTGTTGTTACTTACAACAGATACTGTGGCAAGAACGATAATATTGCCTATTATACTTCCAGTTGGAATATTGACATCTTTTATAGGTGCGCCAGTGTTCTTTTACATGCTTATGAAAAGATATGAAAGAAAATAATATTATAAATTCAATAAAAAATTTAATTTAAAATGGAAAGCAAGATGGAAAACAAAAAAGACCCGAGAGAGACAGTTAAAAAGTTGCTTGCTGCAGGTGATTTAGAAAAACTGCTTGATAGGGCGGCAGAAATGCACGGTCATTATTGCTCCTATCTAGCATTGGGAGTTAAGGCAGTTTATGTTGCTTATAAAAGATTGGGAATAACTGAAAATACAGGGATGGAAGATATAATGGCAATTGTTGAATGCAATAATTGTTTTGTTGATGGCATTCAGGCTTTAAGCGGATGCACCTTAGGCAACAACGCATTGATTTATAAGGATCTCGGCAAAACAGCAGTTACATTCTTTAAGCGTAAAGAAAAAGAGGGTTTGCGTATTTCGGTAAAGTTATCTTCCGAGCAAATGAAAGATAATCCGGATGCTGAGGAAGCATTGGCTTTATTTGATAGAGCAGTTAAGAAACGAGAAAAACTTACCCCACAGGAACAAGAACACATGAAAGAACTATGGACAAAGATGTCCTTTGATGTCCTGTCAAAACCTGAGGATGATGTTTTTGATATGAAGAAGGTGGAGCCAGAAATATTGGAATATGCCCCAGTTTTTGAATCAATAAAATGTTCTGTATGCGGTGAGGATGTGATGGAAACGCACATAAGGATGAGGAAAAACAATCCCGTATGTATTAGCTGCATGAATGAAAATTACTGGATGGTTGCAGGAAGAGGAATACACCCTGTAGGATAGTGTCAAATAGGGTATGATAAAAAATGATGGGCAGTGATATGGGGGTAGTAACGGGATAAAAAATTCTATAAAACAAAATTTTTAAACACAATAAAATTTTAAAAAGATTATAACGATTATAAATACAATAAAATGATACTCTCAATTGATAGCATTGAATTTTCATACAATAGCAGAAAGATATTAAGCAATATAACTTGTAAAGTTAGACGAGGGGAAGTAGTTTCCATTTTAGGTGTTAATGGAGCCGGAAAATCAACACTGCTTAAATGTATAAACAGAATTTTAAAGCCGATAAGAGGCACAATTTTAATTGAGAACCAGGATATTCAAAATATGGATGGGAACGATATTGCAAAAAAGATGGGTTATGTGCCTCAAAAATCTAATGGAAATTACATGACTGTATTTGATTCTGTACTCCTTGGAAGAAAGCCGCATATAAAATGGGATATAACAGACCACGACATTAAGATTACTCACGAGATTTTAAAAATGCTAAAATTTGAAGAATATTCTTTGCGATACACAAATGAATTGAGCAGCGGGGAATTACAAAAAGTAATTATTGCACGAGCACTTGTACAGGAACCGCAAATTTTTCTTTTAGATGAGCCCACGAGCAATCTGGATTTAAAAAATCAACTGGAAGTGATGAAAATTATAAGAGATATATCCTGTAATAAAAATATCGCATCAATTGTTGCAATGCATGATTTAAATACTGCTTTAATGTATTCTGATAGATTTATAATGCTTAAAGATAGAGAAATTTTTGCAGAAGGAGGTAAAGAAGTAATTGAACCCGAGAATATAAGAAAAGTTTATGGTGTTGATGTTCATATTAAAGAAATTAATGGAATACCTGTTGTTGTTCCAAAAAGATGAATATAAAAGTAATAAAATAATAAAAAAAAATTTAAAAAATAGAGCAGTTATTTTGGATAATGGAAAAATAGTTGCTGATGGATTATTTTTTGATATTTTATCAAAACCTGAATTATTAGAAAAACATCGTTTAGGTTTACCTCCAGGTTTTTCTATCAAAAAATTATGGGAGGATAAAAGTAAATTATCAGATTAATCTTACGAATATTTATATTTTTAAATACCTTTTTTAAAAATATCAAAAATTGAATAAACCAATTGTAGAAAATGTTTGATTTCTTTAATTACTAAATTTGTAATTGAATTAAGATTCAATAACATTAATAATTTATAAGACTAAAGAGTAGAGTAAAGTAAAATAAGAAATATTTTGGAAATTTATTATTTTATTGGTATGATTTATAATTAATTTGGATAGTTAGTTATATATGTATTTATAATATTACATTACGATATTTCAAGTGTTATAATTTTTAATTAATATTTTGTTGGAATTAATTTTTTAAAGGAGAGAATAACTCTAATGCCAATATTTGAGTATAAGTGTAAAAAATGTAATAAGGTTTTTGAGAAATTAATCTTATCATCCAGTTCTGATGATGTAATTACATGTCCAGAATGTGGTGACAAAGATGTAATAAAACTTTTTTCTAATTTTAGTTCAACTCCATCTGAAGAATCCTCAGATTTCGATTTGGGCTCAAGCCCGTATTCATGCCCTACCTGTTCTCTTGGTGATGATAGTAGCACTTGTAAGTAACTTACTATTAATGAGTAAATAGAGAGATTGAATGAGGAGATAATTTGGGAAATTGGGAAAGTTTAAAAGATGTTTATAACGAAGCACAAAATTGTAAAAAGTGTGCACTTCATGAAAATAGGAAAAATGTTGTTTTTGGGTCAGGAAATGATAAAGCAGTTGTCATGTTTATTGGGGAAGCTCCAGGTTATTATGAAGATATTCAAGGAGAACCTTTTGTAGGTGCTGCAGGTAAGCTTTTAAACAAATTACTCAACTCAGTAGAACTTAAAAGAGAACAAGTCTATATTGCAAATGTTATAAAATGCAGACCACCAAAAAACAGAGACCCTTTAGCTGAAGAAATAGATATCTGTAAAGATTATCTTTATGCACAAATTTATTTTATAAATCCGCAAGTAATTTGCACTTTAGGAAATTTTGCTACTAAATTAATTCTAAAAAAGAATGTTGGAATAACCAGTGTTAGAGGGAAGTTATTTAAAGTGGGAGGTAGGTTAGTACTTCCTATTTATCACCCTGCAGCAGCGCTTTATACTCCATCGTATATTGCCTCATTAGAAGAGGATTTTATTACTATAAAAAAGGTTATTGAAAAGGAGATCAAAATTCATATTGAAGATGAGATGGAAAGTAAAGAACAATTAGGTCTCTTTTAAGCAATTTTAATCAAAAGAATCCCCTTTTTAAAAAATTATTTTCAAATAATTCTCACAAGATTCGTTTATAATTCATTCATCATTTTATTTAGATTGATTGAGATAATAGTATAATTGGTAAAACTTTTAGCATAAATGAATCTCTTCATTACCTATATGCTTAATCATTTTTATTAAATAATAGTAAAATAGTAATAAAAAGGGAAATCTAAATAATATTTTTATGATGGATATATTCAAAAAAAATTTTATAATTTCAACATCTGAGCAAGAAACTTTAAATTTAGCTGAAAAATAGCGAAATTAATAGAACCCGGAGATGTTATCAGTATAAGTGGTGAACTTGGTACAGGAAAAACCTGTTTTGTAAAAGGTTTAGCTAAAGGAATGGGTATCACTCAGATTGTAACAAGTCCAAGTTTTATAATTTTAAAAATTTATCACAATAAAATACCACTTTATCATTTTGATGTTTATAGATTGGATAAACCATTTCAACTTGAGGATATAGGATTTAACCAGTTTCAATATGGTGACGGGGTGACAGTTATAGAGTGGGGAGATAAAATAGTTGAATTATTATCTTTTGATCATCTTCAAGTAATTTTTTCATATTACGAGAATAAAAAGAGAAAAATAAAAATTGTCCCTAATGGAAAAAGCTGGAAAAAGAGATTAAAAGGTATAAATTTGGCAGAAGGGATTTACTAAATATGTATATATTAGGAATTGAAACAACTACTCCAATAATGTCAATAGCATTATCTCAAGATGAAAAGATTTTAGAGGAGATTTCAGGGAATTATAAAAATTCCCAGGTTGTTGAAATAATTCCAAAGATTAACCATATCTTGAAAAAAAATAAAGTAAGTTTAGATCAAATAGATTTAATTGGAGTTGATATAGGACCAGGAATGTTCATTGGAACCAGAATAGGGTTAACAGTGGTAAAAACCTTTAGCCAGGTGAATTCTATAGATATTGTAGGAATCACATCTTTGCATGCTCTTGCATATCAAGCAATGAAATTAATTTATCAATTAAAAAATGAAAATATACAGAATGAAGAATTATGTATCTTTCCTTTAATAAATGCTAAAAGGGAAGAAGTATATTGCTCCTCTTTCACTTGCAGGAACAGTACTTTGAATAAGATTTGTGAAGATGAACTAATAAAAATAGATGAATTAGAACAAAAGATATTCAAATTAATTGAAATGTATAAAAAGATAGTTCTTTGTGGAAATATTTTAATTGACTACCCTTTTATTAATAGTAAATTTGAAAAAGAGGAAAAAGCGATAATTTTGAGAGATGTGATTGTACCAAAAGCTAGTGCTATAAATATTTTAGCTTTTCAAAAATATAGTAAAGAACTTATTGATGATTATATAAAACTAAATCCAATTTATGTGAGAAAGTTTAAACCATTTGGAAAATAGATTAAGTCTTTTATAAATATATTTTATAAAAATAAATATCTAATTTTATGCTAGGAGCAGCAAACTGTAAACACCAAGCTTAGATAGTACATATTATTGAATATTTCATTCTATGAACCGTTACGATTTAAGTGAAATAAAAATTTATCCTTTGAGTATTAAAGATATAGATCAGGTTTATGCTATTGAAGTTGAGACTTTTCCAACTCCATGGAGTAGGGCAAGTTTTGTATCTCAGCTGTTAGGAAGGAGATCTAATATATATCTTGTAGCAAAAAAGAACAACGAGGTTATTGGATATACAGGAATAGTTAAAAAAAATAAAAGTGGGCATATTACTACAATAGCGGTAAGGTCTGACTTTAAAAGGAAAAAAATAGGAACATTGTTATTGATTTCATTAATCAGGAAGGCAAAAAAAAGGGGGATAACAAGGTTATTTTTGGAAGTAAGACAGTCAAACATAATTGCACAAAAATTTTATGAGAGATTTAATTTCTTTACTGCTGGAAAAATAAGAAGATATTACTTAGATAGTGGTGAGGATGCCTTAGTAATGGTGGTGGATGATATTACAAATTATGAATACAAAGATATAATTTTAAAATTAGAGAGAGAACTTAAAACATAATCAATTTCATAAATAAAGACATTAAGGAATTGTTAAAAAGAGTATTGAAAGAAGGGATTATATATTTTGATAGGTAAAGATATAATTTTAGGTATAGAAACATCCTGTGATGATACAACAGCAGCAGTCTTAAAAGATGGTTATAAGGTTTTATCAAATATTGTAGTTACGCAGGAGGAACTACACAAGGATTTTGGTGGTATAGTACCAGAAATTGCATCAAGAAAACATATAGAGCTTATAAATATTGTAATAGCGCAGGCTTTAAAAAGGGCAAATGTGAATTTTAGAGATTTAACTGCTGTTGGTGTAACTAATGGACCAGGTCTGATTGGTTCACTACTTATTGGATTGGCAGCAGCAAAAGCCATTTGTTATAGTCTAAATATTCCTTTAATTGGAGTTAATCATGTATTAAGTCATATGTATGCAAATTTTATAGAGAATCCCGATATCAAAAGACCTATTGTAAGCTTGGTTGCATCAGGAGGTCATACATCAATTTACCTTTTAAAAGAGAATGATGAGTTTGAAATTTTAGGTTCAACTTTAGATGATGCAGCTGGAGAGGTTTTAGACAAAATAGCCAGATTTCTAAACATCGGTTATCCTGGAGGACCAGCTATTGAAAGAATATCAATTAATAGAAATGCTGATGCTTATAAATTACCAAGACCGATGCTGAAAAAAGGTTTAAATTTTAGCTTTAGCGGTTTAAAAACTGCAGTCATTTATATGGTAAGAAAGGATAAGACTTTGCTTTCTCGAAAGAATATGCCAGATTTAGCTGCAAGTTTTCAGAAAGCTGTAATTGATGTTTTAGTGGAAAAAACTTTAAGAGCTGCATTAAGTTACAAAGTTCCAACTATTGCACTTGCTGGAGGTGTATCCTCAAATAGTTATTTAAGAAGCGAGATGAAAAGAAGAGCAGAATCTCATGATGTTGATGCCATTTATCCTTCTAAGGAGTATTGTACAGATAATGCTGCAATGGTGGCATGTCTTGCTTATTACAAATTAAAGAAAGGCCAGATAAGTAATATAGACATAGATGCGTATTCACAAATTTCTCTAAAAACTTGAAATTTTTAATATGTCATTGTGAGGGACAAGCTTCCCCATTTGTCATTGCGAGAAGCGAGATTCTTCGCTTTGCTCAGAACAGGCTGTGCAATCTCATTCATTAATAAAATATTTATGAAAGTAGAAGAGATGTCAATAAAAAGATTTTTAAAGAGAAGAAATATCTTAATAGTGTTTTGTATAATAAGCGGAATTCTTCTGGCAGTATCTTTTCCAAAATACGGATTTTTGGTATGGATTGCACTTATGCCTTTACTCTTTTCTTTATATTATTGCACAAAAAAAGAAGCATTTTTTTTAGGTTTTATTACTGGCTTTTTATTCTTTGGTGGTCAGATGTATTGGGAGTGGTATGTTACTCCAATTGCATGGATAGGTTTAACTATACTCTGTTCAATTTATTTTTCAATTCTTAGTTTTTTTCTACATCTTTTATTAAGAGAAACAAAATCATGGATAAGAATTCTTTTAATTCCAACATTTTGGGTTATATTTGAATTTTTATGGTCTCTTACTCCACTGGCATTTGGTTGGGGAATTTTAGGAAACTCTCAACACTTTTTTCTGCCTTTGCTTCAGATAGTAAGAATAACTGGAGTCTACGGAGTGTCTTTTTTGATAGTCTTCTTTAATATCAGCGCTTTAGAGACACTTCAACTTTTCAAGATAAGTAATTTTAAAAATTTAGGTAGTCTTATAAAGCATTTAATAAGATTTTTCAGAAAAAAAAGATGGTTGCTTTATAATTCAAAATACTTATTTTCCTCAATTATTTTGATTATTTTAATTCTTATATATGGTTTTTTTACTTTTTTAAACAATAATCCTAAATACTTATTTTTTAAAAATCTAAATAAAATAGAAATATCCCTGATACAACCTAATATACCTCAGAGTATAAAAATATCAGGTCAACATATAGATTCCATATTAGAAATTTTGGAAAAGCTTTCTATAGAAGCTGCAAAGAATAAATCCGATTTAATTGTTTTTCCTGAATCTGCAACCTCTTTAGTATTTACAGAGGACGAAACAGATTTCTATTTTAATTGGACAAAAAAATTGCTTGGTGAGATAAAAACAAATCTTCTTAAAGGGGTTTTTACTAAAGACGAGGAGGGGAATTTACATAATTCTGTAATTTTACTGGATAGAAAGGGAAAGCTGATAGATATATACGAGAAAATTCACCCCATACCATTTGGTGAATTTATTCCCGCAAGAAGATTTATAGGTAATATCGGTCCTCTAAGATTATTAAGAGAAGATGTAATAGCAGGTAAAAAATATACAGTTTTTCCAATTTCTCAAGGTAAGATTGGTTCAATAATTTGTTTTGAGTCTGCTCTACCACAGATACCTCGAAAATTGAGAAATAATGGAGCTCAAATTTTATTTGTGGTCACAAACGATGGTTGGTTTAGAAATAGTGTTGAACTTGAACAACATTTCTATATGGGTAGAGTAAGAGCAGTAGAAAATGGAGTATATTTTGTGCAATGTGCAAACACTGGAATTTCAGGTGTTTTTGCGCCAAATGGAATGGAATTGGATGCTACACGTAAAAATGAAGCTTGCACTTTAACTACATCAGTATATTTCATGCAAGAGCAAACCTTTTATTCTAAATATGGTGATATTTTTTCCTATATATGTCTTTTAATATTTTTTATATGGATAATCTCAAAATTATTTTTTTACACTTAAATCAAAGATGATTTTTATTATGGGTAGATTTTATAAAGTAATCGAGGAAACGGTATTGTTTCACGGATATGTTTTAGTTTACATATCCAGGCTACTGTTCTTTCAATTCCTAAACCAAATCCAGAATGAGGAACAGTTCCGTACTTTCTTAAATCCAGATACCACTTAAAAGCATCTCTCGGTAAATTATGTTCCTTTATTTTCTCTTCTAACAATTCTAAGTTATCTATTCTTTGACCACCCCCGATAATCTCCCCATAACCTTCTGGTGCAATTAAGTCATTACTTAGAGAAACATCAGGTCTTTCAGGGTCTGGTTTCATATAGAATGCCTTACACTTCATTGGATAATGATGGATAAAAACAGGTTTATCAAAGCTTTTGGAGATTATGGTTTCCTCACCAGCTCCAAAATCATCACCCCAATTTATGTCCTTACCTTCCTTTTTTAATATCTCTAATGCCTCATCATAAGATATCTCTGGAAATGGTGGTTTTATAATTTCTAGTTTGCCTAAATTTCTTTCTAATATTTCAAGTTCACTTCTTCTATTTTTTAGAACTGCTTGAACAATATAAGTAACAAATTCCTCTTGTATCTCAATATTATCTTTCCAATCAAAATATGCCATTTCTGGTTCTATCATCCAGAATTCCATTAAATGTCTTCGGGTTTTAGACTTTTCTGCTCTAAATGTTGGACCGTAGCAATAAACTTTTCCAAAAGACATTATAGTTGCTTCATTATATAATTGTCCACTTTGGCTAAGATATGCCATCTGGTCAAAATATTTTGTTTCAAATAAAGTACTTGTTCCCTCACAAGCAGCAGGTGTTAATATAGGAGTATCTATATTAATAAATCCATTTTTATCTAAATACTCTCTACAAGCTTTTATTACCTCAGCTCTTATTTTTAATATTGCATGTTGTTTTTTAGATCTAAGCCAGAGGTGACGATTTTTCATTAAAAATCCTACTCCATGGGATTTTGGAGTTATAGGATAGTCAGATACAATCTGCAAGATTTTTATATCATTAATAAAAAGTTCGTATCCTCCAATAGCTCTTTCTTCCTTGCGAACATTACCTGTAACTATTAAAGATGATTCCTGGGTTACTTTTTGAGCAGATTCAAAAACATTCTTATCTACATTATTTTTTGATACAACACATTGCAACATTCCAGTTCCATCTCTTACTAAAAGAAATACTATATTTCCACTTGAACGTTTATTATACAACCATCCTTTTATTATTGCTTTCTTTCCGTCATATTTTGATATATCCTTGATAGATTCATTTTCTTCCAATTTAAACACTCCTAATCTATTATTTTTATAAAGTGTACTATTAACGAGATAAGTTTACAGTTTTATCTTTGAAAAATTAATATAATGTAATAAAGGTTCTTGTCATTGCGAGGAGCGAGATTCCTCGTTGCACTCGGAACAGGCTGTGCAATCTCAGTACATAAATTATTGTCAATAATAGAGATTGCCACGCCACCGGAGTTTATCCCGAGCGTAGCGAAGGAGCTGCTCGAAATGACAGAATAATATTAAATTTTCAAAAAATATAATACCAAAAGTGTTAACTTTACTTGTTAACAATACATATAAAGCTTTTATAATAGTATAAAAATTTAAAATATAGTTGTTTTTTATTGAAAATAATTATAGAATATATAATATTGATTTTAGAAAAATTATCATATAAAATATGTAATAATTTTAGCACTCTTTCTTAAGGAGTGCTAAAATTTGTATGGTGGGAACTATTTATAAAATAATTTTGTATTTTTAAAAAATCATTTAAGAATTAAGTTCTCAATTTAAAGTCTTTTGACAAAAAAATATAATTAGAAAGGAGAGAAACATTATGAAATTAAGACCACTTGGAGACAGAGTAATTGTTCTACCAAAAGAGAGTGAAGATATTACCAGAAGTGGGATAGTTATTCCTGACACAGCTAAGGAAAAGCCACAAGAGGGTGAAGTGATAGCTGCAGGACCAGGAAGAATTGAAGAAGGAAAAAGAATTCCTATGGATGTTAAGGTTGGGGATAAAATTATTTACTCAAAATATGGTGGAACTGAAGTAAAAATAAAAAACAAGGAGCACTTGATTTTAAGAGAAAGTGATATCCTTGCCATAATAGAAAAATAAACAAAAGGAGGAATAATATATGGCAAAAGAGATTAAATTTGGCGAAGATGCAAGGAGAGTTTTAGAAAGAGGAGTTAACAAATTAGCTGATGCGATAAAAATCACATTAGGTCCAAAGGGAAGAAATGTAGTTTTAGAGAGAAAATTTGGTTCACCAACTATTACTAATGATGGTGTAACAATAGCAAGGGATATTGATGTTGAAGATGTTTGGGAGAATGTTGGAGTTCAGTTACTAAAAGAGGTAGCTACAAAAACAAACGATGTTGCTGGAGATGGTACTACCACAGCTACTTTGCTTGCTCAAGCTATGATTAGAGAAGGCTTTAGAAATGTGGCAGCTGGAGCAAATCCTATGTTATTAAAAAAAGGGATAGAAAAAGGTGTTGAAATGGCTGTAAAACAGATTCATAAAATGAGTCAGTCAATAGCAACTGAGAAAAAGAAGATAGCTGAAGTTGCTGCTATTTCTGCAAATGATCCAGAAATTGGAGAGAAAATAGCTGAATCTATGGAAAAAGTAGGGAAGGATGGAGTTATTACAGTTGAGGAATCACAAAAATTTGGGATTGAAATTGAGGTTGTGGAGGGTCTTCAATTTGACAGAGGTTATATATCCCCATATATGGTAACAGATGCTGAGAGAATGGAAGCTGTTCTTGATGAACCATATATATTAATACTGAATAAAAAATTAGGAGCAATTGCTGAATTGCTTCCAGTATTAGAAAAGGTAATGCAAGCAGGAAAACCTTTACTATTAATAGCTGAAGATGTTGAAGGAGAGGCACTGGCAACTATTGTTGTTAATAAAATTAGAGGAACATTTATCTGTGTTGCAGTAAAAGCCCCAGGTTTTGGTGATAGAAGAAAAGAAATGTTACAGGATATAGGCGTAGTAACTGGTGGAACAATGATCAGTGAAGAATTAGGAATAAAATTAGAAAATGTCAAACTTGATATGTTAGGAAGAGCAAGACAAGTAAAAATAGATAAGGAAAATACAACAATAATTGAAGGTAAAGGTAAAGTTGATGATATAAAAGGAAGAATAAAGCAGATAAAGGCTGAAATTGAGCAGAGTGATTCAGAATTTGATAGAGAAAAATTACAAGAAAGATTAGCGAAACTATCTGGAGGTGTTGCTGTAATCAAGGTAGGTGCTGCAACTGAAACTGAACTTAAAGAAAAAAAGCACAGGATTGAAGATGCTCTTTCAGCAACCAAAGCTGCTGTTGAGGAAGGTATAGTACCGGGTGGTGGAGTAGTATTAATTGATTCAATTCCAGCAATAGATGAAACCAAATTTGATGGAGATATAAAAACAGGTGTCTTAATTGTTAAGAAATCTCTAACTGAACCACTTAGATGGATTGCTAATAATGCTGGTTATGAAGGCGCATTAATAGTAGAGGAGGTTAAGAAACTACCTAAAGGTGAAGGACTTGATGCTCTAACAGGAAAATATGTAAATATGGTAGATTCTGGAATAATTGACCCAGCTAAGGTAACAAGAGCTGCTCTACAAAATGCAGCAAGTATTGCCGCGATGCTTCTTACAACTGAGGTTATTGCAGCTGAAGTTCCAGAAAAGAAAGAAACACCACCAATGCCAGGTGGATACCCACCTCCAATGATGTAAAAAAAAATTAATTCTAATTTAAAAAGAAACGTAGAAAGCTTTGGGCATAGTTTCTTGACTGAAATGTCTGCGAAACCATGCCACAAATCTTATGCAGAATTAATAATTGCAAATAGAAAATATCCCTCATTGACCCCCTTTATTGCGTGAGGGATATTTTTCTGTTTAAAAAGGTTAAATAGTTGAAGAATAATTTTTTAGATGATTTAAATCAGATTCAAAAATCAGCAGTAATATACACTGAGGGCCCATTGTTAATATTTGCTGGAGCAGGTACTGGAAAAACAAGAGTAATCACCTACAAAGTTGCCTATCTTCTTGAGCAAAAATTAGCTACACCACAAGAAATATTAGCCATAACCTTTACAAATAAAGCTGCAAACGAGATGAAAATAAGAGTTGAGCGACTTATTGGTGAAAATGCTCAAGATATTTGGATTAAAACTTTTCATTCAACATGTACAAAGATATTAAGAAATGAGATTGAAAGGTTAGGTTATGGTAGGAACTTCGTTATTTATGATGAGATTGATCAAATAAAGCTTGTAACAGAATGTATGAAAGAACTTGATATAGACCGCAAAAGATTTAATCCAAAAGCAATATTAAACTTGATAAGTGCTGCAAAGGAAGAATTAATCGATCATGAGAAATACCCCGAAACTGTATCAGATCTTTATCAACAGATTGCATCTGATGTTTATAGCAGATATCAGGAAAGACTATTCAAAGCAAATGCACTTGATTTTGATGATCTTATTATGCTAACTGTAATTATCTTTAGACTTTTTCCTTCAGTGCTTAAAAAATATCAAGATAGATTCAAATATATATTAGTGGATGAATATCAGGATACAAATAGAGCACAATATTACTTAGTCAATTTACTTGCTTCTAAAAATAAGAATATTTATGTGGTTGGAGATGATGATCAAAGCATTTATAGCTGGAGGGGAGCAGATATCAGAAATATACTTGAATTTGAGCATGATTATCCAAATGCGAAAGTTATTAAGTTAGAACAGAATTATCGTTCAACAAAATTAATTTTAGGTGCAGCAAATAATGTAGTCAAAAACAATTTTTCAAGAAAGGGAAAGAATCTTTGGACGGATAATGAGAGAGGCAAAAAAGTTTTTATATTTGAAGCTGAGGATGAGCACAATGAAGCATCATTTGTTATACACGAGATTAAAAGATTAATAAAAAATAGGGATTTTAAATACAATGATTTTTCTGTATTTTATAGAACACATGCTCAATCAAGAGTTATAGAAGATATATCTTTAAAACAAGGTATTCCTTATAAGATTGTTGGTGGTGTAAGATTTTATGACAGGATGGAAATAAAAGATATTACAGCATATTTAAGATTAATTTCTAACTTTAATGATATAGTTAGTCTTCACAGAATTATTAATGTACCTCATCGAAGGATAGGGAAGATGACTATTTCTGCTATATCGAAGTTTGCTAAGATGAATAATATAACCTTTAATGAATCTTTGCAGAAATATGAAGAAAATCATTTACTCTCTATAAATATGAGGACAAAAATAAAAAAATTTATTAAGATGATAGATTATTTAAGAGATTATTCATCAAAGAACAGTTTAGATAAACTTTTAGTTGAGGTTTGGACTAAGACAGGATATATAAAAGAGTTAGAGGATGAGAAGACATTAGCAGCGCAATTCAGAATAGAGAATCTTAAAGAACTTCTTACAGTAGTAAAGGAGTTTTTAAGTGAAAATCCTGAGGGAGATTTGGATCAATTTATGGAAGAGATGTCACTTGTTGCAAATATTGATACGTACAAAGAAGATGAAAATTTTGCAACATTGATGACACTTCATAATGCGAAAGGATTGGAATTTAAAGTAGTATTTATAGTTGGAATGGAAGAAGGAATTTTTCCTCATGCCCTATCTTTAGACGATATCCGACAATTAGAAGAAGAAAGAAGATTGTGCTATGTGGGTATGACCAGGGCAAAGAAGTTACTATATATGGTATATGCAATTTCCAGGAATTTATATGGGGGTATATATTTTAATCCAGAATCCAGATTCTTAAGAGAAATTCCCGATGAGTTTATTGAGGAAGTAAAAGAACCTGAATTAGGAGTAATTAGAGAAAAGTTAGAAAAATTTAATATTGGTGATAGAGTAGTTCATAATAAATGGGGAATGGGTGAAATAGTGGACTTAAAGGAAATTATTAATGATACTGAAGCATATGTTCTCTTTGACGATTTTGGTTTAAAACATCTCCTTTTGAGCTATGCAAAATTGGATAGAGTAACAAAATAAATCTTTTTATTTTTAAAATTATATAAACTATTTACGCTTTTTGCGTCTCATTGATTTTCTTAGTTTTTTATGTTTATGTTTTTTTATTTTCTTTCTTCTTTTTTTAATTAAAGAACCCATATTTACTCCTTTAAATAATTTTCATTTATCCCTCCTAGTCAACCATATTTTTTAAGTTTTGTATCATAATATGATGTAGTTGACCTATATTGCTATTTTTTATATTTTAAACATCAAAAAATTTAAGAAATCTGGAGAAGGATTTAATATTATTATTAACTTTTTGTTTTATTATATCAACTAATTATAATAAAATATGAAGATATTTTTAAACATTATGAAGGATTTTGATGACCAATTCGAATTTTTAAGGTACAATTTTACAGAAAATATAACACAGTCTCTGAATTTTTAAATAATATTTTAATAAATACGAAATATCAACATAATTTTTTCTAATTATTTAAGTTATAATTATTACAAAAAAATATCAAGAAATTATAAAAGAAATATTTTAAAAAGGGAAGTAAATGTCTAAAAAGGTCTCTGAAAAAAGATATAAGGTAACTTTTTTACCGGAAAATAAATCTATATATATATTTAAAGGTGAAACCATTTTTGATGCTTCTATGAATGCGGGGATTTTTCTTAATTCTGAATGTGGTGGTGTCGGAACATGTGGAAGGTGTAAGGTACTTTTAAAATCTGGACAGGTAGAGAAAGTTCAGAGCGAACTTCTAAGTTCTGAGGATAAGGAGAGAGGATATGTTTTGGCATGTCAAACATACCCAAAAAGTGATTTAGTTATTGAAGTTCCAGTTATAGAAATTGAAGAAGCAGTAATCCAGGAAGGTCTTTTAGCAGAGGATATATTAAAATTAGAGATTACTGAAAAGGTATTAGCTGGGATAAAAAGATTAGATATTAGAGATGTTAAAATTCTTCCAAGAGTTGTAAAAAAATTAATAACTGTGGAAGCTCCTCTAATTGGTAGGAGTAGTTCTGATAAATATAGATTAGAGATAGCATTAAAGCAACAATTAGGTTTAGAAGATTGCTTTATTCCTTTAGAAATTCTTAAGAAAATACCTGATGTATTGAGAAAAGGAAATTGGATGATAACAGTTACAGTGGATGAAATTTCAAAAGATTTAATTGATATAGAACCTGGAAATACTACTGAAGAAAGTTATGGATTAGCTATTGATGTCGGAACTACTACTGTAGTAGTTTATTTAGTTAATTTAAATAATGGAAAAATTCTTACTAGTGCATCTGAGTATAATAAGCAGATAAGAGCGGGTGAGGATGTAATATCAAGGATCGTCTACTCATTAAAAGGTGCTGGATTAGAGGTTTTACAAGGGTTAATTGTCGAATCTATAAATGAATTAATAGTAGAAGTTTGTAAAAGAACGAGCTTTAATCCCGAAAAGATACATTCAATTGTTTGTGCAGGAAATACAATTATGACGCATTTTTTGCATGGAGTGTCACCTAAATATTTGAGGGAGGAGCCGTATGTACCTGTAGCAAATATATTTTCTCCAGTTAGTTCAAAAGAAATATTTTTAGAACATACACCTAAAGCAGTTGTTAGAAGTGCTCCATCAGTTGCAAGTTATGTTGGTGGAGATATATCTGCTGGATTGCTTATATCAAAAGTTGCTGAACAGGAAAAATTAACATTATTTTTAGATATGGGTACAAATGGTGAGTTAGTAATTGGTAATTCACAATGGATGGTATCTACATCTTGTTCAGCAGGTCCAGCTTTTGAAGGTGGAGGAGTTAAAGATGGAATGAGAGCTATTAAAGGTGCAATTGAAGCTGTTAAAATAAATCCAAAAACCTTAAAATCATCTATTAAGGTAATAGGTGGATTAAAACCTAAGGGAATTTGTGGGTCAGCAATGATAGACTTACTGGGTCAACTTTACATAACTGGAATTATAAATAGGAAAGGAAAATTTAACACAGATTTAAATTCACCTTATGTCGTAATTGATAAGGCAAATCCGTACTATATTATAGCTAAAGCTGAGGAAACCGCCACAAAAAAGGATATAGTTATTTCAGAAGTTGACCTTGATAACTTAATAAGAGCAAAAGGTGCTGTTTATGCTGGTATAACAACCCTTTTAGAAGAGGTAGGACTTACAAAAGACAATTTGGAACAGATTTTTATTGCAGGTGGATTTGGTCATTTTATCAATGTTAGAAATGCGATAATTATTGGTATGCTTCCAGACCTTCCCGAGGAAATATTTACATTTTTAGGAAATACATCAGTTGCTGGAGCTCATTTAGCCTTAATTAATAGAGATAAATGGAAAGAGATGGAAAAAATCTCAAGGAACATAACTTATATAGAATTGTTTAATAACAATAAATTTTATGAAAGATATATTGCATCATTATTTCTTCCTTACACCCACATTGAAGAATTCCCATCAGTTAAAAAAATCCTTAAAGAAAGAGGTTTATGTATACAGGAATAAAGTTATACAATACTTTATTCTTTTTAATATTATATATAGATAACCATGAAAG
>DAOWJR010000084.1 GCA_030640275.1 Actinomycetes bacterium | reverse complement strand
GCTCCAAGCAGTGGTTCTACAACTTCACCATATCTAACACCTAAATATTCTGGATTTCCCATTACATGGAATGTAAATGATACATCCTCAGCAGTAAAGTCTTCTCCATCATGCCACTTAATACCCTCTCTTATGTAGAGTATAATTTCCTTCTGATCTTCTGAGATTTCCCAGCTTTCCGCTAACCATGGAATCAATTCTAGATTTTCATTATAAGCGGCTAATCCTTCCATTATTAAATCCAAGGACATTGCTGTATAAGCATCTGTATAAAGAGTTGGATCCCATGGACCATCAGGAGAGCTCCATTGTGCAATGATTAAATTTCCACCAGGTTTTGGTCCAACAACTTCTTCAACTTCTTCAACTTCTTCAACTTCTTCAGCAGGTGGTGCTGGAGGACAACCAATGATTGTAAGTGATAATGATGCAACTATTGAAAGTGCTACAATCGTTAAAATTATCTTTTTAAGAAAATTCATTTAAAAACCTCCTTATCAATTTTTACAATAAATATTTATTTTTCTATTTAATCACCCCCTTTTTGTTTTTTACATGCTGCTTCCAAGATAAGATGTGCAACTTCTATTATTTATAAGATTACAATTAATAAAATCTATTAAAATAATAAAGATTAAAAGTCCATTTGTCAATAGAATAAAATATTTTGATAAATTTTAATTCGATACAATATTTAATAAATTTAATTTTATGAAATATTAAACAAAAAAATAGCTTTTGTCAATACCTCTTTAGTCAATTCAAGTTTTTAATCTTTAAGATATTATACAACATTCTTTATTAAATAAATTTTTTAAATAATTTTTGGTTAATCAAGTTTTTTCAGTCTTTTGTAAACAACAGTGCCATCATTACCTGCTTCATAAACTGTTTTAAAATTTTCCTTATATTTTTCAATTATCGGGTACACATACTTCATAAACCGTTCATTTGTTTTATCCTGTATTATAAAATCAGATTTATTTAAATATTTTTTTTGTTTTTGTTCACCATCACTATACGGAAATGATATCGTCTCTCTATTAGTTATAATATAAACTAAGAAATTACTCCTGCTAAGTATTGAACTGCCATCATAAGAATTTTCCTTTAACCAATACATTGCATCATAGAAATTCTCCCATGATTTACCATATATAAATTTTTTATTATTTTTATAATCAAGACTCTTATTTATTACTAAATATCCACTATATATACTTCCAACTAAAAATATAATAAAAGTTAATATTAAAACTGTTGATGCAAATATTTTTATTATTTTTTTTGTTGAAATTTTTAGTATTATCTCTTCAAAAAACAAGGCCCCACTTGAAAAAAGAATGATTAAAATAGGAATTACGCAAACTGTAAGTCTTTCTGATTGCCATGGCCACATAAAAAGTCCTAAAAAGTAGAAAATAAAATATAATATATAAATATATTTTCTCCTTTTTAAAAAGTATATAATTCCTAAAATGATAAATATTAGTACCACTAAAATTGCAATAAAATGGAAATCTTTAATTTTTAAAATTTCAAAAAAATTTGAATTTTTAATTACAAAAATATTTCTTCTTAAAATATTTGAAATATTCCCTTTTAAAATATCTTTTAAGCCATTTGTCATCTGCGAAAAAACTGCTTTAAAATAATAATCGAAATTTGATTTTGCTCTCTCAAAAAATTTTATAAAATCTATATTTCCTTCGGAATAGTCACTGAGATTGACCTTGAAAAACTCACTTACATAGCTAACTTTATTTGAAATCAGTGCTCTTAAGTTCCACAAAATAACTGGTACTAATGTAAATACAAAATAAATCCCTGATTTAATTTTGTTCTCATTTAAAAAAATTTGTATAAATACAGCAAGGATGATGTAAAGACCAATTGGTCTGATTAAAAATGCAAATATTGAAAAAAATATCAATAATGAAAAATTTTTATCTCTTAAATACTCACCAATAATATCATTGATTTTATGGATGTTTTTTTTCTTCTTCTTATTGCTATCATTGTTTTTATTTTCACTACTTCCCCTATCATCAATGTTAGTATTATAATCACCAATGTTAATATTATAATTATTATCTTTATTAATTTTCTTTTCTGTTAGACTAAAGAAATATAAAGTGATAAGTAGAAAAAGATTATAGACAGTCTCTGTCATTACTTTTGATGAGAAGCTTAAAAGTTCAGGATGAGTTATAAAAAAAATTGTTGCCAGCAATAAAGTTAATCTATCCAGATCCTTTTTTGCTACAAGATAGAAAAATAAAACAGAGAGAATAAAACATGTAAAAACAATTATTTTGGAAACTATTAAGATGTTTACTTCAATAAATTTAGAACCTAAAATAAAATAAAAAAATGACAGAATAAGTGGAAAACCTGGATATGCCTTGTAATCAGGAGGATTTTCTGGATAATTTATTAATTTAAATCCAATTCCTTGAGAAATGGATTTTCCAAGTATCATGTATCTTGCATTATCACCAAAACAAGATAATACTGGATTAAATGCTAAAATAGCTAAGAATAATGCTAAAAGAAGTATAAATATTAACTCAAGGTTTATTCTTTTAATTTATAGCTCACCTTTTTAAATAATCAAAATCTTTTTAAGTACTGATTAATATTATTTAAGTTTTTATAATTTTTTTAAACTTTTTTTATAATTTACAATATCAATAAAGTCCTGTGCATTTAAACTTGCACCACCGACTAATACTCCATCTATCTCCGGTTGAACCATAATCGGTACAATATTAAAAGGTTTTGCGCTCCCACCGTATTGGATTCTTATTTTTTCAGAAATTATTGGAGAAAATAGTCTACTTATTCTTTGTCTTATAAATGAAATCATGAAATTAGCATTTTCAGGAGTTGCTGTTTTTCCTGTTCCAATTGCCCATATTGGCTCATATGCAATAACAATATTTTGAATATAATCTTTATTTAAACCCTTCAAACAATTGTTCAATTGTTCCCTAACATATTGCTTCTGTCTTCCCAGTTCTCTAATTTTAAGAGGTTCTCCAACACAAAGGATGGGGTTTATATTAACATCGAGTGCTTTTTTTAATTTTTTATTTATTAATTCATCAGTTTCATCAAAATGTTGCCTTCTCTCAGAGTGACCAATTATGACATATTCAACATTAAGTGCTTTCAACATAACTGGTGATATCTCACCTGTAAATGGACCTTCTGACATATAATGCATATTTTGAGCCCCTAATTTTATCTTCATCTTATCAGCTTCTATAACAGTCTTAATGCTTCTTAATGCTGTAAAAGGTGGAATAACAACGATCTCGGCATTTAGATCTTTGGATAAACCATAATTTATTTCCTGAACAAGTTTAACTCCCTCAAGATGAGTCTTAAACATCTTCCAATTTCCTGCTATTATTGGTCTTCTAATTTTTTCATTCACCATTTTATCCCCGTTCTTATTGTTAAAATATAAAATATGTCACAAGTGATGTAGCTTCTTATAGATGTTACAATAATAAAATGTTAAAAAATAGATTTAAATGAGATTGCTTCGGGACTTTGTCCCTCGCAATGACAGTATTCACTGAATATTCGTAGATTTTATTTATTACTTAATGCTTCAACTGCTGGTAGTTTTACACCTTCAAGAAATTTTAATGATGCACCACCACCAGTTGTAATGTAACTGATTTTATCTGCAACGCTATACTTTTTTACTGCTGCTATTGTATCTCCACCACCCACTACAGTTTTTGCTTTACTTTCTATAACTGCGAAGGCAATTTCCTTTGTTCCTTTTTCAAATGATTCCCACTCAAATACTCCCATCGGACCATTCCACAAAATAGTTTTTGCTTTCAATATCTCTTCTTTATATTTATCAATTGTTCCTGGCCCAATATCTAGTCCTGACCAATCCTTAGGAATCTCTTCTATATTTACTGTTTTTAAAATAGAATCATGTTTGAATTCTTTAGCCACAACAACATCCTCTGGCAACATGAATTTCTTTCCCTTATCTTTAAATTCATCTAAAGCTTGTTTACAGTATTCAAGCATCTCCTCTTCCAGTAAGGAATTCCCTATTTCAAAACCTATAGATTTTAAGAATGTATAACACATTCCACCACCTGCAATCACAGTGTCAACAACATTTAAAAGATTCCTAACAACTCCAATTTTATCTGAGATTTTACTGCCTCCTAAAATTGCAACAAAGGGATGTTTTGGTTTTTTAAGTAGGGAAGAAAGTGTTTTTAGTTCTTTTTCCAATAAAAGACCCATCACGGATGGTATATATTTACAAATACCTACCATAGAGGCGTGTTTTCTGTGTGAAGTGCCAAAAGCATCATTAACATATATATCTGCAAGTTCTGCAAGTTCTCTTGAGAAATTATCATCATTACTTTTTTCACGCGGGTCAAATCTCAGATTCTCTAAAAGTAGAATATCTCCACTTTTTAATTTTTTAACTTCATTTTTAACCTCATTAGACATAACTTGATCCATCTTTTTTACTTCTTTAGCAAGATGTTTTTCCAATGCTTTTGCAATTGGGTCCATTTTGAGTTTTTCAACAAACTTTCCTTTAGGTCTTCCAAGATGTGATGCAAGAATAATTTTTGCATTATTTTTTATTAGATAATTAATTGTTGGTAAAGATGATATTATTCTTGTCTCATCAGTAATATTGTTATTATCATCTAAAGGAACATTTAAATCTGCTCTAACAAAAACTGTCTTATTTTTAACATTAATATCCCTTATGGATTTCTTATTCATACAACAATCCTTAAAATTTGTATTAAATATAATTTGGAATTAGTATCCTTTTTTTGCAGTGTATTTAATCATGTCATTTACCCTCTTAGAATAAGCCATTTCATTATCATACCAGCCTAAAACTTTAACCATATTACCAATTACCATAGTTGCTAATGAATCATAGACTGAAGAATACAGATTCCCTATTACATCACATGAAACCAATGGTTCATCACTGTATTGTAGAATTCCCTTAAGAGGTGGTTCCTCTGACGCTTTCTTCATAGCTTGGTTCACTTCTTTAACTGTCACATCTCTTTCCAAGAAAGCTACAAAATCAACTATTGAACCATCATGAACTGGAACTCTCATAGCCAATCCATCCATTTTCCCTTTAAGTTCCGGTATAACTAAAGTTGTTGCAATAGCTGCCCCTGTCGTTGTTGGAATTATATTCATTGCTGCTGATCTGGCTCTTCTCTTATCTTTGTGTGGACCATCTACTAATTTTTGATCACTAGTATAAGCATGAATAGTTGTCATTAAACCTTTCTGGATTCCAAAATTCTCATTTAGAACTTTCGCTAATGGAGCAATACAATTTGTAGTACAAGATGCACCAGATATAATATTATGATTTTCTGGGTCATACTTCTCATGATTAACCCCCATTACTAAAGTAATATCAGGATTTGTTGCTGGTGCACTTATAATTACCTTTTTTGCTCCTGCATCCAAATGTTTTTTTGCATCCTCTCTCTTTCTAAAAAATCCTGTTGATTCTATTACAATGTCTACTCCTAATTCATCCCAGGGAAGTTGTGCTGGATCTCTAACACAAAGAGCTTTTACTTCTCTATCACTAATAAAGATTTTATCACCTTTGACTTCTACATTTGCTATTCTTCCATGCGTTGAATCATACTCTAACAAGAATGCTAAAACCTCGGGAGTAGTGATATCATTAACAGCCACAAAATCTATTTCCTTGTCATCTATTCCAGCTTTAAAAACACATCTTCCAATTCTCCCAAATCCGTTTATACCTACTCTTATTGCCATTTTATTTTCTCCTTTCTTTTAAAAATGTTTATTTAAAATTTAAATATTAATACTAAGGAAAATCTTATCATTTTACCAGATTCTTTAATATATTCTATAGGCTTTCTACTATTTTTTGTATCCTTCTTAATCTATTATTAACTGCAGATTTTGAGATTATTTTCGAACTCAGTTTCCCCAACTCCGATAAAGATGCTTGAGGATACTCAAGTCTAATATAAGAAATTTCCCTAAGAGCATTTGGAAGCAAATCAAGACCTATAGAATTATCTATTTTTATAATATTATCAATCTGTTTATGAGATGCTTTTATAGTTTTATTAAGATTTGCTGCTTCAAAATTAACAATTCTTTTTATATAACTTTTCGCTTCTTTTAATACTTTAATGCTTTCCAAATTTAAAACTGTTCTATGAGCTCCAATTAATTTAAGAAAATCAAAAATATCTTCACTCTTTTTTAGATAAACAACAAAAAATCCTCTTCTTTTGTATATCTTAGGATTAATATGAAATCCGTTAAGAATTTTTAATATATATTTTGAATCATCCTGGTTGTTAGTTAAGATCTCTAAATGATATCCACTTCCTGGTTTTGATATATAACCTCTACTATAAAAACAGCTTCTTAAAAAAGAAATCTGACAACATTTTTTCCTGATAAAATCTGAAGGTATTTTATCTCTTACCTCAAATTTATCATCTAAATATTTTAACATCTTTAGAAACTTAGCTGTTTTTTTCAGAAAAGGTATCTCTATAAAATATCTCTTTCTTTTGTTCTTGTAACTTTTAATTTTTGTATAAGTATTTATTTCTTCTTTAAATAGCTTTTTAATTAAAGTGATTATTTTCCGAGCAACTGAAGCATTTTCTGTTCTTATCTTCACACCAAAATTCTGTTTTTCTTTTTTTATAAGCCCGGACATTCTTATCGCAACATATAGTTCTGCTTTTTGACAGCAAATCTTTTTTGGTATTTCCCGAGCTAATTCATCCTTTACGCAAGATGAGAAACTTTTAATTTTCCCCATTATTTTAAATCCCTATGATCAATTATAACTTCATAACCTTGCTCTTTTAAAAAATTAAAAATTTCTTTAGCAATTACTACAGATCTGTGTCTTCCTCCCGTACAACCAATTGCAATTTTTAGATAATTTTTTCCCTCTAAAATATAATTAGGAATTGTATAAGATAATAACTTACTAAAAATTTTTAAAAATTTCTCTGTCTCTTTTTTACTCATAACAAAATCATAAACTTCTTTATCTAACCCACTTTTTAATTTCAATGATTCTACATAATTAGGATTAGGTAAAAAACGAACATCCATCACTAAGTCAGCATCCCATGGAATCCCTAAACTATATCCAAAAGATACTACCTGTATCTGCATTCTTTCTCTTTCAAGACCTGATATAATAGTATTATTTATCCTATTTTTAAGCTCCATCGGAGTGAGATGAGATGTATCAATTACAATATTAGCTGTCTCTCTTAAAAATTTCATTCTTTCCTTTTCAATACGAATTCCCTTTAATACATTAGCATTTTTTACTAATGGGTGAGTTCTTCTTGTTTCTTTAAATCTCTTAACTAAAGTCTCATCACCTGCCCATAAGAAAAGAATCTGATAATCTATATTTTTTTTATTTAAGTCTTTTAATACATTAGGTAGTTGATCAAAAAAATCCCTACTACGGACATCTATAACAAGTGCTAATTTATCAATCTTACTTCCTGGAAGTGAACATATATTTATCAAATCTAAAATTAAGGATGATGGCAGATTATCTATACAAAAATAGCCTGCATCTTCAAAGCATCTTATAGCTAATGTTCTACCTGCGCCAGAGAGTCCTGTTATTATTATTGTTTTTAAACCTTCACTTTTTTCCATAATTATTTCCTACAATATTATTTTTGTTTATTTGTTAATAATTTATATAAAACAGAATTTATAATACTTATTGCCAGTGCTCCAAGAAAATATCCCCAGAAGCCAAATACAGAAAATTCTTTAACAAAGTGATCCACAATCCAGAGCATCACAGCATTTATAATTAAAGAAAAAAGACCTAATGTTAAAATATTTATAGGAAGTGTTAAAACTTTAACTATAGGTCTGATTATCATATTTACTAATGCTAAAATAACTGCAGTGAGTAATGCAGATAATAGTTTAGCACTACCCTCACCCTTAAGATGGATCATATTATCAGGAAATAAATAAGTAACTATAATAATTGCAAGAGTTAAAGTTATTATCCTGATTAACATATTCTTCATAATTAATCCTCCCCCCAATAACAAGTTCACTTTTTTCAAAGAATAAGTATATCATATTAATTAAAATTAAATGATAGTTGAAAATAGGATTAAAAGCGGTGAAAATGTCTATATATTCTTTGGGCGACTTTAGAAGGTATTCCTTTAATATCATATAGTTCTTGAAGTGTTGCTTTTGCAACATATTCTGCTGAACTAAAATGTTTAATCAATTTTGCTTTTCTTTTTGGACCAACTCCATAAATTTTATCAAGAATTGATGTTATCATATCTTTGTTTCTAAGATTTCTGTGATAAGAAATGGCAAAGCGATGAGCTTCATCCCTAATATTTTTTAAAAACAAAAGCGCTGATGAATTTTTTTTAAGTATGAGAGGATATTTTTTATTTAATAAATGTATTTTATCAGGTTTTTTAGATAGTCCAATAACAAAGATATTTTCTAAGCCTAATTCTATTAAAACTCTTTTCGTGATTCGCAGTTGACCCTTTCCACCATCTATTATCACAAGATCGGGGACCAAATCAAATGCATTAAATTCTTTATATTCCTTTTTATAAACCTTATCATCTTTTTTATATTTGTAGGTTTTTTCATCTATCTTATATGGATATACTAACTTTTTAAATCTTCTCTCAATTACTTCACTTATCATATGAAGATCGTCTTTAACAGATATATTTTTTATTTTAAATCTCCTATATTGTGATTTCTTACAAATACCATTTAAAAATACAACCATTGAGCCAACAGAATGAGAACCTGCTAATGTTGATATATCATAACATTCAATCCTGTAAGGAATTGAACTAAGATTTAATTTATTTTTTAATGAAATGAGAGAGTCTTTTTCTCTTAATTTTTTTAGTTTTTCCTTGTTCAGAAGTTGCTTAATTTCAATTTCAGCATTTTTTTCTGCTAACTCTACTAATCTTCTTTTCTCCCCTCTTCGAGGAATCTTTATGTCAATATATGTTTCCTTTTTCATTCTCAACCAATTTTTTATGATCTCCATT
>DAOWJR010000016.1 GCA_030640275.1 Actinomycetes bacterium | reverse complement strand
TATCCTTTGCTATCTTCAATGATCTCTCATGATACTCAATAGCTTTTCTGAAATCCCCCAAGCTGTCATAGGTATTGCCTAGACCTATGTAACATGCTGACTCTGCAGCTCTGTTTTCGATTTCAATAAAATGTTTCAAGGCATGATTCCAGGAATCCAGTGCCAGTATAAAATAAGAAAATTTACATAAAGTACTTCCAACCTTTAAAAAAAAGTTACCTTTTTCATTTTGTGGTAGCTTATCAATACTTTCTTCCAACTTATAAATAAACTTTTGTGACTCTTTGTACTTTTCTGCCAATTCTTTGATCTTTTGTTCAAACTCATTCATATTGACATCTCCTTATTTTGATTGCTATTTTATTCTTATTTGAATTATAAATATATAACACGAAAAATGAAATAATCAATGTCTTAGAAATAGAACTAAAGCACCTAAGAATAGTAAGTGCTCCTTCTACGGATAAATTTCTTCAGCAAATTGTGTTTGGGTTATCACTTTTTTTAGAATTTTCCTTTTTAAACAACTATACCTTTTCTCCATTTTGTTTTAAATTTTTATTATTTAACTTCCTCGATAGTTTCCTCTGTAACTTCCAAAGTTTTAGAAGGTGATGCTGAAAGACAACCAGTAAATATAAATGACAAACATAAAATGATCAAAAAAGCTACAAATTTCTGAGATATTTTTTCAAAAAAATTCATTTAAAATCTCCTTTTTATATGATTTTGCTTTTATTAATTAAGTAACTTTATCGCTATGACTCATTTATTTATTTTTTCAGTAATAGCCTCTAAAACTTTCATGGTTAATTTCTGTTGTTCAATCAATTGATCTATCAAATTTTTTAATTCTTCGTCTTTCTTTTCTTCTTTATCTTCTCTGGTTATATAGAAATTAATTTATTAAATAATCTAGTGTTAGCTATTTTTTAAGCATTAAGAGAAATTAGTCCTTGAGTTTGGATAGGAATGAGAGTTAAGCATTATCTCATTTTGAAGTCCTTATTAGTCTACTTAAGCGCTCAGTTCCAAGACCTAACCCGATAAGTAACGCCCCTATGATTAGCAGAGTGACAGGCATCCCTATTCTATCAGCGAAATGCTCAAAGTTTATATAGGTAATCCAGAACAGAAGGAAAGCTGCTCCACTATAGAGGAAAGTTTGCGACTGCTTTTTCATACTAGCAGTGATAAATGCAATACTAGCTAAAAAAGCTATTGCTTCCATTACTGTCTTTTGCCAGGTTGCAGGATATTCATCCATAGCTGAGACTAAGCTGAAAAATAAGATAGTCATGGCTCCGAAGATGCGAGATACTATAACAAGACCTTTCTTTTCTCTTACCCGTAACCACTCAGATAAGGCTAACCATAAGCTACCAAATATAATACCTATCACAAGAATACCTAAAGCCTCATAGAAATCATTTAAGGGTGGAAGAATATGACTCAGCCAGCCAATAAACGAGAATAACACTGCACTACCACAAATATGGAATGCAATACTCTGAGTAATACTAGGAAGTAGAATAAAAGCAGTACCAGCTAATATAGTTGCCAACAGGGAACTCACCAGTATCATTGGGTCACCGGGTCTATCTAAATCAAGAAGACCCATTTCATAGAATATTACTCCAAAGACTAACCCACTAAGTAAGCAAGCTACCAACCACAAGGCTTGTGCACCCCGTCTGAGTCGTACTCTCCCAGATCTATGAAGCCACCAACCCAATACAAACATTAAAACTGTGGGAATGAGCACTGTGACTATTCTTCCCATGCTCCCAAATTTTCTCCAGTTCAGTATTACAAAGAAAGCCAATGCTAAAAAGATAATTAAACTACCAAGATAAACTAATATCTCATTGAGCTTCATTCGACTAACAGGAGATATTATTTTAATCTCTTTTTCTCGCCGCTTAATCCTCTCAGCTTGTTCAGTAGATATCAAGCCCTCTCTTACCCATGCTTCGATCTTGTTCAGTAAAGATTCCTGTTTATCCATTTCATTCTCCTTTCTTAATAAGAAGTTTCTTTTTGGTTCTATTAAAACACGGGGGAGTTTAAATTACAAATACAAAAGATGTCAAAAAATACTTGAATTTCGCTATTTGCTTATTCTTTCAGTAATAGCCTCAAAAACTTTCATAGCTAATTTTTGTTGTTCAGTTAATTGATCTATTAATTTTTTTAGTCTTCATCTTTCTTTTCTTATCTTTTTCTAAATCCTCTTTAAGTTTCAGGACAGATTTCAATCGATCAGCCTTTATCTCTGGCAAAACATAGATTTCGTGCAAGATAGCTTTTAAAGTTTCAATGATAAATTTAAGATATGGAGAATCCCACTTATCCCAGGACTGCTCGTGAATTTTATCGCTTGTCATGTCTTGAATTTGAGCTAATATATCAAAAAGGGTTGGGTCAGAATCAGGATACTTCTTCTTAAGAAATTTGACTTTACTCTCATAGTCAGCCCCTTCCGCTTCTTCAATAATGAGAAGTTCGTAGATTGCTTTTCTCATGCAAGCCGAAGCACCAGTAAGAAAGTTCATTTTAAGACAACCTTCAGATTCTGTGATTAGTTCTCTTATAATTCGTGGAATTCGATCATCCATAACAAAAAAGGATGTAGGGACTGAGTAAAATATTTTTGAATCTATATCGATATCTTCTTTAAAATCTGGTCCCGTACTAGTTGAAATATCCTCATACGACAGATGCATGGAAACTTTTTCGCAGGAGGAGCATTCTACTAAATATACAAAACACTCTTTATTATTAGACCAGTCAAATTTAAATGTATCGAAAAGGCTATATCTAACATTTCTTCGATTACAAAATGGACAATTGTATACGGTTTCATCAATAAAATACTTTTTATCAAGGTGAGACTGATCTTGCATATTACCTCCTTTCGACTATATTTGACAAAATTTCACATAACGTTTTGAACATATCTAAAGTCCAGCCATAAGGCTGGATTTGTGCGGATGTGTGAAGCACTGTAGTCAGATATGCTCTGTTATATGATGTAGTCAGCAACACATTATACTTATCTCTAATTGGCACCTCGTTTACAGAAATCCTCAAACGATTGATTAGTATAATGAACTCTCTGACTATCCTTGAAAAACCGCTTATATCTTAACTCCTCATCTTTCCTTTGAAAGTCTGATTTCCCTTCGTGATTATTGATTATGAATATTTCAGGGGTAGAACCTCTATTTATCTCAACTCTCTTCAGAAGATACTTAATGTGAATATCAGCATCTGGAAAGGAATAACCACAGAAGAAAATTCTTTTAGCCTGTTTTAACGCATTCTCAGCTTTGTGCCATATCTCTTGTAAATAGAAATTAGACATAACCTTAAAGAAAGTAGGGGGGATTATTATAGGAGTCATTTCACTTGTACAGACATCACAATTTTTCGGCTTAAAAACGAGTTTTACAACTCCTTTTTCTTTTGGAGTTAGTGTTAGAGATATGCATGTTGGACAATAAAGCCAATTTAACGAACCGTGCAGTTTATAAAGACTAACCACTTTTCGTTTCTTTGGTCTTTTCCAACCAGATCTTCTTCCAAAGTTTGTAAATTCAACCCCATAATCATAATTTGGATAGAGATCCACCAATGCATTATCTATAAGGATATCGTAATTTAAGCTAACAAACCCGGTTTTAGTAAGTTTCTGTTCCTCCTTTAGTCTATTTACTAATTTCCTATGATGCTTGAATTCTCCACCTAATTTCTTAAAGAGAATAATTGCGATTAGAAATATCAAATCTTTTCTAATTTGTTGTATCTTCGGTTTATCAGGTGTCAGGCTATAATCCTTAAAGCTTTCTTCTCTATTTAACGCTAACTCAAGCATTCCCAGTATTTCTTCAAAGGTAGGGAAGGAAAAACCATTTAAATTATTAAGCTTAATATCTATCCCAAAGAATGTCTTAAAGAACCTGACTAATCTCTGATACATTTCACTATTAATTCTGTAATCGTTTTCAGTTTGATAGGAGTGGAAATATTCCCTAAACAAATCTCCTTGTAAGGGTGCTCCTTCAGATGCAGATGCACCCGCTCCTAAAAATATAATATCTTCTATCTTCATGTTTTCACACCTTCACGGGCTATTTCAGATAGCGTTCCCAGAGTTTGCGAAGTGCCCGAATGGCATTTTGGCGAAAGTGTGTCAGCACTTGAGACAAACTCTGTGTTAAGCGACGTCCCTTTTTATACTTTCTTAAATACTTGTCAATCTCTTTACCAATGATACCAATAAGATTTCTGTCTAATGGTATCCATTCGTAATCTCCAAAGATGCCAGGAATATCCACAACTTCATTTTCTTTAATAAAGATAACATCTTTTTGGGCTCCCGCTGCAAAAGTAGCTTCATCTTTGACCCATTCTGATGTTTTGTATTTACCTTTAGTAATTCTCTCTCTTTTTGTTAAAATAGCAACCACCAAATCTGACCTTTTTATTTTATCTTTTATCTTTTTTGACATTGACACAGTTTGATAAGGTCGCCCTGTAAGAACTTCCTTAACTCTGTGTCTAAGGAGACTAATAATATAATCGTTTATTAAATCGTCACATGATAAAAAAGAATGTGCAACAAACACTGTTATAGGAATAAGTTTTTTAGGATCTATGTCAAGTTTTAATTCAAACGCTTTCACGGAAAGCCGCCACTTAAAATATGTCTCTTCTAATTTATCTATGTCCTTAACTGTAATTTCTTCCCCAAGTTGTGGATCATAAACAATAAGACCTAATTTTTCAGACAATAAGAAGCTCAATCTAATAAGATGGTTTATTGTCCACTCACTACTTGAAGCCCAAGTCCTTAATTCAATCGAATCAACCTTCTTGGTTTTGATAAGTGGCTCAACCGTCTCATAATAATCATGTTTTATTTCTATGTAACTTTGATCTTTATTATGCATAAATTCATATGTGTCTTTTTCAGTTGACCTTGCTATCCAATACTGCTTCCAAAGAATGCCCTCGAGTTTCCTCTTTGAAATCTTGCTCTTATCCTTTTTGAACAATACAATGTCATAACTCATAACCAAAGCTCCTTAGTAATGTCGCCTAACTCATTCTTATACGAAATGTTTTCATAAAACAATTATTTTTATATGTATTATACGAAATCAGATTAAGTTATAACCAAATCAAAACTGCCTTCATTTTATCAAATTTCACTAATTATGCAAAAATTACTAGATCAATTAGAAACTGAGTTAAGAATTTGCAATTATGGTTCTAAAACAGTAAAGGACTATCTTTGTACTCTCAAAGAATATCTTTCTCTTAAGGAGAGCAATCTTGAGAAGTTAGACATTGAAAATATCAAAATCTTTTTATTGCAAAAAAAACTAGTGTTTCATTAAAAACTATCAACTTTTCTTTTTATTGATATAATTAAGTTTTTTTATTGAGAGATTATTAAAAATTTGAAATAATAACATATAAAAGTAAAAAATATTTATTTATTTTTTATATGTTACAAAGCATGCTTCTGTAGCTCCTTATCCATTAATTTTCTTGCAACTGATATAAAGATAGATGTAGTTTACAAAGATTCGTACAAAAAAGATACTGAAAAAAACCTATAGCAGAAGCTCTTGTTAAAATTAAAAACTTTTTAAGTAATTTATCCATTCTTTCCCTTATAGTAAAAAATATCAAAGCTATACCTAATATAAAGAAAATAATTTCAGATACAATTACAAAATAGAAATCCATATACCTTCCAAAAATTGGAATTGTAATATAACCTACTATCAAAGTAAAAACTACTACTAATGCCCAAAAGATCACTTTTAATAAAAAAGAAGGATTATTTATTTTCTCTTTATTCTTTTTTTAATGGATTCATTATTTCATCCTTTTGTTTTTGATTATGTCTCTAAATAAAGAAGGAGACAGAATGTTTGTTAAAATATGAAAGATTTATAAGTAAGCTAGATGTGATTAAAAATAGAGTTATTAAATTCTTTACATTGGTACTACAATCCAACTAAAAAACCCTACTAAATGAGTAAAAATTTTTAATATCATCGTAAGAAATATTTTAAATAAATTACAAAGTTTTAATTTATAAATTTAATAAATATTAAATTACTTTTATAAGGCAATATAAACCATTACTTTTAATTTACTAATTAATACTCTTTACTCAAGTTATCTAATTTTTCCTCACATAATGATAAAGCTTCTTTAACTTTCTGAGCTCTTTCTACTATCGCACTATCTAAAGAACCCATTGTTAACGGGACCTTTTCCTGGTCATAGTCTGCTAAGACATTATAACGATGTATTTTTGAATATGCTTTTTGTAAATTCTCCTGCAAATCTTCTTTAAGAAAATAAATATTACCCTTAACTGCTGACCATATTTCTGTTATGAATCTTATCTTTGCATGAGAAATTTGTACATTATCTGATAAAGATAAATTTTCTTTAACTTCTGCTAATAGTCTATTCACCACACTCCTATTTAGTTCTTTTTTCTCCTCTTCCCTTTTCTTTACCTCTTGCTGATATAAAGCATTAACTGTCTTTTCAGCTGCTTTGAGTGAGCCTAAATATGATAGAAATCCACCAATTATTGCACCTATTAGTCCACTTAAGAGACTATAACCTAAAAGATTAGTGGATTCCATAACCCCTCCTTATTATGTTATTTCTCAATTTTATCTTAAAAAATTGGTATAAACATAAAAGAAATTTATAGAAAATAAAGTCATTTAATTTTTTCCTTCTCCATTTTAAACTTTACCTTGTAAACATATAAATCAATATCAGATAAAGACTTTAAAGAATATTTTATCTTTTCATCAGATTCAAAGACTATTATTATTCCTTTAACTTTTTTTGTTTTAGCTAAATTTTCTTTTATCCATGCAACATATCTAGTTATTTGTCCAATAACAGAGTCAGAAGACTTTCCCTTTTTTAGCTCAACAACTAAATAATCACCTGTTTTCTTATTTATCGCTAAAATGTCTATATAACCAATGTCAGTAGGATATTGCTGACTTACTAAATCTCCCTCTTCATAAATTAATTTGTAATCTTTACCAAATGATGTTCTTTGCCAATTAGAAATTAAGAAGTCTTCTAGATGTTTCTCCATACCAAAGTTATAGATATTTTCAATACCGTATTCTTCTGCTTCTTTTTGAAATATCTCTTCTTCAGGCATTTTAATTTCAAATGGACTATAACCTGTAATTTCACCAAAGATTCCATCAACTTGCCAAAGGCTAATTGAGTATCTCTCAGCAGTATCATTTAAAACAGAATTTATTTTTATATATTTATCAGTAAAGCTTGCTCCTCTAGGAAATGAAGGGAAAAGATTTAATTTTTTTAAACCTTCTTCACTTCTACTATTCCATGCCCCATATTTCTTAGGATAGACAACTAATAAAATAGGTGTAACTACAGCTCTCCCTAAACCAACAATATAATTATTTTCTTTCCTGGGAAATAGAAAATTTAGTCTCTCTTTAATATCTCTATTTTCATCTAGCAATATCGATAATGCTTTTTTTAGTTTATCCATATCTTTAGTTATCAGATTACCTTACCGATGAATTCCATCCCAATGAAGATTATTTTTAATTAATAAGAAGGATTTAAATTCTTCTTTTGTGAGTTTGTTTAAATTAGAAGGGTGGAATAGTTTACCATATTTACCAACAACCATCCTTTCTGATTCCTGCCACCAAGTGTCCGTCTTATACTTCTCAATAATATCCTTTATTAAGTCTATCATAAAGGTCTCCTTGTATTATTTTTAACATATCATTTGGATAATAAAATTGTTAATAATGATCCAATTACACCACCCATAATAGCTGAAATTAGAATCATAAAATTCTCAATGCCCTTTATTCTCCGCCCTTCAAAAAAGCTTATAAGTTGAAACGGTTGTTTTGTGGGACAAACAAATTGTTTCTTTATTTCTTTGTCAATATAGGATTGAAAGTATGTTTCTATTTTTTTCTCAGAATAAATGTACCTGTAATCTTTTTGCTGAACATAATTAGAAAATATTTTATCTATTTCAAATACAGTAATAGAAGTAAAAGCATCATTTATGCGTTTCAAAAGTACAAACTTTTTTAGAAAGCCTTTAACCCCAGTCAGTTGATGAATAGAAACTAAATCTCCAATTAACTTTTGAATTTTTATCCAATCATGGTTTTTCACAACTTCGCGTTGTACAATATTGTAAAAGAAACCCAACTCTTCTTGAATTTTAACTTCTATTTCAATTGCTCTCTTTGCTTCTTCTGCTTTTGTAAAGATTCCTGGATTAAAGTAAAATACTATCTCGTCATAGCCTTTCTTAGGGCAAATCTTGACTTTAAATCTCCAATCTACATTATTAACATCTTTAGTTTCTCCTGGTTGAATATAAAAGTCAGCATGAAAAGGACTAGGGCCTAAACACTCAAACTGGATATAATCAGATTTAGAATTTTTAAACTCTTGTTCAAGAAATTCGCGGACAATTTTTACTGCTTGAGATGGAGTACTTTCTTGAGAGGAATTAACGGGTTCAATAAAAGTTACAGGGAAGTAACTGGCATAATGAAGTAAAAATTTGAACCTCTCAGTATATGTTTCTAAAGGTAAAAGTAGTTCCACCCCTCTCTTCAGTAACTGTTTTTGAATCCGAAATGGTATATACACCTCAAATTCAATAACCATATGAAATGGCTAAGGAAAAAAGCCTTTGCCCCTTTTTATATTTTGCAATTCTTGCGTCAAATCTATTGACCAATTCTCGAATATATCGTCACAATATATATTTATATTATCAATATTTGAAATGGATTGTAGAGCTGTGCGAAGTTCTTTAATGTATTCAGAGCCCTTAAACTTGAAGGGTGGTGTCTTTTTTATTCCAAAGTGAAAACAGCCAATACCAAATGATAATCTATTCTCCATTAGATTTTCCTCCTAATGACTTACACTTGATTTTTATGCAAAATATTATCACTAAAATATAATTTTCATTCATATTATATGCACTATTAACAAGATATATTTACAGTTTGATCTAAAATAATCTTCAAAATCACAATGGAATTTTCTTGATTCCGGTATAAAATTCACAAAAATCACCAATTATTAAAGTTTGTTAAAAAAATTGAAAATCTCTTAAAAAGCTCACTCTAATTAACCTTATTCTTTTTCAACTATTTTTATCTCTTCTTCTGATAATCCATAAAGTCTATATACTATTTGGTCAATTAAATAATCAGTTTTTCTAATTTTTTCCTTTATCATATTAACTTTATTGACACTTTTATTAAATTCTACCGACATTTTTTGTTGAAAGTTTATATTAGAAAGGTTTTTTTGGAATTTTTTCTATTTTTGGTTTATTAATTAACTCATTCATTAAATGCTTATGATAGTTCTTAATAATTGTTCCACCTAAAGATTGTTTATTTACACACTATCTTTTGTTAAAGCTAAATTAAGAAGAATATATTTTACTACAGAGAGGATTATTTGTTATTTTATATTTTTAATTAAATAATTTATTAACTTTGTTGGTAATTTTCAACTATTTTAACCCATTTATGACTTTTTATTTTCTCTATTAAATTTATAATTTCTTTATCTTTAATCAAGTTAAAATAAACTTCCTTTATAACATCCATTTTTTCAGAGTCAGAATCTAAATTTGAAATATCTACAAGATAAGGAGAAACAAAATCAATTAAATTTGTCTTTAATTCATCAGCAAAGTAGAGTTCATAAGCCAATGAATCAATAATTTGTATGTCAAAGAATTCAATTAGTTGTTTTTCTGATTCTCTGCGTTCTTTGCTTTCATTTAGGATGAGCATATAGTCACAAAGACAGATGAATGGGGTTTGGTTTTGTAGAATTTTTATTGGAAGTTGTTCAACATATTGTGTAAAAAACCGATATGCTACACTTCCTAAAGTATTACTAATTAGTTTGAAGTAAAATCCAATAAGATTGCTGTTTAATAACAGACACAATAATTTTAAATCAATATTATTTGATGAAATATTGTATGTAGTATTTGTTCCAATAAAACCAGAATTATCATATGTAAATGCAACTTCTTTTGAAATGTCAGGATATACTATTTTTTGTACCTTAAAAAGAGAATATTCCTTTGGTGATTGCAAAGTCCACCAATCTCTACCTTTTTTAACATGGCTCATATTTTTTAATTTATCAATATATTTCAAAAAATGATTTTTTAATTCATGATAATTCTCAATATTATTTATAGTTTTTTCATATGACAGAATAATATAATTATTTTCCCACTTTAAATTCCATTTTGTTATATTTTTCCCTTCTAAAACAGGTTTAATAAGTTCTTCATATCTCTTATCTTTCTTTATCAACTCATTCCTTTTCTCTTGTGTGATTATAAACGCTTTGTTAAAACCAGTTACTATTCCACGATAAATTTTAACATCCCATTCCTTTAATGATTCCCCAACTTTTTCAATTTTCTTCTTAATCTCTAAAACTTCTTTTGGGTAAAGAATCCAACCTTGTTTTAGTGTTTCCTGTTCAATATCAAAACTATTTTTTTCTACATACTCCTTAATATTATGTCGAGTAGAATTTTTATAATCACAATATCTTAACTTATTATCTTTTTGTTCCTTATTCTTAAATGTATACACCAAAACATCAATTGTAGAACCTTCAAAAACTTTTATTCCAGTAAAATCAACAATTTCATCAATCTCTACATTTTCTGTCAAATACTTTCTTAAATTTTCCCCATAGTTTGCTCGCACCCATTTATTTGTGATAATAAAGGAATGATAACATCCTGATTTTGTTAAATCCAAACTTCTCTTAACAAAATAGACACATAGATCTGCGGTGCCTGTATAAACCTCTGGGTACAATTCTTTAAATAATAGCTTTTGCTCTTTTATCAATTCCTGCCTGACATAAGGCGGATTTCCCATTACTACATCAAATCCTGGATTTTCTTTTTTTCTATCCCCTTCATAAAAAATTTCAGGGAATTCAAGTTCCCAATGAAAAAATTTTTTTTCTTTATAAATATTAAGTCCTATTTCAAACCATTCTTCATCCAGAATTTCTTGCCATTCTTGTCCTGATGATTCTAATTTATCCTGTACTGTAATATAATTTTGCCATGAGATTTCATTACCAAAATAAATACTTGTCCATAAATCTGCAATTTGTTTAAAACGTTCAATTTTTTTCCTGAATTCTTCCTCATATTTTTCTTTTTCTCTAATCTGTTCTACTTTTTCAGATGGTAATTCTTCTATAAGTTTCCTATTATTTAACAATACTTCTATCTTTTTATTGAATAAAATTTCATATGTAGAAATTTGACCAATCATCTTTTTCATCTTTTTGCTTTTTATATCAGGGAGTTCAGCTAAATCTTCAATTCTTACTCCAATCAAACTATTTCCACATTTAAGATGGTGATCTAAAAAGGACAGTGGTTTATCTTTCGATACAGTAGATAACCAAAGTGAGAGTTTTGCCAGTTCTACCGCTAATGGATTCAAATCAACCCCATAGATACATTTTTCTACTACTTCCCTTCTTGCCCACCTAATATCCTCTTCTTCGATCTCTTTTGGACTTGCACCTAATGCTTCTACAAGACTTCCTGCAATAAAATCTGTAGCTTCTACTAAAAAATGACCTGATCCCATTGCAGGATCTAATATTTTTAAAGATAGAATTTCATCGATTAAGTCTTCTTCTCTTTCTAATTTACTTCTTTTCTCCTCAATTAGTGGTCCTATTGTATTTTCAACAATATATTTAACAATATAATCAGGAGTATAGTATGATCCTGTAGCCTTTCTTTCACCTTTATCAGTAACTGGATAAAGTTTTCCCTTTAATACATTATCTATTGCTTTTCTATTACCTAGCTCCTTAGATTTTATCCAGATTTCTTTTCTACCACTTTTTATAGTAGACATATCTTCTTGAGCTACTTTCAACTTATTTTCTAATAAACCTTCATATATTGAGCCCAAATGTCTTATATCAAGACTTGAATAATCAACAAATGCTTTTCCAACTTCATTTTTAATAGTAGACCTTGATAATAAATCAATGACGTTAGCTGTAAAATAATCTGAAATTTCATTTTTTTCTAAAAATGTATTTTTATCTGGATTAAATAACCCCCCATTATAAGGTGGAACAAAGAATTCATCTTTAGAAATATCATAAGATTCACTTCCACTATTAATAAGTTCAAATAAAACCTTAATTTTACCCCAATAACTTTTTTGCAAAATAGGTATAGATTCATTTCTATCTTTTTTCTTTGCTATTACTTTTTTAATAGAATAAATACTATAGGATTCTCTATATATTGATTTTTGTAAGGGTAAAAGTCCTCTAGATTCTGCATAAAGAATAAACAACAGTCTATATAAAAAGATTAAAGAGTTATCATGTATCTCTTGAAGGTTGTCTATAGATAAATTGTTTCCTGGAGTTTCTAAAAATCCATTTGCTAAAATTCTAATTGCTTTATAAACATTGCTTTTTAAATCTTCACCAACAGCCTTTGCATAATCTATACTTTCTTCATATACTTTGTCCAAAAAATCTGGGAAAGCTTCTTTTCTAAAGAATAAATGAAAATATTTAAAAGCTTCTAAATCATAATTTTCTAAGATATTAATTAAATCAACTTCATAATAAATATCCAGTTTATTAGATGTACCTCTTTCATAAATTCTCCATAACCTTCCGTTAGTTAAAATTCCCCATTTTACTTCAGTAAACCATAAATACCTCTCCATTTGTAGAGAAGGGGAATAAACTTCAAATGGGTCAGATTCATCCTTTAATTTTTTATCAAGAGGTCTTTCCCATCTCTTTATTTCTCCTACAGCAATAGCATTCCCAAAATAATCTTTTGATAATTCTGCTTTAACTTTTTCTTCCTCTGTTTCATAAAAAGAATAATCTGGTTTTTTATAATTTTTAAGACTTGGTTCTACTTCCCATTTATGACTAAGTATTTTTAAAATTGGTCTTATAAACTGATCTTCTAATGAGCGTTCATTTAATTCTGCAACTATGTCTTTTTTCCTTTCGTATATCTCTTTTATTTTACTAAAGGTTTCACTTACATCAATATCCCAAATTGGTTCTTTTGGAAGTAACTCTTTTAAATAATAATCAGAAAATAATCTATTATTTTTTAAGAAATCTTTTTCCTTCATTTTTTTCTCCCTAATTAATTTGGAATAATTACAGCAGCTGATAAAAGCTCTGGCATCTCTTCTATAACCCGCTTTTCTACATTAAGTTTTTCTAAATAAGATTCATACTTTTCTTTCAAGTCTTTTAATCTTGCTTGCTCTCCTCGTATAGCTATCTCCATATCCTCACCTTTTATTAATCTCTGCTTATAGTCAGCAATCCTTTTTTTAATTTGAACTATTCGAGGATTAAAATAAGCATTAGCATCGCTTCTTTTAATTCTTATTTCTCTATTTTTCTTTTTTTCAACTTTTAATGAATAATTAATTACTTCCTCTATAGCTTTTTCTTCTGATATTTCATATAAACTTAGACAATCTCTGCAAATATCTTTAATTAATTGTGAGTGAGCTTCTTTATCCTTAAGATTTCTTAATTCTAACACTTTATCTATTTTGAATATTTCATGTTTCTTTTCTATATCAACATAAATAGGAAGTAATTTTTCACTTAGTATTTTTCCTGTTCCATCTATAAATTTCATTATAAAGTTAAAGAGAATTCCAGGAAATTTCAATTTGTCAGATGCTTTTAATGCTGTCCTTCCTCCAAAATCAAATGATTTATCCTTACAATATTTTATTATTTCTTCCAAAAGGGGGTGGCCAAATACCATAAATTCTACAATTGAACCTTTTTTCTTTGCTATTTCTTTTGAAAAAGTAATTTTTTCATATTTGTTTTTAATTCCAGTTGTTAAAATTTCTTTAGGAGGTGTAATTCTATAAATTTCTTTAAACCTAGTGGGTTCTATTTTGTCTCCAATATTACCAAGAAATGCTCTTACAAAATTTTCTATATCTTTTTCTGATGCTGATTTTTTATAGCTATCTTTTATTAATTTTAAGGTATTTTCTAAATCGAATTTTCTTAAATCCATTAAAAAGGTCTCTTCTATTTTCTTATAAGCAGATTTTCTTTCTCTTATAGCTAATTCTATATCTTTCATAGTTGCTTCAATGGGTTTATTTTCAGCTATTGCATTCATTATTAGATCTTGAAGATTAACTCCCTCTAATATAAAACCAATAATCTCTGATATCTTTCCACCAAGTTCAGATTCAATCAATTTTACTTTCTCCATAAGTCTTATAAGTATTAATCCCTCTCTAGTATCCGATATAAAAAAATTATGTACTTTAACATCTCTCTTTTGACCATAACGATGTAATCTCCCAATTCTTTGGTCTATACGATTTGGATTCCAAGGAAGGTCATAATTTACCATAATATGACAAAATTGTAAGTTTATTCCCTCACCTGCTGCATCTGTTGCTACCAATATATTTGTATTTTCTGATTTAAATATTTCTTCTTTCAATTCTCTTTCTTCCATTGGCATTGAACCATGAATAGTAACATACTTAAATCCTTTTTCTTTTATCAAATTTACTAGATAATTGAGTGTATCAACATATTCAGTAAATATAAGTATTTTTTCTTTCGGATCTTTTTTTAAGATACCATCTATAAGATCAATTAATTTTTCAGCTTTTGAATCAATTTTTATAGCCTCTGAAATTTCAATTAATGTTTTTAAGAATCCTATTTCTAATTTCAGCTCTTCAGGTGTAGTTGGTAAGTTTAAAATCTCCAGTTTCTTCTCAAATCTTTCCTTTTCCCAGTCATCTAAAGAATCTGGGTCTTTTATATAATCTTTTAATCTTGTTTTCTCTTCTATTGTAAGAGTTGGAACAAATTCTTTAATTAAATTTGAAAGTCTATTTTTTAAAGAAGATCTTATAGCTGCAATTGATGAAACCATTCTTTTTTGTAGAAGGATCATTGCAAAACCAACAGCTCTATTGTTTACTGATTTTGCAATGTTATATATTCTACTTACATAATCTGTTAC
>DAOWJR010000050.1 GCA_030640275.1 Actinomycetes bacterium | reverse complement strand
TATCATTCTTCCAGCAGTATCATACCAGTGATAAGCTAGAGACACTTTGTTTGTCCCAGTAGAAGGCCATGTCATTGTTCCAGTATTTGTTATTGTTATAGGAATTGTATATGTCTTACCAGCCTCCATTGATGCTGGAGTATTTGTTGTATCACTATAGGTTGCTCCATAAGTCCCAGCTTGTTGACCACCGTATTTATTTAAATAATTAACTATTCCTTCATATATTCCTTCAGCTATTTTGTTTCTGAAAGAATCAGTTTTAAGTAATGCTTCTTTATCAGGATTGGAAAGAAATTCACCCTCTTGCAATGCTGCAGGCATATTAGTGTGATTTAATACATAAAATCCACCATCTTTTGTCCCTCTATTTTTTGATCCTGTATTTGCCACCACTCTTTGTTGAATAGCATCTGCTAAATAATACCCATAGGGAGCACCACTTGAGCTATAATATGTTTCTGTTCCATAAGCTGTAGGAAGTATGAAAGCATTATTGTGTATGGATACAAAAACTGTTGCTTTTTTATTATTAGCAATAGTAACTCTTTGATCCAATGATAGATAAATATCAGAGGTTCTGGTCATAACTACTGAATAACCTTTAGCTTGTAGCTTATTTTTAACTTTATAAGCTATATCAAGATTTACAACCTTCTCCATCAGACCAGTTGCACCTATTGCTCCTGGATCCTTTCCTCCATGTCCTGGGTCTAAACAAATTAAATATCCAGGATTTGCTAATAATAAGTCTGTAAAAAATGTAGTAAGGATAAAGGATAGGATAACCACAAAAATAATAAATATATTAAAGATTTTCCTCATATTAAATAATAGTTATTAATCCCCTATTTATATGTGAGATTAAAGCTATCCTCCTTTCCAATATCTACTTATTTATTTCTAAGAAAACTGTTCTTAATAAGGTTATTGTCTTATCATGTTTATATCTCTATAAAGAGGAGTACTTATTTCAAAATCACCAAAAGTCCCAACATTTTTTCCACCAATTAGTATCTGAACAGCATCAACCTCATCTATTTCAGTAAGTGTATTAACTATTGTATAGATGATAAATCTCTGAAGTATACTACCTCCAGTAGCTCCTTTTAAAATATCTGAAGAAAAATCCACATATGCAATATCATTTTTAACTTCAGCATTAAGTAGTTTTGTACCTTCAGGTATTAGTGCATATAAATTTGCAGAATTAGGACCCTTTAAAAGCTCATTTACTGCATTCTTAACTGGATCATCATTTGAGATTGTTCTATACTCACCCTTCATATATTGAGCTTGGTCATCAGAGAAATATATTAGAATTGTAATTTCTGCCGGTTTTTCTTGAGTCTCTTCAGTAGTAGGTTCCTCAGTAGTCCCCTCTGTAGCCTCTGTCGTTTCTTCTGGTTCCTCAGTGGTCTCTTCTGTTATCTCTTGGGTTGTTTCTTCTATCGTTTCTTGTGTAGTTGGTTGTTCCTGTTCCGAAGCTTCTTCCTTAGTAGTTTCTTCAACAGTTACTGGTTCTTTACCAAAGGGAATTATTGAAGATAGAATAAGCCAGGCAAATACAATTGTAATTATTATTAAAAAGGCTATAATAAGTTTTCCTAAAAAGCCTTTACTTTGCTTTTTTCTTCTTGGAGATTTTCCCAAGTTAATCACCTTTTGCTATATTTGTTTCTTCTAATAAACTATATTTTTTATTAAACTATATAGGTTTCTATAAATATTACTTCCAATACTATTTTTAATATTCTTTTAATATTATTTTAAGACCACTTTCTTTGAATATTAATTGATAACTTAGCAAGCATATACTTGCTAAGTCTGGTGAACTATGGGCTCGTTACCGAAGCCCCTTCCTCAAAACCTGTTTAGGTTTTAGGGAGCGGTAGTTCACACTTATTCTACAATAACAACCTTAATGTATGAATATTAGAATTTTTATTATTAAATAAGTTTTTATGTTTGATTAAAATTAGTGATTATTTTTACAGTTATAATATAAAATTATATAAATTCCTGTAAAAATAACAAAGCTAAGGCTAATAGCACAGGACATACTGAAGATTTAATGCTGCAAAATAAGCCCCCGAGGCTATATTTTCGATATTTAATCGAATTATTATAAACTATAAATCTTTATTTGTCTCTTATTATTCTCCAATAGATATAAATTTCCTTTTAAAAAATATAAGCTAAGAGTAAATTGATATTATGAAAAAGCTCCTACATTATGTTGACATTATGAATGTATGTATTTGTAATATGTATTGGAGGTGCATATGAGAACTACACTTAATATAAATAATGACCTAATTAAGGAATCAATGAAGTTATCTGGTATATCAAATAAGACCAAGATTATTGAACTAGCTCTTATAGATTTTGTTAGGAAATTTAAGCGAGGGAGAATTAAAGAGTCATGCGGAAAATTAAAGCTGAAGGTTGATATCATAAAATTAAGGGAAAAGGAATTAGAATGATGAGTCTTGTGTACCTACTAACTATATGAGTTTACAGTTTAGAACTTTCTTGCCATTGCCAACCCAATGAGATTTTTTCCACTTTGAATTGATTTTTTACATTATCTCTTAAAGTCTCAAGCTGTCTTATCTTTTTATTGTTCTTTATATATAGAAGTAAACCTTCCTCGAATATACCCCAGATAAAGGGATTGATTTCTTTAAGCATTGTTTTTATCTGTTCATAGCCATATCCAAAAGGTTCAATTAATCCAGAATTATCCAATCTACGTAATTCCAAATTATTTTCCAAGAAACCAACTCTATTTTTATAAATTACTAAAATATCTATATCACTGTAAGGTAGAAACTCTCCCTTGGCTAAAGATCCAAAAAGAATGACTATTAATATTCTCTCGTTTTTTTGAAGCTTTTTTAAAAATTTTTCTATCGCTTTAAAATGAGTAGGGCTATTCAATTTCTCTTGCAATAAATCCAATGATATTTTCTGCAAATTTAATAGCCTCCTTTGCTGTTTTTTCCTCAAAATAATCCATAGGTGCTCCTCTGTCAAATCCATTTGGATATCTTGTCAGAATATAATAACGATCCAATACTTTTGCTTTTTCTAATAAATCTTCTGGAATATCTTGGACTCTGGATAAAAGAAAAAATATTGAATATCCTATTTCTGCCATTCCTCTCCTTTCTAAAAAAGCCTTAGCTGCAAGTTCTGCAGCTTGTTGAGAAGAAAAACAGGCATCTTCATAAAATTTACCTTTAAGATCCCACTTGGCAGATTCAAGTTTACGTTTAGCTTGTCTTAACCAATCTCTATATCTTCGCATCATCTCTCCACTCTAAAAATACACAAATTTTTACCTTTTACTCTTATAATTCACCTTATCCGTGTTTATATTAGAAAAAAATATACATCAGAATTATAACAAGTGACACATCCAACGACTAAAGCTGTTGGGTTTCTTTCTAATTTATTCCTAAAAAACTCAAGACTTTTTGATGATTAGTAAATATTATGAAATTATTTTGCATTTCTCCTCCGCTCATAAATATGAGTATATATTTATTATAGTAAGTAAATTATGGTTTATCAATAAAAATTTATTAATTATAGTATCAATATTAAAAGTTACTATAAAAAATGCTGAAAATTGATTTATTTTCAATATATCCTCTACTTGATAATCTACTTAATAATTGTAATTTAATAAACATCATTGCCACAAAAAATGATAAACTAATAATGGTCGCAAATAATATATTTGCGACTTTTTAATGTCAAAAAATTTTCCTTGAAAAGTTACGAATAATTTCATATAATTTACTAAATTTGCTAAAATTAAAGCATTCTAAACTACAAAGTGATTTTATATATATTTCTATTATATAAAAGAAGATGTTATTATACATAAAGTATTTGTATAAAAAAGAATTAAGCAATATTTTAAATTAAAAAAAGGAGGTTTTTTGAGATGAGAAGGAACAAACTATGGCTCTTGTTAGTAGCATTGGGAGTAATTTTATCTATGGCAGCTTGTGCGCCAAAAGCCGAGACAGTGGAGGAAGTCACTACAACATCAATACCCGAGGCTACTACAACTGAAGCGCCAGAAGAGGAGGTCACTACAACTGAGGCACCACCAGAGGAGATGTTCACTGGATCCTCTGAAGCTCTGAAAAGTCTTAAGAGCTATCGCTATCTCAGTCTCTTTAAGTTTGAGAGTAAGGAGACTGCTGAGATAACCCGTGGTTCTATTGAGATCGAAGGCGAGTACGTAGCTCCTGACAAAGTGCACGCAACCTGGACCGATTTGAGTAGTGGTGAGGAGTTTGAAGTAATCCGCATCGGTGATAAAGCCTGGATTCTACAGAATGGTGAATGGATGGTGATACCAGCT
>DAOWJR010000078.1 GCA_030640275.1 Actinomycetes bacterium | reverse complement strand
TTTTATCCATTTTTAATTTTAGAAAAATTACTTCCTTATTAATACCCTCAAGCTCTTTGGGATTTGTAATTCTACCACTATAGAGTTTTTCTTCCTCCCTTTTAATTTTCACTGCTAGAATGGATATCTCGTCATTTATCCTTTTCTGATCTAATTCTGTGGAGTGTTTTTCTTGATAAAGATTTTCAATTTCCTTTCTTAATTCTTTAATTCTTTTGTTTAACTTTTTTATTTCCTCTCTTTCAATTAGATTCTCTCTAATTGAAGTAAGTTCATCAACCCTTAAATCTGTCTTTTGCAAATCAAGTAAAATTGTGGGGTCAGATCTATTACTCATACTTAATAGTCTTTCCATTCTTAATAGTAAATAATAAATTTAAATCTTCATCCATTACAACTATGTCAGCCTTTTTTCCTTCATCTAAGCTTCCTAAAATTTTATCAAATTTAATTGATTTTGCTGGATTTATAGTTGCCATTTTTATTGCATCCTGAATTGAAGTACCAACCATTCTTACCATATTTTTAAAAGCTTCATTCATATTTATAACACTCCCAGCTATTGTACCATCTTTAAGTGTTGCTTTTCTATTTTCAACTAATATTTCTTTATTAAGAAAATTATATTTACCGTCACCTAAACCCGCTGCTTTATTAGCATCTGTGATTAAAACTACCTTATCAACTCCGATATTATCTATAAGCTTTTTTATTTTTGAGGGATAAACATGAATACCATCACAAATTATCTCTGTATATATTCCTTTTGATTGCAATATTGCTCCCACCACTCCTGGCTCTTTGTAATTAAATCCTCTCATGGCATTGAAGCAATGAGTTATGTGACTATATCCGTTTTTAAAGGCTTTTTTAGTTTGCTCATATGTAGCATTGGTGTGTCCTAAGCTAATAATTATGTCATTTTGCTTAAGTAAATTTGCGACTTCTTCAGAACCTTCAAGTTCAGATGCCATAGTTACCATTTTAACTTTATTATTTGAAGCAGATATATAAGATGACATTTCAATTAAATCTGGATTTCTTATCCATTCGGAATCAATTGCCCCAGGTTTTTTAGGATTTAAAAATGGACCTTCTAAGTGAATACCCAATGGTTCTGAAAAATATTCTGAAAACTCAAATATTCTTATTATTTTTTCTAATTTTTTTCTTGTTTCTTCAAATGTTGTAGGAACAATAGTCACAAGAAATGATGTAACTCCTGTTGATGATACCCATTGAGAGTAATTTAAAAATTTTTCAGGTAAATCCTCATTAAAAGATATTCCATTTCCTCCATGACAATGAATGTCAATAAATCCAGGACAAACTATCATACTCTTAACATCAATTATTTCAAAATCTTTGGGAATAGAAATTTCATCTAATTTTCCAACACTTTTAATAATTGATTTTTCAATTAAAATAACTCCTTCTTGAATAATTTCAAAAGGTGTTATTATCTTACCACCACTTAAAGCTAATTTCATATTATTAAAATTAAGTTCCTAATCCTAATTAATATACTAATAAAAAATAATATTAAATATATATATTAATAAGTATCTGTATCCTGCTAAATTCTGAAAAAATGATTATTTTATTTTTTAAATTAATCCTTACCTAATTTTTGTGATAAATTCTTTTATCCTCCTTTAGGAATTTTTAAAAAAAGTCTATTTTTTTTTATAGGTATTTCAGAAATTAATATAGCTAAAAATATTAACAAACCTCCAAATGCCCTATGCAGAATAAAAGTTTCACCACCCAAAGTCCATGCAAATAATGCAGCAAAAACAGGTTCCAGGGCAAATATAAGAGAAACTCTTACGGGTAATGTAAATTTTTGAGCAGTTAGCTGAATAATAAAGGCTGATATTGTTGGGAAAAGAGTTAGAAATAAAATCACCCAAATGATGTTTTTAGATAAAACTGAAAATGGAAGTCTAAAAATTGCTCCAGTGATGAAACTTATCAGACCAACAAATAGAAATTGTTGGAAACTTAGTATATAAGGATCAATATTATTTTTCACATACTTATCTGTAAATAAAAGATGGATTGCATAAGCCATTGCTGTTATAAGAGTCAGTAGATCTCCTTTATTAATATCTTTTAATCCTCCAGTCAAGAACCATAACCCGGTTAGAGAAATGAACACCGCAACCAATCTTGGAAATGAAGATGGTTTTCGAAAAATAATAAGATGAAAAAATGGTACAAAAACAACAAAAAGTCCAGTTATAAAACCAGACTTTGATGCTGTAGTAATCCCAAGACCAATAGTTTGTGGTATATAAAGAAAGCAAAGAAATAGACTCAGGATAAAACCTTCTTTTAAGTTTGAAAACAAAGGTTTGCGCTGATAAATTAAGATACCTGCAAGAATTAAGGCTGCAAGAAAGAAACGATAACCCACTAATATCACCGGGTTAATATATTGCAGACTATTTCTAACAATAAAAAATGTTGAACCCCATATTGCAGCAGCATAAAACAATCCTATATCAGCTATGTAAGTCTTATATGCTTTTTCAATTTTCATATAAATTTCCCTGTTGGAACAATTACAACTTTAGCTTTCTTTACTCCTGGCTTTTTAACAATAAGGCTCTTAAGTTTAGTAAGAGTTATATATTTGATATCCATTTTTCCGCAAGTAAATGTAAATTTGCAAAAAAATGGTGGGCCCACCAGGATTCGAACCTGGGACCTCCGCATTATGAGTGCGCTGCTCTAACCAGCTGAGCTATGGGCCCACAAAAAAATATTTCAAAAATTATACGAAAATTGTATCAAATAAAATTCTAATATAAATATTTTAATATATCAATATATTAAAAGATATTTATAAATATCTTAACAATTTAGTAGAACTATTAGAATTTACTTATACTTAAAAATTTTTTAATCTTAGCTGTATTTTACACTTATAATTAGATTGAGTAGAATAATAAATTCTAATTATTAATAATGCTTTTAATAGATTTTTATAAGGAAAGGATATTTTTTAATTTAGTAAAATGAATATGTATCATCCAGTAATTAAAGAAGTTGAAGAATTATTTGAAGGTAGAAAAGATATTATAAACTGGGAATATGCTAAAAAATTAGCTATCAGGATTGCAATCTCAGGTGAAACTGACGAGATGCCATCTTTAGATATGCAAAAACAATTTGAGGAATTAGTAAGAGCAAGCGAGATTTTGACTTCAAATTTTACAAATCTACAATTTTTCCAATTCGCTTCAACAAAGGTTATTAATAGACAGGATTGGATCGAAGCTAATATAAAAGGATTTAAGGCATTAATGGAACCATTAACTCAAAAAGTAGTAGAAGAGTATAAAAAATCTAAAGCAACTGATTCAATAAGTAAACTACTTAATAAAATTAGTCCATTTATAATCACTTTGGAAATTGGGTTAGTTTTGGGTTACATGGCTAAGAATGTTTTAGGTCAATATGATCTATGTCTTCCGTATGGTGAAAGAGGTAAAATCTATTTTGTAGCACCAAATTTACTTAAATTGGAAAAAATGCTAAAAATACCATCCAAGGATTTCAGGTTCTGGATAGCTCTTCATGAAGTTACACATGCTCTTGAATTCAACTCTAATAATTGGATTGTTGATTATTATAAAAATCTACTAAAAGAATTTATAGAAAGTGCAACTTTAAATTTAGAATCTGCTGCTGAAAGAATCCAGAAATTGGATGTAAAAAATATTAATGAGGTAATAAATAAATTTCAGAGTGAAGATATTCTTTTTTCTTTGGTTACTCCAGGGCAAAGAGAAATATTATATAGAATTCAAGCATTAATGACTGTTTTAGAAGGATACAGTAATTTTGTTATGGATGAAATCGGAAGTAAAATGATCTCAAGTTTTAAAACATTGAAAATAAAATTTGAAAATAGGAGAAAAATTATAAATCCGGTTGAAAAGATTTTCCGAAAAATCATCGGTATTGAATTAAAGCTTAAACAGTATGAGATGGGACAGAAATTTGCTAATTATATACATAAAAAAATGAATATGATTGGATTAAATTTACTTTATGAGAATGAAAAAAATATCCCAACTATTGATGAAATTAAAAATCCTGATAAATGGATAAATAGAGTATTAAATTTGAAATAATTTTATTAACTAAAATTGTGAATATTGAATTGGAATAAAGCTATTATATTAAAGTTATTATAAAAATAATAGAATTATATAGACCTCAAAGAATTTCTATATATCAAAGAAAAATTAATGAGAAAAATTATAAACTCTTATAGTTTTGGAAAAATTGTAATAGATGAAAAAACATATAATTCTGATTTGATTATATACCCAGATAAAATCAAAACTAATTGGTGGAGAAAATCTGGTCATCAATTAATTCCAGAAGATATAAGAGATATAATAAAAGAAAAGGTAGAAATATTAATTGTTGGAACAGGTGCTTTTGGACTTATGGTTGTTTCAGATGAAGTTAAAGAAATCTTAAGAAAAAACAATATAAAACTTATGGCTCAAAAAAGCGAAAGAGCTTGTAAAACATATAATAGTATTCCAAAAGATAAAAAAGTAGTACTTGCTTTACACCTCACCTGCTAATTTATAGCAGGTTTTCCTCAGAAAAACTGAAATGTCTATTATCTCCAATTATTATGTGATCTAATACTTTAATTCCCACTATTTTACTTGATTCCACTAACCTTTTAGTTATAGCTATATCATCACTACTTGGCGTTGGATCTCCGGTAGGATGATTATGAATAAAAATTATAGATGCAGCTGCTTCACGTATTGCAGGTCTTAGAGCTTCTCTTGGATGCACTATGGACTTGGTCCGTACAGTGAGAAGGTTTTTCACTAACTATTTCATCGAAATTATAGGTTATATAAATATCCAGTTTAACAGTTTTGCCAGGTCCACCAATCGAATCTATTTCAATCTTATCAACTAACTTATCAATAATTCTTTTCCACTCATAGTCTTTAAGTTTTTCTATCCCCTCTCCTATTTTTTCAAGAAGGTATGATATATTTCTAAGATTATCTTTTTTTATCTTCAATATTTCTGCTTTATTTTCTATTTCAAATTTTAAAGCTAGTAATGCTTTAGATTTTTCTTTATTTTCTTTTATCTTTTCCTTGATGATTTTTTCCTGTACTGGGTCATTAATAAACATCTCTGAATATAAATCTATAAGTCTTTCCATTTCTGAGTTGTTTTTTATTATCTGATATTTAATATCTACAAGCCCGCTTTCTTCTTTTTTGTTAGTATCAAGATAAAGTTCTATTGTTTTAGGATTAACTAAAAATTCTTTTATATCGTTCTTTACTATGTTTTCAATTAAATCTTTTTTTATTGAAGCACTTGTACATTTTTCCTCATGTTCCCTTATTTTATTTGATTTTCCCAAATCACGATAATAATACCTAGTTTTCCCTGATTTCTTTGAGTGCCACCTACTACCAACATAAGCCCTACCACATTTCATACATCTCATTTTACCTCGCAAGATATATAATGCAGTTGCCCCTCTACCTTTAAAACTTTTATTTTTAGTGCTTTGGTTTCTTGCCTTTTCAAAAAGTTTTCTAGATATAATTGGTTCTTTATCAATAAAGACTGGCTCCTCATAATACTTACTTGTATATTTATATTTATCTTTAAAGTACAATTCTTTTCTTACAATATGATTTACTGAGCTTCTAGTCCATTTAGCCTCATATATCTTATTGTTTATTCTTGATCTTATTATTTTGCCATAGCTTTTTGACCTAGTTGGTATTTTTAGAGAATTTAGCTTTTCTGCAATCTTATAACAGCTAAGACCTTTATTTGCTATCCAGTTAAATATCATTTTTATAACTCTGGCTTCTTCTTTATTTATTACCATTTTGCTTTTATCATCACACTTATAGCCATAGGCGATATTATAATCAGAAGTCGGTATTTTACCCTGCTTGGCTTTTTGGTATTTCCCCCTTGCTGTCCTTTTTGCGATCATCCTTCGTTCTCTTTTACTAAATATACCGTCTATATCTGATTTAAAATCATCATCTTCATCTTTTAAATCTAGTATATTTCCATTTATGACAAGTTTGACATTATTTTCTATGAAGATATCTTTTATATACTGTAAATCCCTAAGATTTCTAGTCAACCGGTCTTGGTCTGTTACAAGAACATTTTTAAAAGTGCCATCACTACAAGCTTTGAGCATTTTTTTAAGTTGTGGTCTTTTTCTAATTGTCTCCCCAGATAATCCAATATCTTCAAAGAATATGGGATTCCATTTATTCCTAGTGCAAATATTAGTTAAGATGTCCTTTTGTTCAGGTATGCTGTATTTGTCTTTACCAGCTTGAAGGGAGCTTGATACTCTTACATAGCAGGCTACATTTTCGTTATTCATATTAACACCTCATATTAATGATTTAATAATTTAATAATATTAGTTTATTTCACTTTTTAAAAGCTCGACTTTAACCTCTTCAAACACAATACCATATATATCATCTAAAATGTCTTTTATATCTTCTAAAGATTTATAAAACCTAAAAACATTAATATTGCTTTGCATTTTATTACCAGTCCTTTATCAAATAAAAAAGACACCCAAAAAATGAGTGTCTTAATTAATTAATTATTTAGTTTTATTTTATTTTAAATTATTACTTTAAAATTAATTATAGAATTATCACCTAGCCTCAAACTATAGTATTTTTCTTGTTTGCTAAAATATTAAGTACTAAATATACTTTTAAAAACTGGTTAATTTTTCATTATATTATTTTTTACCCGCCTTTAATTATTTATTACTTCGATTAAACCATCTTTCTTAAAAACAACTTCTTTAATGGTTTTCAAATCAACAAGAGAATGCACTTTTGCAAATTTTGGAGGATGTTCTTTTAATACTACACGGATTTCTTCGACTTTATCGACTTTATCAATAATAGTGCTTCTATGCACTGGTAGGAATTTTTTTCTGCTATATTTAATACCTGCTTCTGCAAAAGCAAAATACTCAAGTGCAGTAAGGAATTTAGATTGTTCAAGATTGCTAATTTTTTTTGAATAATCAAAGCAAAGATAATCAGCTAAACTATCTTGGTTAAATTCATAAACTAGGTTTTTATATTTTTTTATCTCTTTTAAGGTCAATTTATGTTTTTTAAGTAATTCCTTAATACCAAAGATAAATAATGGTATTTTTTCCCTATAAAATGATACTGATCCGCTTATTCCTGGAAATCTTTCCATTATCCCAGGTTCTATTAATTTTTCACTGATATAAAACTGTAAATTTCTTTTTGAAAAATTTAATTTGTATTTTTCTTTTAAAATTTGAAAAATTTCCTGCTTTGTGATGTAACCTTTTTTCTTAATTTCCATAATAATATCCTTATAATAATTATCTATAAATTCATTATATAAAGGTATGTTAATAGTATCGTTATGTAAAATAATTGTTGAATAAAAACCCGGACAACTACCATTCCTATAATCTTTACATTGTAAAAAGCAAATCCCTTTTTTAATTTTACAATAATTTTGTTTGTTTTTCATCTTCGTTCCAATTTTAGAAACAATACTTTAAGGACTATATTGCAGTGAGCACTGTTAAGTGGTTAATGTAATAGTAACAGAGAATTTATGCAATGTCAAATAAAAAATACAAAATTTTTTATATTTCCACTTTTTTTGCAAAAATAAAAGAGTGCTTACCCTTTTAATTAAGATAAACACCCTAATTAGATTAAGATGTTATTAATTTTTAACTTTTTTTAACTGGGTCAATGGATTTAAATTACTATCGACCCAGTGGGATCGGAAGACAAACAGTTTGTTATGAGCTTGCAGCTCCAGCAATTTTACAAAATGCCATATTTCTGGCAATTTGCATATCTACACGTAAATAGCAACGCACAAAAACTTGAAAATGCCCGAAGGCGTCCCCATCTTCGGAGCTTACTTCAATAGTAGCCTGATTTCTAATTCCTATTATGCAATGTTTCCAATTCCCCTTAATTCACTCATTCTCAATCTGATTAATGCTAAATTTCTTATATTCACTCCAGGATTGCAGAGGATTTAAGGGTTGATCTTGTTTATCTTTTAACTTGTCAAGTACGGAGTAAACAGCTGAAGGCTTAATTAAAGCATTGACCTTTTCGTTCTCATTTACTTTATTCTTTTACCCTGGTGGCTTGCAAACTTTACAAGGTCTATATCCATGATTTCTTGCATCTTCAACGCTTGAGAACCATATTATATTTTCAGGTTTTATCATCTTTACATATCTACAATTTGAATAATGATAAACATCGGATTTTTTGCTTCCTACAAACATTTTAGTAGGTGCTGGTGGCTCTTCCTCGGCAGGTGGTGGCTCTTCCTCAGTTTCTTCTGGTATAAACCAACAACCTTCATTATTTTCTCTTGCCTCTCTCTCAAGGGAAACAAAATAACTTGAATATTTTACATCTGGAGGATAAGTAGCAGCTTGAGCCCAGCCAAACTTAACAAGATGAGCATTTACAAACAGATTTCCTACATATACATATCTTAGTAATCTTCCATATTTATCTGTTTCTGAAACATCTTTCTCCAATATTACAGTTTTACCTGAAACTAAAGAGGAGTTTGCTTGAGTTGCTTCATCACCAAACGGTTGATTATATTCAGGAGAATTTATACCAATATATCTTACTTTGTAAACTTTTCCATTGAGATCTACCTCTATGGTGTCTCCGTCTATAACTCTTTTTACATACGCTGTTTCTTTTTTTGGGACTTCAGAAATCTCTTCCTCAGTTGTTTCCTCTGTTTCTTCAGTAGTCTCTTCTTCAATTGTTGTTGGTTCCTCTGTAGCCTCTTCGGTTGTTGCTTCTGTAACTTCCTCTTCTGTTCTTAATTCTGTTTCCTCTGTAATTGTTATTTCATCAAGACAACTAGTAAATGAAGCTGATAAAGATATAACAACTAAAAGGATAATAACCAGTAAAAAAGTTACAATTACTCGAAATATTTTTTTAAACAATTTCATTTTTCACCAACCTTTTTTATCATATTTTAGTTATCTCTTAAATAGTCTTTTAATCCAGCTTGTTTTTTGATATGTTAGTTGATCCTCTAATACTTTAATTTTTGTTTTTAGTTCCTCAATCTGATTTTTAAAAATATCTACTTGAGCCTTTAAATATCCGTTCTCTCTGACTAATAAGTAGTATGGTGGTAGAGCTAAACTTTTGCTTGAGGGTTCCTCATATTCCTTTCCTATTTTCCTTTCCGCTTCTTCTTTACCGATAATTTTAACTTCTAAAACATCATCTAAACTACTTTCGTCTATATACCAAATCTTGCCTCTTTTTTCACATTTTAGCTTTCCCTTATAACAATAGTTTCTTATGGTTCTATCCGATAACCCTAACCTTAAACTTGCTTCTTTTGTGGTGATCATTTATTCACTCCCTTTCGGTATAGGAAAATAGCATTCCCAAAAATTGCCGTATTTCCTTATTCTATTAAAAGAGTAAAATCCCTTTAAGGTTAGAGATTATTAAATCAATTTAAAATTAAGATTTCCTATTTTCTTTTTTTATAGACTGACAGAACCCACAATAAAGTTAATATTCCCTTTTTTATAGACTGCCGAAACTGCCAAAATTCATTTTCCTTGATTGGTGGATAAGATTTGGTAGAATTATGGAGAAGGTTTGAGAGCGTTTAATTTTAGAGCAGGCTTGTGCTCGGTTCGAGGGACCGAGATACTTCGACAAAAATTAAAAGACCCTTACTTCACGGTGGGGTCTTTTAA